>NZ_OZ252217.1:2580758-2901791 GCF_965249125.1 Pelagibacterium sp.
GTTAAGCGTTTGGTACAGTATGGGGACGATCGAGCGGTGAGATCACGCTAGATGCGCTTGTCTCGGCCGGCCCAATAATCTTCGCGGATCACGTTCTTCTGGATCTTGCCGATGGGCGTCTTGGGGAAATCGGTCACCAGCTTGATCAGACGAGGCCGCTTGAAGCGCGCCAGTCGTTCCATGCAATGATTGACCAGATCCTCCTCGCCCGCGTCGCTCCCAGCCCTGAGCTGGACATGGGCCGCAGGAACTTCACCCCATTTGTCGTCGGGAATACCAAACACGGCGCATTCGGCCACCGCAGGGTGCTCATAGAGCACGTTTTCGATTTCTTTGGGATAGATGTTCTCGCCCCCGGCGATGATCATGTCCTTAGAACGGTCGACTAGCGTAAGGAAGCCATCGGCATCGATTGTCGCCAGATCCCCGCTCCAAGCCCAGCCATAGCGCCAAAATGCCTTGGTCTGCTCGGGGTCGTTGTAGTATTCAAGCATGACATTGTCACCGCGCGCAACGATTTCACCGATTTCCCCCGGTTTGACCGGATTGCCGTCACGATCGAGTACCGCCAGATCGGCGTTATAGACCTGCCGGCCGACACTACCGAGCTTGTTCTGCAGGTCACCCGACTTGAGCGCCGCCACAATACCCATTTCCGATTGCCCATAGAACTGCGTCAGCCTGAGCTGCGGCAGCTTCTCAAGGATCGATTTCTGGACCCAGTCCGGCATCGGTGCGCCGGAGAAGTTGAGCTTGGTCCAGACAGAATAGTGTTCAGGATCGAAATTTTCGCCGCTCACCAGCATGCTCACCTGGGTTGGCACCATGAAGGCAGCGCTGATACCATAAGTCCGCGATAGCTTGGCGTACTCCTCAACATCCCATTTGGGAAGTAGAACGGTAGTCGCCCCCACCAGCACGGCAGGCTGAAGCATGATGTTGAGCGCCGCGACATGGAACAACGGCGTTACGACAGCCACGACGTCCTTTTCCGTGATACCGCTTTCAACGACGACCGTATGCGCCGTGACCGCCCGGCTCCTGTGGTTGGCCAGGACCCCTTTGGGGCGGCCGGTGGTGCCGCCCGTATAGGTCATGCAGAAGGGATCTTGCTCTTCGATGTCGACGCCAGGTTCGGTATCGGGATATTTGGCGACAAGGGCATCGAGGGTCAGCTCGTCGCCCGACGCGCTGCCAATGACAATCGCCTGCCTGAGCTTAGGCAGGCGCTCGGCAGCCTGCTTCACGCGGTCTTCAAAGCAATCCTCATAGAGCAGAACCTCCACATCCGCCTTGTCCAGGACATAGACGAGTTCTTCAAGCGCATAGAGCACCGAGACGTTGACGAAGACGCAGCCCGTGCGCGACGCGCCGAAGAACGCCGTCGCATATTCCGGGCGGTTACGCGACAGAATGGCAATCTTGGCACCCTTTGCCAGTGCCATGTCGATCACGGCATTAGCGAAGCGGTTGGCGTCCCGGTGCAGGTCGCCATAGCTTTTCTTCACCCCGTCACAAATGATCGCTGCCTTGCTCGGGAAGCGCTCCGCAGACCGCCTCAGCATATCTCCAGTCAACACCCTTCATCTCCCTCGAACGCGTTACACGCCACGGATCAGCGCATGGCCGATCCGCATTTTCATGAGTTCATTGGGACCGTCGACCAGCTGGGTCACCTTGGCGTCGCGCATTAGGCGCTCAACATGATTCTCCCGATAATTGCCGTAGGCGCCGAACACCTGCACGGCGTCAATGGTGACTTTCATCGCCATGTCCGAGGCTTGCATCTTGACCATGGCACACAGCTTTGCGGCTTCGCGACTGGTGGTGTCCTCCGTCGTATCCATCCAGCGGGCGACCTGATAAACTAGAGCACGGCTAGCTTCAATCTGGGTTGCCATTTCAGCGAGCGAAAATTGGATCGCCTGATGCTCGATCAGGGGTTTGCCGAAGGTGTGACGCTTCTTGGCGTAGGCCAGAGCGTGTTCGAACGCACCCTGCGCGATACCAAGCGCCTGCGTGCCGCCACCTAGGCGCCCTAGATTGAGGGCCTGCGCGAAGAGCTTGAAGGCCCCACCGATTTCACCTAATAGCTGCGAGCGCGAAACCCGCACATTGTCAAAGAATACATCGGCCGGCGGCAGCTGACGGTAACCCATCAGCTCATCGGCTTCGCCGACAGAAAGCCCCGGCGTCCCCGCATCAATGACGAAGGCGGAAATGCCGCGCGTGCCCATACTTGGATCAGTGAGAGCAAACACCAGATACATACCGGCGGCTCCAGCCAACGAGGTGGCCCGCTTGTGACCGGAGATAAGCCAACCATCGCCGTCGGCAACGGCCGTCGTCTTCATCTGTGCCAGGTCGGCGCCGGTGCCGGGTTCGGTGATCGCGATGCACGTCAGCGAGCCCTCGGCCATATTCTTGATAGCGCGTTTGCGCAGCGCTTCATCCTGACAATGAGTGAAGATCGCATAAGCACAGGCCTCGTGCGACACGATGTTTGCATACCCGCCATCGACCTTGGCGATCTCTTCCTGCGCCAGCACCAGAGACATCGTGTCGGATCCACCGCCGCCCTTTTCTTTGGGGATGTGCAAGCGCAACAAGCCTGAGTTTTCCAGCAGATGGAGCCCGTCCCACCAAGGCTTGGAGTGGCCTGTCTGGCGGTCGATATCGATGATGATCTTGGAGAGCTCGCGGGCAGCTTCGGCTGCTTTATCACGAACAGAGATTTGCTCGGGTGTGAACACGTGCATGTAGAGTTCCTCTTCTCAATGAGTCTGCGACGCAGGTGAGCTGGAGCGTTAATTGCCCAAATTGCGCGTTCGTTCTGCGTCGTCTGCGACCAGTATGTGAATGCAAAGCGCCGCGGGTTCGCCGAGGACCGTGCCTCCGGAGTTATGCGCCAGCCCGATGCGCGCACCGTTGACTTGGCGAGGACCTGCCTGCCCGCGCAATTGCTGTGTAATCTCGACGATCTGGGCCACGCCCGTTGCACCGACAGGATGCCCGCGGGAAATAAGACCTCCGCTGGTATTGACCGGGATACGGCCGTCGATCTGGATAGCTCCGGTATCCACCAGCCTCGGGCCTTCGTCGGCACCGCAGAAGCCCAGCTTCTCATAGAGCATCAATTCGCTGGCCGCTGTGGTATCGTGCACTTCTGCCAGTGACAGCTCTTCGGGGCCGATCCCAGCCATATCATAGGCCGCGCTCGCACCCCGTTCTGCGATGCCCACGCCATCGGGGCTGCTCGCTGACCTCACAACGGATGCGCCGATCCGGATCCCGGCACGGCCGATTTTTTTTGCATACGCTTCCGAGCAGACCACGAGGGCCGCGGCCCCGTCTCCGATCGGCGAGCACATGAGTCGGGTAAGCGGTGGTGCCGACACAGGCGAGGCGAGAATCTCTTCGACGCTATAGGCTTTCTGATATTGGGCGGAGGGATTAAGAGCGCTGTTGCGATGGCTCTTTTCGGCAACCATGGCCACATGCCGGAGGGTTGCCCCCGTGCGTTTCATATAGGCGGCGAGCCTCTGGCTGGATTCTTCCAGAAACACACTGCCGCCGCCATCGCCCGACAGTTTTTCGACGTCGGTCGCCGACGCCAACGCGCGCAGCGTAACAGCGCGGTCGGGATGAAAAAGCTTTTCCACGCCCAGCACCAGCACCACCTCATGGAGCCCAGCACCAACGGCCATCCAAGCTTGATGCAGCGCCGTTGATCCAGACGCGCAGGCATTCTCGACATTTACGATTGGCAGGCCGCCAATGCCCATTGCGCTCAGCACGACCTGGCCTCGAACGGCTTCTTGGCCCGTTACGATGCCGGCCATGGAATTGCCCACGAACGCCGCCTGTAGACAAGGGATTTCTACTCCCGCATCGGCAAGGGCCGCTGTCACGGCTTCACGCGCTAGATCCTTGAGCGAACGATCAGGGTATTTTCCGAAGCGGGTCATGCCGACGCCGCAAATATTGACTGTCCGCATCAATGTGTCTCCGTAGTTGGCCGCCAACGCATCACCCAGCGCTCGAGTACTTTCATTCCCTCGCTTGCTAGAACTGCGAGAATGGCCAGAACGATGATGATGCCAAAAACCTGGGCGGTATCGAACATGTTGCCGGCCCGGGCGATCATTTGGCCGAGACCATATTGTCCGGCGATCATTTCACCGACAATGGTGCCAATTAGCGCCAGGCCGATGCTTATTCTGAGCCCGGAAAAGATGAAGGTGAGAGACGACGGCAGCAGCACTCGTCGGGCAATGAAACTACGACTGGCGCCCATGGTGCGCACCGCATTGATCAGATTGCGGTCGATTTCCTTGATGCCGGTATAGGTGTTAAGCAGCAAAACGAAGTAGACGAGCGACGCCGCAAGCGCAACTTTCGAGCCTTCACCTATGCCAAACCAGACCAGAAACAGCGGCGCCAAGGCAACACGGGGCAGGCTGTATAGAGCCATGATGAACGGCTCCAGCAGTAGGAAGGCGCTGCGCCAATGCGCCAGAGCGAAGCCGGAGAGGATGCCAAGCACGGCACCGATGAGCAGGCCGAGCAGCGTTTCGCGGACGGTGACGAGTATGTTCATCCAGAAGAACCCGTCTACCAGCGCGCCGCCCAGCCATGAGAAAACTCTCGAGGGCCGGCTCATGGTGAACTCTGTGACGAGGCCAAGGACTGCCGCGCCTTCCCAGATGGCCAAGAAAGCAGCTAGAAGAAGCACCCGGTAAATATTTAGCATGATGTTCACGACAGTTGAATCTCTTCCTTGAGGCTGCGCCAGAGCCGGACGAACAGGTCGTTGTATTGGGTATCCTGCACGATGGTCTCGATGTTCCGGGGCCGCGCGAGGGGCACTTCATATTCTTCTTTGATGTGTCCTGGACGGGCGCTGAACAGCAACACGCGGTCGGAAAGGCTGATCGCCTCAGACAGATCGTGAGTGACGAACAGGACCGTTAGGTCGGACTTTTCCCAAAGCCGCAGCAATTCCTCCTGGATAAGCAGCTTTGTCTGTGCGTCGAGTGCACCAAAGGGTTCATCCATCAGGAGGACTTCGGGCTGCTGAGCTAACAGACGCGCAAGTTGCACCCGCTTTTTCATTCCGCCAGATAACTGCCAGGGATAGGCGTCCGCGAAGTCGCCGACGCCTACTCGCTTGAGAAGGTCGAGGCATAGCCCGTCATCCTTTCGGCCGACGGCCTCCAGAGGCAGCCTCACATTTTCGAGCGCGGTGTTCCAGGGCAACAAAGTGTCGCTTTGGAACATGTACCCGATACTGGGCATACCCGGTCTGATGGGCTTGCCATCGAGATAGCAGTTGCCTTCGGTCGGCGGCATCAGCCCGGCAATGACGTTCAGAAGCGTACTCTTGCCACAGCCCGAGGGCCCGACAATCGTACAGAACTCCCCACGCTTGAGATCCAGATTTACATTGGCGAGCACCCGCAGGCCGCGTTCGCTATTGCCGAAATCAAGAGATAGCCCCTCGACCCTAAGCTTGGCTTCTGCCGTCATCACTTCTTCCACTTGGCGCGTTGGAGAGGTCGATTATTCCCATTCTGCAGCAAGCCGCGGATCGACCAGATCATCGAAGGCAACAGGCGCAGCAATCAAACCAGCCTCGACATAGACATCATTCATGTGAGCGATGGCTTGGGCGGTAATGACGGGATTATAGGCCGCGGCCTCGACCTGGGCGATTTCGGCCAAGAGGTCGTCCGGCACCGAAGGGAAGATCTGCTGGAGCGTGGAGACCATCAGGCTAGGATCGGCCTTGATGTCACGGGCCGCCTCTGCGATGGCGCGAGCCGCTGCTTTGGCCTTTTCGAGATTTTCCTCGCTCGCGTTCAGCCATTCATCGGTGGCCTGCAAAGAGCTTCCGAGCAGATTCTGCAGGGTCTCGGGAACGTCGTCGGTGCGCAGGTCCATGAACACGTTGCCGGCGCCTTCGTGGGTGATGGTGACCGTTGCCGGCTCCCAAGTCATCTGAGCATCCACGCGCCCCGCCTGGAGTGCAGGCAAATGCCCATTCAGGCCGCCCGTCGCGACGATGGTCACGTCGGTGTCAGGGTTCAGCCCGGCGTCCCGAAGCGCAATACGCAGGAACAAATCAGTCAGGCTACCGGGCGAGCTGATGCCGATATTCTTGCCCTTGAGTCCCGAGAAGTCACCCGGCTCGACGTCGAGCGCGCTGGAGACAACCAAGGTAAAGATCGGCTTATCCTGGAACAAGACGATATTGGTCGCCTCGATACCCTGATTGGCCATGATGAGTGTACTGCCAACACCGCCACCACCCATATTGACAGCGCCGGCCACCATGGCCCGCTCGGCTTCTGCGCCGCTGGTGAATTCGACGATTTCGACATCCAGACCATGCTTGTCGAAATAGCCGCCATCTTGCGCGACGTAAAGCACGGCCGAGCTGGTCGAGGGCACGACGGACATCGTCACCGTGCCGAGATCATTCGCGACAACGGATGACGTACCGAGAGTGACGGCAGCACCCAAGAGAAATGCCACCTTATTCCAATGCAATCCCATCTTCTTCCTCCCTTTGCGATCTCTACTTGAAATCAAATCATTTGCATGCGATGTTCGTTCATGACGAACGCTGTTCGCA
Organism: Pelagibacterium sp.; assembly: GCF_965249125.1. Taxonomy (GTDB): domain Bacteria; phylum Pseudomonadota; class Alphaproteobacteria; order Rhizobiales; family Devosiaceae; genus Pelagibacterium. The sequence goes on from NZ_OZ252217.1 coordinate 2,587,396, forward strand.
GAAATTAACCTAGGACGAATTTCACGGCCTGTAAAGGTCTCAAGCATCGGGGGGTTGGCGGATATGGCCGACGAAGGGTTGGATAGGCCGGTGACGCGAACCGTGAGTTCGGTTGCCAGAGCATTGCAGATCATTGAGTTATTGATCGATCATCCCGGCGAGGAGCTTGGCGTCACTGAGATCGCGCGGCATCTCGGGGTCGCAAAAAGCACTGCGCATCAGTTGATTGCCACGCTTCAGTCGCGCGGCTTCATCGATCAGGACCATATGTCCTCGCGCTATAGGCTTGGGTTGCGGACCATGGAGGCGGGCACCGTTGCGGCAGCCAATATCGGAATTGGGCCGGCCCTCATTCCCCTGCTGCAGGAACTTGTGGACCAAGTCCGCGAAACCTCTTCGATCGGCGTTCTGAGCGGCGACGGCGTTGTGTTGCTACAGCGCGTCGAAGCCGAATCGATCCTGCGCGTGGATCTCAAACTCGGCACCCGGCTGCCGCTGCATAATTCGGCAGTGGGCAGAATGATTCTGGCGACGTTGCCGAAGGAGGAAAGGCTTCAGAAACTGGAGGGACTGCAACTGTCTCCCGGAGATCTAACGGCAACCGAGGCGGCAATTGCGGAGGCAGCCCAGATGGGCTGTGCAATCGTGCGAGACATTCCGGTCGATGGCATCAGCGCAATTTCAGTGCCGATCCGAGATCAGCAGGGACCCGCTATCGCGGGCCTTGTAGTCGCCGGCCCGACATTCCGGTTTGAGCCACTCGACTATCGAGAGACGGCCCGGCGGATGGCGAAGAAGATATCTGACCGCATGAAATCTTTAGTCTGAAGCCCGTGTCGGGCCGCCAAGGCACGCCTCCTTAGCCGCGCTTCGCCAAAGATTTCGCCAACCTAGCCAAATTGAGGGCCAGTTCAGTTGTCTCTTCAGAGCAACCTGGCCGCTATCAGCGTATCAGCGCATTCAAATGGACGCCCGAACGGCCGTCATGGCGGCGCATCGCAGTCTGGCAGAATTGGGGCCGATAGCGGACCGTCAGCTTCAGGGCAGTAGGAAGTGCAACGGTTGTTGAAACTCGTACCGCTGGACGGGCAATCATCGCGCGCGGAAACGTTCGGCAACGGACTTGCGACATGCGAAAGGGCTTCCTTCTCACAATCTCGAAGGTCTGACATCACTGCGTTGCTTGTCAGCCCTGCGAGTCGTTTGGTGTCGACCGAAGAGATGACTGAGGGGATCGCACCCATGAAGGCGCTGCGGCCCGGTTTGCTTGTTGCGGATTGTGGCGCGTGCATTTCGGCAGAGCAATTCTCAGGTCAGGGATAGAGAAGGCGGCCTGTCTACGCACTAGGTTTTTTCTGTGCAGCGCGTAACGCTTGCACAGTAAGCTTTGCACTCTCTGCCAGTAGCCGCACGTCGGTAGCTGCCGTTACCAGATCAAAGCCCCATTCAATTGCCCGGGCGGCATACGCGGCAGAGCCGGTGTGGAGGCCTGCCTTGATGCCGTGCCTTCGGGCGGCGGAGAGGATGTTCCGGATGGCCTCGATGATCTCGGGCTCTTCACGGTCAAAGCCGACGCGATAGCGCCGACCGGTGAGAGCAAGGGTAAGGTCCGACGGACCGACATAAACCCCGTCCAGGCCCGGCGTTGCGCAGATGTCATCGAGGTTGTTCATGGCCTCGGCGGTCTCGACCATTGCCAGACAGATCAACTCGTCTTCCGCATTGGCGTCATAGCCGGGACCAGCCGAAATCGTGGCGCGTGTCGGCCCGAAACTGCGAGTTCCGTTGGGTGCATAGCGCGAATACGAGACCAGAGCTTCGGCATCGGCGCGTGTGTTGATCATCGGGCAAATGAGGCCCATTGCTCCCGCGTCGAGAACCCGCGTGACTTCACTGGGCGACAGATAGGGGATCCGCGCCATCGGCATGACGCCACTGGCCCCCATGGCCTGAAACATGTGAACGGCCGTCGCATAGTCGATCACGCCGTGCTGCAGGTCGACTGTGAGACAGTCAAAGCCCTGAGCGGCCATGGCCTCTGCCGAGAAGCTGTTACCGATGGAGAGCCAGCCATTGATGGCCTTCTCGCCCTTGGCCCAGAGGGCCTTTACCGTATTGGTCTTCATGCCTGTGTCGCCCGTGCCTTTTGGCGCATCGCGGTGATGGTGGTGCGGTGAGAGATTGCGTTCTTTTCGGTCACCACTTCAATGAGGGCACTGCCGGAGGCGGCCAGAGCGCGCTGCAAGGCGGGCTTGAAGTCTGCCGTGGCCACGACCCGCTCTGCAGAGAGGCCATAGGCTTTGGCCAGAGCAACGAAGTCTGGATTGACCAGATCGGTTGCGTAAACACGTTCGGGGAATTCGCGCTCCTGATGCATGCGGATTGTGCCAAGCATGCCGTTATTGACGACGATGAAGAGAACCTTGGCGCCATACTGGGCTGCTGTGGCCAGTTCCTGGGTGCTCATCTGGAAACAGCCATCGCCCGCAAAGCACACAACCGTGCGGTCGGGATAGACGAGGCTGGCCGCGATTGCGGCAGGTACGCCATAACCCATGGCGCCGGAAGTCGGTGCGAGCTGGGTGCGGAACCTGTCGAACTTCCAGAAGCGATGCGCCCAGGCGGTGTAATTGCCTGCGCCCGAGCAGACAATGGCATTGACAGGAACGGCCTCACGCACGTCGGTCACGACCTGTGCCAGATCCACGCTTGTGTCGCGCTGCGCCACGGTGAGGGACGCAAGGTAATCGGCGCGCGCTTCGGCAACCCAGTTGCTGCGCTTTGCAATGTCGGACTTTGGTGTCAATTGAGCCAGACCCGCTGCCGTCGCCACGGCACCTGCATTGATCGGCAGGTTGGCCTGATAGACGCGTCCCAGCTCTTCCGGATCGGGATAAATATGGACCATTGTCGCGCCGCGCTTTGTGGGATCGACAATGGTGTAGCCAGCCGTCGTCATTTCGCCCAGGCGCGCGCCCATCACGATCAGAAGATCGGCCTTGCAGACGCGATCAACGAGCTTTGGCTCGGCCCCGATGGTCAGGTGACCGACGTAGTTGGGGTGATCGTTGGAGACATAGTCCTGGCAGCGGAGCGATGCTGCAATCGGCACGCCGAAGCGCTCTGCAAAGCTCGCGACCTGTTCGCCCAGTCCAGCCCTCCAGTCTCCACCGCCAACGATGAGCAGGGGGCGCTCGGAGGCTTCAACGAGAGCGGCAATCTGCTCGAATTGCGCCGGTGTGGGGGCAGCGTTGACCGGCTCTGCGCAGAGGCCCGTGTCGATGTCGCCAGACACCAGATCACTCAGCACGTCTTCGGGCAGAGACAGAACAACAGGGCCGGGGCGACCGGCCATGGCCGTCTGGAAGGCGCGGTGCACATATTCAGGGATGCGCGCAGGATCGGTGATCTCTGCAGCCCACTTCGCCAGAGGCGTGAACATGGCGGCAAAGTCGACTTCCTGGAAGCCCTCGCGATGCTTCATGCTGCTGTTGACCTGGCCAACAAACATCACCATCGGCGTGGAGTCCTGAAAGGCAGTGTGAATGCCGGTGGACGCATTGGTGGCGCCTGGACCGCGGGTGACGAAGCACACGCCCGGGCGTCCGGTCAGCTTGCCATAGGCTTCTGCCATGTTGGCCGCGCCGCTTTCGTGACGGCAGACCACAAGCTTGATCTGGTCGCTGACGTCGTGGAGGGCATCGAGAACCGGCAGATAGCTCTCGCCGGGAACGCAGAAGGCACGGTCCACCTTTTGGGCCAATAGACTGGCGACAAGCAAATCCCCACCGCGACGGGAATTGCTGTTTTTATCGTCTGTCATTTCATTCTCCTTCTTGCGTCCTTGGGGGTAAGGCATTCGCTTAAACCGCTGCCCATCCCATCTATTTTTCGTGTCCCACCCATTTTGAACCAATTCCGACCTGGTTGAGCCAATTCAGTATTTCCCTGTTCCGGGGTGGGGATAGTGTCTTTGAAATTTCGTCTATTCTGGTATAGGTTTGGGCAGCGCAGCCGCCTCAAACCAAAGTGGCCCCACTCTCAACCCAATGGTCGGTAAACATGACTATCGAGACCACCTCGGCGTCCAGCGTTGCTCCAAGTGCTCGCGCAAAGTCCGAACTGGATTCGCAGCTGATCTACCAGGAGCTGAAAACGGGGATCATGGACGGCGCCTATGCTGCCGGAAGCAGATTGCCGACCGAACGCGCGCTGGCCGAGCATTTCGATGCCGCGCGCAATAGTGTTCGCAAGACGCTCAATCTGCTTGAGGATGAGGGGTTGATCATCCGCCACGTTGGTCGTGGCACATTCGTACGCAGCACCCTGGCGCAGGACGAATTCACCCTTGCAGAATTGCTCGAAGCGCGGCTGCTGTTTGAACCCAACCTGCCCGATCTGGTGGTTGAGCGCATCACGCCTGAACTGATTGCGGAGATGGAAGAGGCGCTTGAGCAGGTTCGCCATGCCGAAAGCTGGGACCAGTTCAAGGAAGCCAAATACGCCGTGCATATGGCAATTGCCCGTGCTTCGCGCAACCGCTTCATCATTTCTATTTTCGAGCAGATCATTGCGTCCCGCCGTCGTGCCGGCTGGGGCCGTCCGGGCCAGCAACTGTCGCCCGTTCTGGTCGTGCGCGAAGCTGCCTACCGGGACAACAAGATCATCATCGATGCGCTGCGCGCAGGGGATGCCGATAAGGCGCGCGAAGCCATTCGCGACTATCTGCTGCGCACCCTGTCCAACGTCAGCAGCAACTGATAGTGTCGGGATGGCCGAAGCCATCCCGACAGTCGCCAACCCCTGGCTCATCGCTGATCCATCCGCTTCTGCACGGCGCGCCCAACCAGCATCAGGGCGAGCGCTGCAAGCAGCACGGCCAGACCCGGATAGACGGAAATCCACGGCGCATAGAGGATGTAATCCTTGCCCTGTTCCATGATGGCGCCCCAGTCGGGCGTGGGCGGCTGCACGCCAAGGCCGAGGAAGCCCAGAGCGGCCTGAATCTGCAGGATCAGCGGGAACAGGATCATATATTGGGTGAGAATGAGCGGCAGCACATTGCGCGTGACGTGCCGGACGAGCACGAGATTGTCGTGCACGCCAATGCTGCGCGCCGCCTCCACATAGGTCTTGCCTGCCTCGCTCATCGCTCCGGCACGCGCAATGCGGAAGAAGACCGGCATGTAGACGATGGAAAGAGCCAGAACGAGGTTGGTGATTTCCGGGCCAAGAACGCCAGTGATGATGACGCCCAGAATGATCGGCGGGAAGCTCAGCAGCACGTCGACGGCGCGACCGAGCACCTGATCGACCCAGCCACCGAAGAAGCCTGAGACCAGACCCTGGGCGCCACCCACAATGGCGGAAATCAGCAGCGAACCGGCGCAGATGGCAAGGGTGACACGGGTGCCATAGATGACGCGTGCGAGCACATCGCGGCCGACGTCATCGGTACCAAACCAGTGGTCCCATGACGGCGGCTGCATGGCCCGATCGATATAGACGCCAATGGGCGAATGCGGCGTAAAGAGCCAGGGGAAGAGGGCCATCAAAAGCAGGAAGGCCAGAAGCGCGACGCCAAAGACCAGGCCCGGTTCGCGACGCGCTGTGCGCATCAGCTTGCCCCAGGCGTTGAGCTGAGCGGGAGCGGGCGATGACTCGGTGGATGAGCTGGAATGTGCCATGGAATTCTCCGAAGTCAGGCGACGCGCACGCGCGGGTCGATCAGCCGGTAGGTCAGATCGATGACGAGATTGACGACCATGGCGGCAACCACGACGATCAGTAGCGCGCCCTGAAGCACGGGGTAATCGCGGGTCTCGATCGCGGTGAGCAGCAAGCGCCCAAGGCCAGGCAGCGCGAACAGCGATTCAATGATCACCGTGCCACCCAGAATCTGGATCAGGATCAGGCCCATGAAAGTGATGATGGGGATCAGCACGTTGCGCAGGATGTGCTTGAAGAAGACGACACGCGTCGGCACGCCCTTGGCGATGGCGGTGCGCACATATTCCTGGTTCATGGCCGAGACGACGTTCTGGCGCACGAACTGGCTATATGCAGCAGCCTGCAGCAGGCCAAGGCTGGCAATGGGCAGCATGAGAATGGTCAGGTTATCGCTGACCGAGCGGGTGATCGGCACAAAACGCAGCGGAGGCGACCAGCCAAAGATTGTGGAGACACCCACCAGCAGCATGAGGCCAACCCAGAAAACGGGCGCGGAGAGGCCGAGAATATTGAAGGTCTGGATCGCAGTATCCAGCGGACGATTTTCGTAGATGCCGGCGATGATGCCGAGCGGAACGCCGACAAGGGTCGCGACGGCGAGCGTGAGAATTGCGATTTCGAGGGTGACCATGAAGGCCGGGCCAATCATGTCCGTCACCGGCAGGCCACGGGTCCAGCTATTGCCAAGATTGCCCTGAAGGACATTCCCGATCCAGCCCAGATACTGCATGTAGATCGGCTGATCGAGGCCGAAGAACTCACGCAGCGCGCCAGCAGCATTCTCGCCACCAGCCTGTCCCATCATCTGGGCCACGACGTCGCCGGGCACCATGCGGACCAAAAGAAAGACCAGGATGGACGCCAGAACGGCCGTGAGAAGTGAGGCGAACAGCCGCTTGATTAAGTAAGTGCCCATGATCGATCCCGTACGCAGCTAGGGTGCAGGAGGCGCGGTGCGCCTCCTGCTTTTGACATCACTCGGACAGATAGGTCCGAGCCAGACCGAAGTACCAACCGGTCGGATGCTGGGTGAAGTTCTGAACCTTGTCGCTGCGGACCGTCACGTGATCAGGCGAATAGAGCATGATCGTGGGGACGGTTTCGGCAAGCACGACCTGGAAGCGGTTGTAGATATCGCGACGCTTTGCAGTGTCGGATTCTGCACGACCTTCATCCAGAAGGGCACTGGCTTCGTCATTGTTCCAGTTACGGAAGTCTGCGCCATCGGGCTTCTTGTGGAAGTGCCGGTAGAACAGCAGGTTCGGGTCAGGCTGGGCAGCCCAGTCGTTGAAGGTGAAGCCCATCTGGCTGGAGCGGAAGTTGTTCACCCACACGCCAAGGTCAACGCGCTGAATGTCGAGCGTGATGCCGATCTGTGCGAGCTGCTCCTGAAGGGTGACCGAGGCCGGATCCATCCAGTCAAAGCCATTGATGGTGGTCAGGGTCATCTTGAAGCCATCGGGATAGCCGGCTTCAGCCAGCAGTGCCTTGGCTTTCTCGATGTCTGGGCCCTGCATCGGAACTTCGTCGAGCGGGAGACCCCAGCTTTCCTGCATGCCGGACACCATGGTGCCCAGGACCGTGCCGTATTCACCAACGGAAGCCTGCAGGATTTCGTTCTTGTCCACGGCCAGGGAGATGGCCTGACGGACGCGAACGTCGCTGAGCTGCTCAAGCTCGGAACCAAGGTCGATGGCGGTCTGTGCCAGCGATGGCCAACGCTCGATGGTCAGGCCAGGAACGGTCGACACCTGTTGGACGTCCTGAGGACGGCTCAACGGAACGAGGTCGACGCGCTTGTTCTGGAGAGCAACCAGCATGGATGCGCTGTTGGGCAGAATCGAGAAGTCGATGGCATCGAGATAGGGGACGCCAGCTTCCCAATACTCTTCATTACGCTCGAGGGCGACGTGGGAGTTGGGAACGAATTCGACCAGCTTGAACGGGCCGGTACCAACGCTTTCCGAGTTGATGCGGTTCTTGGAGTTCTCGTCGTCGAAGTAGCCCTTCGGAACCACAGCACCATACTTGTTGCCGAGGGTCATCGGCAGCGAGGAGTTCTTATTGGTGAGGGTAAAGCGGACGGTATAGTCGTCCACGACTTCCACATTGCTCACCATGGAGAAGTCGCCGGCGCCGGGGGAGCCGTTATCCGGGTTGCGGATGTAGTTGTAGCTATAGGCCACGTCCTCGGCGGTCATGTCGCCGCCGTTGTGGAACTTCACACCCTTACGAATCTTGATCGTGTAGACCAGACCGTCCTCGGAAATTTCATAGCCTTCAGCCAGAAGCGGAATGGCCTGACCATTCGCACCTTCATAGAACAGGCCCTGGTAAACCAGAACGGACAAACGAATGCGTGCGTCAGCGGCCTGGTGGAACGGGTCAAAGCCAGGTGGCTCGAGCAGGAGGCCCATATTGAGCCGGCCACCCATAACGGGGTTTTCCGCAGCCGGGCCATAAAGGCTTGCATCATTTGCCATGCTTGGCGAAAGCGCCAGCAGGCTGAGCATTGTAGCGCCGAGCAGCTTTTTGCCTATGCGCCGAATGCTGTTTGCATTCATGAAATTCATTGTTACTCCCCTTGCGGATTAATGTTCCCTGGCAATCGCGGCCAGATGGTCGCGACTACATGCGTGCACGCCTTGCCGGCGCTTTAGTCAGTCGCGATATGCGACTGTCATTTCGATCTCGACCGCGGCATTGCGGGGAAGTTCGGCTGCGCCGATTGCTGCCCTCGCGTGCCGTCCGGCCTCGCCGAAGATTTCTGCCAATAGGTCCGATGCGGCATCGAGCACCTTGGGCTGGGCGTTGAAGCCCGGCGCAGAGGCCACGAAGCCATTGACCTTGATGATCTGTTCGATGCGATCGAGCGACCCCAGTGCCTGACGCAGGCAGGCGAGCCCCTGAAGGATGCAGATGCGGGCTTCGCCCCGAGCGGTCTCCAGATCGACCTCTGCGCCAACCTTGCCGAAAACGCGCACTTCGCCGTCTACCTTGGGCATCTGGCCACTGACATAGGCGATGCCACGGTGCAGGATCACCGGTACGTAGTTGAAGGAGGGCGAGGCAGCGTCGGGCAGCTCGATCCCCAATTCCTTGAGGCGTGCGTCGATGCTCATGATTTGGCTCCACCAATTTGGGACTGCAGCAGTCCATCGAGGTCGTATTTGGGGGTGAAGGCGAACCGCTGGCGGAACCGCGCATCATCCATCAGTGGGAAGGTGTTGGCCGGGGGCACGACTTCCTGATCGACCACATAGCCGGGTACAAGCTTGGCGGCTGCGGCCGCGATTTCGCTGAGGCGGGCGGTGAAGCCATTGATGTGATAGATCGCGTCCAGCGGCTCGTTGGTGCCCAGCGCCTCGACAATGGCGCGTGCCACGTCGCTGACATGCATCAGGTCGATCCGCATGTCGTGGAATTTCACCTGATGTCGTACGCCAGATGCAGCGTTGGAAATGACACCGGAAATGGCGCTGGCAGCGCCCTGGTACCAGAGGCCAGGACCAAGCACGATGGGCAGGCGGATGGAGCTGGCATCCATACCATGCCGGTCGCGATAGTATTGAATGAGGTCTTCGGAGAGCACCTTGGTCAGGCCATAGATGGTCCGAGGGCGCTTGATGGCATCCTCGTTGACGCGCTTGGCTTCATAGGTGTGGGCCGGGCCGAAGACGACACTCGATCCCGTGGTGATGACGCGGCGGACACCGGTTGACTGCGCGGCTTCGAGCACATGACGCAGCCCATCGACATTGATGGCCATGGCGCGATCGGCATCGGCCTCACCGCCCTGCATCAGACCCTTGCCACCTTCACCAAAGGCGGCCGTGGTGACGATTGCCGTAGCACCGCTTGCCTTGATGGCTTCAACGATTGCCGCGCGATCTTCGACAGAGCCAATGGTATCGCCAAAGCTGCCGCCAATGTCGGCCAGGAGATCGTTCGTCATCTGTGGCCCGAAGACATGCGCAGGAATATTGCGCGCAACCAAGGCACGGACGATGTGCGAACCGACGAAACCGCGCCCGCCGATAACCAGCACGCGGAGCGCTTCAGAGTGTGATGTCATCACGAATACAAGCCTTGTAGTGACCCGGGCTTACTTCGCGCAGGGTCGGGACAGTCTGGGCACATTCAGCGGTGGCGAATGGACACCGCGTGCGGAACACGCAGCCTGAGGGCGGCGCAATCGGGCTCGGAATTTCTCCGCCAAGGATCTGGCGGCTTTCGCCCGTATAGCCGGGGGCAGCCTGCAACAGCGCGGCGGTATAGGGGTGCGCCGGGTTGTCATAGAGGTCTTCAGTACGGGCAACTTCCATCACCCGGCCGAGATAGAGCACCATCACCCGGTCTGTAATGACCTCAACCACCGACAAGTCGTGGCTGATAAACAGCAGCGCCAAACCAAGCTCCTGCTGCAGATTTTGCATCAGGTTGAGCACTTCGGCCTGGATCGACACGTCGAGCGCAGAAACCGGTTCGTCCGCAACGATGAAGCGCGGGGAGGGGGCGAGAGCGCGCGCAATGGCGATGCGCTGGCGCTGACCACCCGAGAAGGCACGCGGATAGCGCTTGGCATGGTCTGCCGAGAGCCCAACCTTTTCGAGCAGGGCAATCGCCTGTTCCTCTGCCTCACGGCCACTGAGCTGACGATGGAGCTTCAGCGGCTCCATAAGCGCATCGCCCACTGTCATGCGGGAATTGAGGCTAGCAAATGGATCCTGGAAGATCATCTGCATATGGCGGCGGAATTTGCGCAGCTCCGCAGGGTTGAGCTCGCCCAGATCCTGCCCGTCGAAGATGACCTTGCCAGCCGTTGGCTCGACCAGTCGCAGCATCAAACGGCCGACAGTGGATTTGCCGGAACCGGACTCGCCCACGACGCCGAGCACTTCGCCCGGGGCGACGGTGAGATCGACATCCTGCACCGCGCGAACGGCCTGCGCTGGCTTGCCCCAGCCGCTACCGCGAACGGGGAAGTGCTTGCTCAGGCCTTTGACAGAGACGAGTGGCTGCTTGTCGTCAGCCGGTGCGCTGGAATCTTGTGCGGGGATCAAAGTGCAATCTCCTGCCAGCGGATACAGCGGGTCACGTGCTTGCCCTCGACGACTGCCAGTTCAGGTTCGACTGCAGCGCAGTTCGGCTGGGCGTGGGCGCAGCGGGCATGGAAGCGGCAACCGGCGGGCGGCGACAGAGGGTTGGGCATGGTGCCAGGAATGGGCTTGAGCGAGCGGCGATTGCCATCGCCATCGCGGCGTGAGGGAATGCAATCGAGCAGGGCGCGCGTATAGGGATGGCGCGGATTGGAAAGGACCTCGTCAACCGGGCCTTCCTCAACTACCTGGCTCGCATACATGACGGCCACGCGGTCCGCGATCTGCTTGACGAGCTTGAGATCGTGCGTGACGAAAATCATCGCCATGCGACGCTCTTGCTGCAGCTTGCGCAAGAGATCGATGATCTGGGCCTGAATGGTGACGTCGAGCGCCGTGGTGGGCTCGTCGGCGATGAGCAGGCGCGGGTCGCAGGCCAGGGCCACCGCAATCATGATGCGCTGGCGCATGCCGCCGGACAATTCGTGCGGATAGGCGTCGATACGCTTTTCCGGCCCGGAAATGCCGACCTGGCGGAGCAATTCGATCGCCTGAAGTCGGGCCTCGCGCGTGCCCAGTCCCTTGTGGACCCGCAGCGGCTCGGCAACCTGATCACCGACCGTAAAGACCGGATTGAGGCTCGACATCGGATCCTGAAAGATCATTGCAATGTCGTGACCGCGAATACGGCTCATGGCCTTTTCGCTGAGTGCGAGGAGGTCTGTGTCCTGATCGTTGCGATCGCGGAAATGGATGGAGCCGCCAACCACCTTTGCCGTCGTGCGCCCGAGAAGGCGCATGACGGTCAAGCCAGTCACCGACTTGCCTGAGCCGGACTCGCCCACGATGGCAAGAGTTTCACCCTCGTTCACGCTTAGTGTCACGCCGTTGACAGCCCTGATGACACCGGTATCGGTGAAGAAGTGGGTCTTGAGGTCCGTTACGCTCAGAACGGGCTTGGCGGATGGTGCGATTGTATCAGGCTGCAGCATATCGGAGCAGCGCCTCCTCATCGACTTCAATGCCAAGGCCGGGGCCCTGCGGAACAGCAATGCGGCCATCCTTGACCACAATTGGTTCCTTCAGCAGCTCAGTACGAAGCGGATTAGCGCCGAGGTCATATTCAAGAAGCGTCGGCTTGGGGATGTTGTCGGAATGCGGGAAGGTCGACATGGACGCGATGAAGTGGATGCCGGCCGCCAGACCAATCGCGCCGCCCCAGACGTGGGGCGAAAGGCGCAAATGGTTGGCATAGGCCAATTCGGCAATCTTGCGCCCCTGCCAGAAACCGCCGCAAAGGCTGAGATCTGGCTGCAGCACGTCGACCCCGCCGACATCGACGAGATTTTTGAAGTCGAAGACCGTGTAGAGCGCCTCGCCCGTAGCGATCGGCATGCGCGCGCGCTTGTGGAGACGCCCGTAGCCCTGGAAGTCTGCCGGATTGAGCGGCTCTTCCATCCAGCCGATGCGATAGGGCGCCAGACGCTCCATGCTCTCCATGGCGACGTCGTAGGTGTAGTTGGAATTGATATCGACCAGCAGCTCGACATCGTTGCCCAGCACTTCGCGGGCAATGGCAACGCGTTCTTCGTCGCTTTCGGGGCTGAGGCCGATCTTGATCTTGACGGCGGGGTAGTTGCCCTCGGCCAGAAGATCGATCTGGTCGCGGTAGTCTTCGCACGGGGTTTCGGTGAGATAGCCGCCTGAAGCATAAATGGGAACGCTATCGAGGCGCTGGCCGCCGAGCAGCTTGCAGACGGGCAGTCCCAGAACTTTGCCGATGGCGTCCTTGGCGGCCATGTCGATGCCACTGATGCAGGCCATCATCGGACCCTGGACACCGAAGTGATAGTGGCGCGCGAGGATACGGGTATAGGCGTGTTCGATATCGAAGACGTCGAGGCCAACGAGGTAGTTGGCGAGGAATGCCTCATAGCCGCGGTTGAAAGCGGGCTGCCCCCAGGCTTCGCCATGGCCGATCGTGCCATCTTCCAGTGTCAGCTTGACCACCGTCGACGCGCGTCCGGTCGCCAGTGACTTCGACATTCCGTACGGCTTGGCGGCTCCCAGAGGTGCACTCAAAGCGACGAACTGGATGGCGGTTATCTTCAAGGCAAACCCTCGCGGCCAAATGTGATCAATTCCGGATCATATCTGAACCATTTTTCACCAGATGCGCAAGAGGCCTCTTTAAAATGCAGTTGATTGGGCGCTATTGTGCCGACCAATTCGCGTCGACCACCACAGGACTGTTATGACCAACGCCGCAAAAATCTGGGAAGGCCTTTCGCCCGAAGAGCACGAGCGCCAGTACAATCCACAGAATGCCTGCCCCAATTTCAACGAGTATCGCGCCCTTCGGGAGCCGGCGAATGAGCAAGCGCTCAAGGAGCTGACACGGCACGCCGACATCGCCTATGGCGACCACAAGTTGCGCACGCTCGATATCTACCCGGGTCAGGGCGAGGGCGCGCGCCCCGTCCAAATTTATCTCCATGGTGGCTATTGGCGCGCGCAGGACAAGGTCAATTATGCCTTTATCGCAGGAATGTTGGTGCGGCATGGCATCACAGCCGTGGTCATAAATTACGAGCTGTGCCCCGACTCAACTCTCGATGAGGTCACAGATTCTGCGCTTGCCGGTGTCGAGTGGGTTTGCCGGAACATTGCCCAGTATGGCGGTGATCCGACGGCCATCAGCCTGTCCGGCCACTCTGCCGGCGCGCATCTGGTGGCAGAGGTTCTGGCGACAGATTGGGCGGCCCGTGGCATTGATCCATCATGCTTTGTGGGCGCTGTCATGGTCAGCGGAATCTATGATGCGGCACCGGCCGCGCTGACCACCGTCAACGCCCAGCTCAACCTGACTCCAGAGATCATTGCCAACCGCAATGTGGAAACGCGCGAGCCGCTCGTTCACTGTCCCGCGGCCGTGATGGTTGGGGGTGATGAGCCCTGGCAGTGGATAGACCAAAGCTTCCGCTATTCGCATCACCTGCATCGTCACGGCAATCAGCCGGAAGTGCACGTTCTGCCCAATTACAACCATTTCAATATTCTGCTGCCCTTCATGCAGCCAGAAAGTCCTATTGGCGGCGCCATGCTGCGGCTGGCCCAGCCGCGCCGTTAGTTTTTCTTCATTTTTCAAGGATCAATAGAATGACCCAGCTCGAACTGAACCAGTATCGCCTCAGCGTTTACGACCTGACTGCATCGGATAAGCCAACCACCATTGGTGTGACCGGCGTTGCATTTGTCTATGTCGCCTCGGGCGTTGCAAATATCGACGGTACTGTTGTCGAGGCCGACAACGGACACTTCGTCGAGGCACCCTTCACCCTTTCGGGCTCTGGTGTCGCCTGGCTCTATGAATTCGCTCCGATTACGCAGCCCGTACTGGAAGGCGAGGGGATCAGCCTCGTCATTTCTCGCAGACTTCCACACTACTATTCGGGCGACCGAATTCTCCGCGCCGACCGGGTGGAGTCCAATCCGGGTGCCCAGACACCACTGCATGGCCATCGCGGCCCCGGCGTCCGTCGCCTCGTCAAGGGCCGCCTGCATGCCTATATCGGGGAAGACAGCGAGCGTATCGACCCCGGCCACGCCTGGTTCGAAACCGGCAAGGACTGGGTCATCGGCAAGAACATCCACGACAGCGCCAGCGCTTTTGTCCGCGTGATGATTCTTCCCGCCGAACTCTCTGGCGGTATCTCGTCCTTTATCCCGGCAACCGAGGCAGACGCCAGTAAGCCGCGTTCGGTGAGCTACCGTCTCTTCGGCGAACGCCGTGGCTGATCGTAATTGCGGCTAGCTCCATACGGATATCTTTTTATTGCTCGCTGTTGGCGCTCACTTCTCTGTACATAGCGCAGCCGGTGCAGAGGGGGTCAAGGGCTATGGAGGAGGTTGGCCAGTGAATGGAAGGCTCCACCGCGTCCCATCGAATCGTAGTCTTTCACGTGAGCTCTTGCCGAACCTGCCGCGCGGTAATCAATCGTTCAAAACCGTTAGATGACATGAAGAAGCATGACCGCTTTTGGTGGCCTTGCTCGTACACCTGAATGGCCGCAATGGGGCGCGAAGCTGCTACTCCGGCGACAGCCGCGGCTTCTATAAGAACCCACTTCTGCACTCCCTGTCGCCCTATCGGTCCCGCAGCTTGTCAAGGAGATCCGCCCAATCCTGCATCATATGCCGACGTTCATCCCAGTAGAGGGCACGGTTATAGGCTCGGCGCACCTTGTTGGGCTCGATGTGCGCCAGCTGACTTTCGATCACGTCGACGCGGTAGCCCTTTTCATTGAGTACAGTGCTGGCCATGGCACGAAACCCATGCGCGGTCATTTCGTCCTTGGTAAAACCCATACGCCGCAATGCCGAGTTCATCGCATTCTCGGAAAGAGGTCGGTGCGCCGAACGGATGGAGGGAAATATGAGCTTGCCACGCCCACTGACTCGCCGGACTCCATTGAGAAGCACTGCTGCCTGATTGGATAGTGGCACATCATGGGGTCGCCGCATCTTCATCCGCTCTGCAGGAATGCGCCATACGGCGTCCTCCAGATCGATCTCATCCCAGGTCGCGAGGCGCACTTCACCGGGGCGGGCAAAGGTGAGCGCATTGAACCTTAGTGCTGCGGCCACTGTGACCCACCCATCATAATCGTCGATGGCAGCCATCAAGGCACCAATCTTTCCCGGATCGGTAATCGCCGCACGCGGGGTCACCTTGGGCGGCAGCAAGCTGCTCCGCAGTGCGTAGGTCGGGTCGTATTCTACCCGGAGCGTCGAAATGGCGTGCCGAAAGACCGAGCCAATGAATGTTCTCACGCTATGGGCGGTCTCGCGGCGTCCGCTCGCCTCGATCGTCTGCAGAACCTCAAGGACGTCACCCGAGGTAATATCGCTTATCGGCATGTTCTGGACCTGCGATGGCACCAGACTCTTCATCCAGCGGTTCTTCTCAAGCGTTGCCGGTGCGCGGCCCTTGTCCTCCAGTCGCGCAATATATTCGTCGGCGAGCACAGCAAAGGTATTGCGCTGCTCCAGCTCCCGCTTCTGATGGACCTTTCGTTTGTGGGTTGCGGGATCAACGCCGTCCGCAAGCAGCTTTCGCGCGTCTTCCAGCTTCGCGCGAGCATCAGCAAGACCGACGTACGGGTAGGCCCCAATGGAAAGCGTCTTGCGCTTACCATCGTGTCGGTAGTCATACCGCCAACGCCTTGCACCTGCTTTCGATACGTAAAGATAAAGACCGTTTGCATCCGCCAGCTTGTAAGGCTTTGCACTTGGCTTGGCTTTACGCACTGCAAGATCCGATAGTGGCACCATACCCTCCGTGACGGTATCGAGAAAACCGCATAACCAACGATACCGACACCTATACCGTCAAACTGCTGTTATTGAGGGTTACCGCCTGCGACGACCAGTCCGCCATCTCTGGCTGAAACCCCCATGTTTTCAGGATATACGCTACAGCGGGCTACGGTCAGTGACAAGGAGTCTGGGGTGATTGGAGCGGGTGAAGGGAATCGAACCCTCGTCGTAAGCTTGGAAAATAAACAGTATGATACGTTTTCCACAACCTACGTGTAACACAATATTCCGCATTTTGTATCACAAAAGCTATTCGTCAAATTGGGATGAGGACCATTGTAGGGTGCGTTCCAGATGACGTTGCCCCCATCTTTTATCCAGCGTGACGTAGACTCCGGGGGTTGTTTTGGCCCTGCTGAACCTGGTGGAAGACGGGGGCTGGCGTGGAGCTGGCCATTGAGCGCAGCGCCAGGTCCCGTCGTGGGGTAAAGGTGGTTGCGTATTCGGTTGGGGTGAGCCAGCCGAGCCGCGAGTGTCCAACCCGGCCGGTTACCGATAATCTGTTCTTCGCTAAACCTGTTGCGCTTCATCTCTGGTCCTTTTCGATGGGCCAGAGTCTATTTCAAACTGGATTAGGTCCGTGGGGCAACGTCACACTCTATGCCTAGGGCGATAACCTACCAGTAAGAGATATTTATTAACGTCACTCGAACTGGAGCAACGAATCAAAAGCTAGATTACGCGTTGTGGGCTCGAATATAGCTCATGAATGCGGAAGCCGAGCCACTCCAACCACTTTTCAGAGTGGAACTCCGAGGGACAAAGGCTCGACTGATGAGCAGAAAGACCAGAACGCTGTGGCTGGCAAAGCACCTCAAAACATCAAATTGCCTTTCGAGCAAAGTGTCGGCTACCAAGCTCGCCTTACTCATCGGCTTATACAGCGGCTCCTCCACCAGAAGATTGCGCCGTATGGGGTAACACCCGGCATGTGGTATTTTCTACGCGCCTTGTGGCACAAGGACGGGCAAACTCAGCGAGAATTGTCCCTTTTGGTCGGCACTATGGAGCCGACGACATTGAGCGCAATCAGAACGATGGAAGCTTCTGGATTAGTTCAGAGAAAGCGAAACGACGAGGACCGACGAAAAATAAATGTCTTTTTGACCGGTCGCGGACGCGAGTTGGAAAATATCCTTATGCCACTTGCGAAGGAGGTCGTAGATGCATCTGTTGAAGGTTTCTCCATCAATGAACGTGGTCTCTTGCTTCAATATTTGAAATCAATTCAAAATAATATTTTGAAGCACCTCGACGAAGACGTCCATCTGGGTTAACATCCCACTCTTGGCCTCCACCGCTCCCGAAGCTTACGGCGGACTGATTGTCCTCACAAATTCCTCGATCGACATGACCTCACGCGGGGGTATATCCTCGATTTCAGGCCCAGGATCGACGTCGTAGCTGAGCGTATCGCCATCCCAGAACCACCAATAGGCCACGTTCTCCCGCTTGCCCTCATGTTTGTCGAGTATCGACATCTTGAACTTGGGGAAAGCCTTCAGCGCGTCCGGTACGGGAGCGTTGCCCATCAGGCGCGCAGAAACGGATCCCATGTCGACGGCTGCGGCCAAGGGGATCATGGCGATAAAGCGCGTATCGAGCCTGGCAAGGGTGGCCGCATCCGCGCCCTGTTCGTATGGTCCGGCAAGAGCCCGCACCACCTCGGGGTAGGAGGGATGATTGTGGGTAACCTGGACATAGGCATGTCCACGCGGTGTTTCGACTTCGACTATGTCGCCTGGCACAAATTTCGTCATGGTTCAGAGACTGAAGCTTTCTAGGGTCGCAGGGTGAAAGAGCTCGTTCACATCGACCTTTCGGGGAGAGAGCCCCTGCTCATAGTGATAGCCGAGAAACGTCTCGAGGACCTTTCTGTTCTGATCGACGCCGTAGGACCATATATCGTTGCCCATCAGGTTGCGAGCGCGACGAAGATTGTCTTCGACGAACGGCATGGTGACCTTCGTTGCAGAAGTATCCGCCAGCGCAGCATCCGACATCGCCTTCGAGCGGGTGAAAGCCTTCAGCAGTGCTCCCGGCAGCCACGGATGCTCGTCTGCCAGACGGCGCCGCACACCCAGAACGTGCATGATGGGGAAGATGGCGGTGCGCCTGAAATAGTCCTCGGCCGCGCCGATCGAGTCGGTGAACAGGCGCCCCACATGCGGGTGTTCCTCGTCGTAGCACAGAGGCGCGCGCGGCCCTATGAACCCGTCTATCTCGCCAGCGGCAAGCATGGCGTTCAGCGTGGCGCCCTGAGGGGCTTCCTCGACCTTCACGTTCGGCGGCAGGTCGACCTTGATCTTTTCGGGACGCCCCGCCGTATTCATGCCGCCGCGGACCCAGACGATGTCCTCGGCGCCGAGGCCGTACTCGTCCTTGAGAATTCCACGCACCCAGACATTGGCCGATAGCTGGTATTCCGCGATTCCGATACGGCGTCCGCGAAGGTCCGCCGGCGTGGAAATGCCCTTGTCGGTGCGGATGTATATGGACGTGTGGCGGAACGCACGCGAGAGGAATATGGGAACCGCAACATAATGGGGCTCTCCGCGCGCGACCGAGATCGAATAGGAAGAGAGCGAAAGCTCGCTGATGTCGAACGCCTGGTGCCGGAATGCCCTGAAGAACATCTCCTCGGGCGAAAGCAGCATGCAGACCGGATCGACCCCGTCGATCTTCACCCGGCCGTCATAGATCGGCCGGGTCCGGTCGTAATCACCCATGGCAAGCGATAGATTGAGATTGCTCATTTATTCTCCCCTCATTGTTATACGGGCACCTGCTCGACGAGGTCGACGAAAGTCCCTGTCTCTGCGGAACGGATGATGGCGTGGCAAGCTTCAAGGCTCGCCAGACCCCATCTGGCGGACTGTACGGCCGGATGTCCGTGCCGGACGGTCTGGACCAGCGCATCGATGACTTCGGTGCGCGCTGTCTCGAACGTCGGCGCGGGCACGAATTTCTGTTCAAAGTCGCCATAAACGTGCAATCCAGAGGGAACCAGGCGAATGTCCCCGCGATCGCACAGCACAACGATCGGTCCGAAATGTTCATACTGGTCCGCCGGCTTGGGTGCGTCGCCGGCACCGTATGTACGGGTCGTCTTGAGCGCAGCTTCCTGCTGCGCATCGAGCACCGTCGCCAGCGTCCTGCGCGCCGCGCCATAGCCCTGGGGCGATTTCCGTTGCCCGAGCTCTCCGATCCCGTCCATCCAGATGTCGCTGTCGAAATGCGCGTAACCCGAATATGTGAAGGTCGCGAAGCACCCGTTTTGAAAGCTCATCAAAGCGCTGTATGCGCCTTCGGTGGGACGATCGGGGTCCCAGGCGCCGGTCATCGCCGCCAGCCGGGTCCCCACGCCTCCGGCGAGGAACCTCACGACATCGATCTGGTGCACGCCCTGGCTGAAAATGACACCCCCGCCCTCGTTCGTGCGCAATTCTTCCGGCCGCCGGGGCCGATAGAGAAAATCGGTGTAGTTGAAGGCCTGAATCATGCGAACCCGGCCAAGCTCGCCGCTGCGAATCAGATCCCCTGCCTGTTGCACGGGGCGATCGAAGCTGTGGCTGGGGCCGACGATCACATCGACGCCCGCTTTCTCCGCCGCCTCGACGATGCGCCGTCCATCCGCCATTTCCACGGCCAAGGGCTTGTCGAGCAAGATATGTTTGCCGGCCGCGGCGGCGGCTACCGCGTGGTCGGCATGCATCTGGTGCGGCGTGGCGATGTACACCGCTTCCACCTCGGGATCGGCGCAGAGTCCCTCCACATTCTCGTAGACGCGGCCGCCGAATTCCGCCTGAAAAGCACGCCGCGAGGCTTCCCGCGGCGCACAGGCGGCCACGAGGCGGACACGGGAATCCGAGCGGAAGGCGGGCAGCATGAGCATGAACGCCCGCCCCAGCCCTATAACGCCCAATCGGACGGGATTCGAAATTGCTCGGGAATCAGAGGTCAACGACAAGATTCCCGCTCTTTGCCCGGGACACGCAGATCATGATTGTGTTGTCCTTCTCCTCATCCATGAGCACCATGTCGCGATGGTCCACATCGCCGGCAAGAAGCCGGGTCTTGCATGAGCCGCAGGTTCCGCTTTCGCAGGAGCTGACGGTCCGCACACCGGCGTCGCGTACGGCCTCGAGTATGGAACGATCGGCAGGAACGTGCACCGTCTTGCCCGACTTGGCCAATTCCACATCGAAAGCCACGTCGTCGGGGCGGACGATGTCGACGGGTTTGAAATCCTCGAAATGGACACGTCCCTCGGGCCAATGGCCCGAAATCGCCTTGATCTCCTCCATGAGCGGCTTCGGCCCGCAGCAATAGACATGCGTCGGCTGGGGCGTCTCGAAATGATCCCAGAAATCGTAGATTCGCTCGAGATCGCCCTCGTCGTGATGGACGATCATCCGGTCGCCGAAGGCGTCGCGCATTTCGGCCAGATAGGCGGCATCCTGCGGGCTGCGGCTCACATAGATTATCCGGAACGGCTTGTCCTGCTCCTTGAGACGCTTGGCCATTGCATAGATCGGCGTAACGCCGATGCCGCCAGCGATCAGGAGATAGTCGGGCGCGGGACCGAGAGAAAACTCGTTCTCGGGAGGAGCGACCCGGAGCTTGTTCCCTTCAGCGACCTCATCATGCATCGATTGGGAGCCTCCGCGCGATTCCGGCTCCCGTTTGACCGCGATCGTATAGGTGTTCGCCTCGCCGCCGACGAGCGAATAGCGGCGCATCGCCCCCGAAGGGGTTTCCACGGTTATGTGGGCGCCCGGGCCGTACTCGGGCAAGCTGCCCCCCTCCTCCGGCTTGAGCACGAACTCCACGATACTCGGCGTCAATTCGCGGCGCGAACTCACGGTCATCGTGATAAGATCGTCGTCGGTTATGATCACGGGAAAACCATCCAGCTTGCTTTTTCCATTCACTTAGCTACCTAACTAATTTCTGTCAATGCCTAGACTTCGCAATTGAGATGCACTAAACTCTTAGCTTCCTAACTTAATGAGGGATGGAGACGATGCTTACTTCCGAAGAAAACGATCTTTTGTGTCGGGTATCGAACAACGCCCCGATGGGACGCCTGATGCGCCAGCACTGGACACCGGTCTGCCTTATCGAGGAGGTCGCCGAGCCGGATGGCACCCCGTTGCTGGTCGAGGCACTCGGGGAGAGGTACGTCGCCTTTCGCGACACCAATGGCCGCGTGGGACTTCTCGATGAGCTGTGTCCGCACCGGCGTGCCTCGCTCGTATTCGGACGCAATGAGGAGTGCGGTTTGCGCTGCCTCTATCACGGCTGGAAAATGGATGTGGACGGCAAGGTCATCGCCATGTCGTCGGAGCCGGAAGGCAGTCCCCTCCTCAACAAGGTGAGCCACCGCGCCTATCCCGTCAAGGAATGGGGCGGATTCGTCTGGGCCTGGTTCGGCGACAAGGAAGATGTTCCTGAATTCGACCCGCCCGCCTTTGCTCCTACCGTGGATACGCCTTTGGCAATCCTGAAGATTCGTGTTCCTGCGAACTGGGCGCAGATTCACGAAGGCCAGATCGACAGCGCGCATTCCTCGAGCCTGCACTCCTCCGATATGGTGCCGGCCAGGGTCGAGGGCGCCGCAGCCGACGACAAGTCGTGGTATCGCCCCTCGACGGACAAGTCGCCGCGCATGCAGACGCAGACGACGAGCTACGGGTTCCACTACGCGGCGATCCGCAAGCCGATCAAGAATGCAGCCACGCATGACTACCTGCGCATCACCGAGTTCATTGCGCCATATTACTCGCTGATTCCGCCCAACAGCTCCTACAATGTCGCCAGCGTCATCGTCCCTGTCGACGACGAGACCACGCATTTCCACTTCATCGCGTGGGGTGGCACGGCATGCCCCACCACCGAGGAGTGGCGCAAGTTCAACCATGCGGAGAAGGGAGTCGATCTGGACGAGAAATGGCGCTCGCGCCGCACGCTGGAGAACAACTTCCTCCAGGATCGCGAGCTGATGAAGCAGGGCAACTTCACCGGCGTTCTGGGCATTCCCAATCAGGACATCGTCATGTGGGTTTCCATGGGGCCGATCGTCGATCGCACCAACGATATCCTCGGGGCATCCGATCTCGCCATCGTCGAGTTCCGTCGTCTGATGGTCGATGCTGCGCGGAAGGTCGCCGAAGGCGGCAAGGCCATCGGCACTGAAGAGCCCCGGCTGCCGCATTCGCGGATCATGTCGCGCGAGGGCGTGTTCCCCAAAACGACTGATTGGCGCACTCTCGTCAATCATAATGAAATGGTCGCGGCCGAATAAGCCGCCCATCCCTGCCTCAAAAAGACCTTTCGGCCCGCGCGGCCGAAAGGTCTGCTGGCATGTCGCAGCCTTGCGATTTGTAACGACATATCTGCAAGCCGGCAGCTCTCCTCCCGCCACGACAGGAACGCAACCGCCCTTCCCGCCACATTTCTCGTTTCCTCGCGCACAGCCCGATGGAAGCGGACCGCTTCCCCTCACAATCCCGGTTCATGCGGAACCCCGGGCCGAAGTTAGGCAAAAGCGAAGGCCGCAGGAGCGAAAGATGGACGAGGCCGATTCTGCCAATCCAGAACAGCTCCATGAAGGCGATCGCCCAGAGTTCCCTTGCCTCGGAATTCGGCCAACGGGTGGCTTGACACATATAACTAAGTAAGCAAACTAATTAAATTGGCGCGAGGGGGGAACGCCGATCTGATCGTCACAGACCACTTCCGGAGGAGGGAAGTTCCATGTTGAATTTCAATTAATCGACAGCGCGGCGCCGGTGGAATGTCTTCACGGGCCTGCTGCTGGCAGCGTCCAGCCTGGTGCCTCTGGCCGCCACCGCCCAGGACCTGATCGAGTTCGATCAATGGCGACCGGGAGGTCGGGGCCTACAATCGCACATGGGTTCCAGGCGAATAATGCGAGACGCCCCCTTCTCTCCTTGTCGGCTCCGGGAGCCGGCAAGGACTGTGTCGAGACCCATGAGTCTTGGCTGCGTTGGCCTTATACACCCCCCCGGGGCGCATCACGGCCGGACCGCGGCGGATTTTGAAACCATCGCGCTTGACTGCTTAGGAAACTAACCATAACGTTGATCCTGCCGGCCGCGGAGCGGAGCTATCCGGCAGCGAGATTTCTGCAAAAGCTCAGATTTCCAATGGGAGGAACAGATGCCATTATCGCGAATTACCCTGACCGGACTATCCCTCGCCTTTATCGTGGCGCCGGTGCTGCCGGCGACTGCGCAGTCGCTCAATCTCACACTCGCGGGCGCCAGCCCCGGAGGACTTTGGACGCTTCTTGGCGCGGGTCTAGATGCCGTCGTGAAGGCAAACGATCCAAACTCGACGATTACCTACCAGACTACCGGCGGCGGATTTGCCAATGCCGCAATGATCAGCGAAGGAAGGGCCGAAATCGGACTTATCCACGACGCCGAGCTTGCTATCGCGGCACAGGGTGGCGAGCCCTTCAGTGCGCCGATCGAAAATCTACGCACGATCGGCTACCTTTACGACTGGGCACCCATGCAGTTCGTCACGACGCGCAGCTTTGCCGAAGAGCATGAAGTCGATTCCGTGGACGATTTTGCTGCCGCGCAGGTTCCGGTGCGTATGACAGTAAACAGAGCCGGCAATATCACCGGCCAGATTGCGTCTGCCATCATGGCGGCGGCGGGCGCCGACGACGAAGCGATCGCCCAATGGGGCGGAGCAGTCGTTCAGGCCGGTTCGTCCGAGCAGGCCGGCCTGCTCCAGAACGGTCGTGTCGATCTCTACGCGAACGGTGTTTTCGTCGGTCACAGCTCCATCCGGGAAATCGAGAACGCACTCGACATCAAACTGCTGAGCATTCCGGCCGATGTCAGGGCGCAGATCGCCGAGGAATTCTCGATCGCCGAGTTCACGATTCCCGCCGATTCCTATGAGAACCAGCCCGAAGCCATCGAGACCCTGGCTCTGGGTGCCGTTCTGATCGCCAGCGCGGAGATGAGCGAGGAAGATGCCTACACGCTGACCAAGGCGCTGATCGACAATCTCGACTCAATACGCTCGGTCCATCCGGCAATGGCCGACCTGGACACCACGCTGCTCACTCGGGAGACCGCAGTGCCGCACCACGATGGCGCCCTGCGGGCATACCAGGAAGCGGGCCTGATCGAATAGTTTCCGTTTCCAAGAACAACCGGAGGAGTGGGTAAATGGCCTTGGCCAAACTCGTCGGAACCGGCCGCCGTCGATCTTTCGACGGCGTGCCGCGTCAAACCTTGACCGTTGCTGCCGCGATTTTTGCCGTCGGCGTTGTATATGCCAACATCTTTGCGCTGCCCGATGCGCTGCTGATCGGCATTCTGTTCGTCTGCGGCATTTATGCCCTGCTGTTTTTGACGGTCGGTCCGACCTCGACATCAACGGACCGGATCGGCATTGCCGATTGGGTCCTGAGCGGTGCGAGCGTCGCGTGCGGCATCTACTTCTTTACGATCAGGGCTGACCTGGCCAATCATATCACGCTCCTCCGGCCACTGCCCGGCGACCAGCTCTTCTTCGGCACGCTCCTGCTTGCCCTGACCATCGAGGCGGCCAGGCGGACAACCGGCATCGGGCTTACGATCGTCCTGCTCATTTTCCTTGCCTACAACCTTTGGGGACACCTGATCCCGCCCCCGCTCGGCCATGGGTTCATCGACTTCGGTTCCTTTGTCGACGTTCTGATGTACACCACCGACGGCGTATTCGGCGTACCCATCCAGGTGGCAGCCAGCTACGTCTTCTTGTTCGTGATGTTCGGTTCGGTCCTGTCTCATGCGGGAGGCGCCGAATTCATGTTCCAGCTCGCAGCGGCGCTCACGGGCCGCTCGCCCGGAGGCCCGGCCAAGATCGCCGTCATATCGTCCGGCATGTACGGAATGATCTCGGGCAGTCCGACTTCGGATGTGGCGACCACGGGATCCATCACCATTCCGATCATGAAGCGGCTCGGATACTCCCCGCGTTTCGCGGGCGCTGTCGAGGTCGCGGCCTCGACGGGTGGAGCCGCCATGCCGCCCGTCATGGGATCGGCCGCATTCATCCTGGCCGAGTATACCGGCATCGATTATCGGAACGTCGTGCTCGCGGCGCTGATTCCGGCGATCCTTTATTATATCGGCGTCTATTTGCAGGTGCATTTCCGTGCCGTTCGCCAGGGACTGCAAGGCGTCAAGGACGTCGACCCGGTGCAGGAGACCCTGAAGACGGGATGGGTGTTCGTCATACCGCTCGTGGTGATCACCGTAGCCCTGCTGATGGGCTATACGCCCACCTACGTCGCCGTTTACGGCACGGTTGCCCTGGTTGTCGCGTCCCTGCTGACCAAGCGGACCCGGATGACGCCGCGCAAGATGCTGGAGGGGCTGGGCGAGGCGACCATCCGCATGTTGCCGGTGGCCGGCGCCTGCGCCGCAGCGGGATTGATCATTGGCGGGCTGACGATGACCGGCCTTGCCCTCAAGACGTCGAGCCTTGTCCTGATGCTGTCGGGTTCGGGCCCCTTCGTCGTCCTGTTGCTCGCCGCCGGCATCGCGATTCTTCTGGGACTGGGGATGCCCACGCCCAGCGCCTATATTCTTGCGGCCGTGCTCGTCGGTCCGGCGTTCACGGTCGTCGGGCTGCCCCTGCTGGCCTCCAACATGTTCCTGCTCTACTTCGCCCTGCTCTCCGCCCTGACGCCGCCTATCGCGGTGGCAGCATACACCGCATCCGCAATCGCGGATGAAGACCCAATGAAGATTGCCGTCACGTCGGTGAAGCTGGCCGCCATCGGGTTCATTCTCCCGTTCTTCTTCGTATGGAACGAAGCCTTGCTGGCCCAGGGCAGTGCCTTGGAAATCGGTGTTGCCGCGTTGGGCGGCATCGTGGCCACGACTCTTCTGGCGCTTGCTCTGGAAGTCGAATTGAAGCCAATTGTGCGGGTGGTGATTCTGGCGGCCGCTGCGGCGGCGCTCTCTCCCTACCTTTTCCTTTCCATACCGGTGACCGTTCTCGCGATCGCGCTGGGCATATGGCGACGGACAAGGAAACTGGCCACAGATCCCGCGCACCAGGAGCGCACGATTTCACAACGCTAAGGTCCGCAGCGGAAGGATTGCGCATTGGCGAGGCCGTATTTCGGGAGACCCCCGTTGCGGCCTCCGCTCCCGTTCCACCAGGGGACGCATTGGGACGAGGCGTTCCCCGGACAGTTTGGCATCATCGCCTCGCCCTCGAAGCCCAGTATGCACGGACCGCTGAATGATGGATCGGAAAAAGCTATAACGACGCCTGTTTTAGGCTTCGATTATTGACACCCAACAACCGGGGATATCAAGGCAACCCTGGCCCCGCCATCGCATGACACGGCATGCAATCTGGAAAAGAGGATGTAATTCTCTCATCCGGAACCATATATTTTTGCAAAATACTATGAAGATTCCTACATATATTTATACACGAACTCCCCCCATTCAAAAATACAGAACGAGAACTGTCATTGACAGACTATCTTTTGAAAAGTAGTCTTGATTTGTTAGGAAGCTAAACGTTTTACCCCTCCGGCGGGGCGTTTGGCTCGTTCAGGAGGAAGATAAGGTGACCTTTGACACGCTTGAGAAGAGCTATCGCAAATATCTGAAGAGCGGCACCGCGGCGTTCGCGTTGCTGGCAATGCTTGCCGCCAGTCCAGTGGCGCAAGCACAGAAAATCGAAGAGATAAGCGGCACCCTGCCCGACGGCACGGCCTGGCTGATCAGCGTGCCCACCGACTGGAACGGCGTGCTCCTGCGCGATCTCGACTATGCGGCGAATTCGCAGACGGAGCGCTTTACGGATCTGCTGAGCAGAGGTTATGCCTTCGCGGGTCTGGCGCGCCATCCCATGCGCCCGTGGCAGTATGATCCGCAGCGGGAAATACATAACCTCGAAGCCGTTCAAACGATTTTCGAGGAGCAGTACGATCCCGAGTGGGTGCTGGCGTTCGGCTGCTCAGGAGCCGGATTCGTCAGTCTCGCCGCCGCCGAGGATTTCTCCGATCGCATAGACGGTGCGGTCGTTCTGTCGGCGCATATACCGGTGTGGATCATGAACAGCTACCTCGATGGCTGGTTTGCCATGCAGACGCTCCTCGCGGACGCGTATGAGGAAGCCGGCCTGGGCTCCGCGAGCGACCTTCGCATCGTCAACATGCCGAACGGCGCCGGCTCCGACGGCAGGACGATCGGCGACATCCAGGCCTCATGGCGCAGCGCGGTGGAGACATTGGGAGAGACTCCCGAGGGACGGGCGCGCCTCGCCCTTGCCTTCGCGATCGGCCAATGGTCCCCCTGGGAGGCTGCGGATCAGCCGTTCCCCGATCCGCTCACCTCCGAAGCACTGTCCGATCAACTGGTGCCTTCGGCATTGCGGCTTACCGGCACCGTCGGCGGCCAATCGCGCGTGATGTTCGAGAATGCCGCCTCGGGCCAGCAGCTTTCAGGCAATGAGGGCATCGATTACGCAGCCTTCTACGATACGGCATCGCCGATCATGAAGGAGCTTGTCGAACATCTTTATGCCGAGGCGGGCCTCGATATCGGCGAGGACATCGAGCGCATCAATTCCGCGCCCCGCATCGCAGCGTCCGACTATGCGCTCGATTACTGGAGCCAGCCCGGAAGAACAGCGGACGGGGACCTGCAGGTGCCTACGATCCGCGTGCACAGCCTGGGCGACAACTCGATTCCCTATAGCCTGATGCAGGGCTATCAAGCGCTCGTGGAAGAGAAGGGCACGACCGATCTCTACCGTCAGTCGCTGCTCAAGTTCACCGACCATTGCGGCTTCGAGGCGTCCGAAACCACCGCTCTTGTCGAGGTCATGATGGAGCGGCTGGAAACGGGCGAGTGGCCGGACACGTCGCCGGAGGCCCTGAATGCCGTCGCTGCCGAGCTCGATCTTGGCGAAGCCCGCTTCATGGAGGAAGACGGGTGGCGCGTTGAAGAGTACAATCGTACCTGGATAGCTGGAGAATAAGCCTCCGGAGAACGATGCGGGGCATTTCCCCGCATCCATTTCCCCACGGCGCGATTTATCGATATTCGCGCCGTAGACGCCACGGGCCTCAATCGACCCGGCTGATCAGCATTCCTTTTTCCAGCGGCTTCACGCTTGTCTGCCCCGGAACGAACGCCGCGGTTTTGTGGGGGCTGCTGCCGTCGACCCCGAACCGTGCGCGCCCCAGCCCCTCAATTTCGATCTCGAGGCTGTCTCCCACGTTTATGGGCTTGAGCCCTTCATGGTTGGTGCCGGTCGTGACGAGGTCCCCGGCGTGAAGCGTGGTGAACCGGGAGAGCCATTCGATCTGCTCGGGGATTCGATTTGCCATGGTATTCGTCGAGAAATCCTGGGCGATCACGCCGTTCAGCCACGAGCGCACCCGAAGCTCGTGCGGGTCGTGAATTTCGTCAGCGGTCGTGATCCAGGGTCCGCACAGCGCAAATCCGCGCTGACCCTTGGGGATGAACTGTCCCCTGCGATGCAATCCTCGCGCCGAGATGTCGAAGAACGGAACGAATCCGAAAACCTTGCCCATTGCATCTCCGGCAGAGACATCCTGGACCTCGCTGCCGATAACGAAGGCAAGCTCCGCTTCAGCGTGGAAGACCACGACGTCGTCAATGTCCGGCAATGTGGTCCTTCCACCCGACCCAACCAGATCGTTGCTCTTGTGGAAGAACTCGTTCGGCAGGCGGTCCTTCGTGAACCCGAGAATGTCACGTAGTTCGCGAACGCCGAGAGACCTTTCGAGGGGCGATGAAGCGGCGCAAGAAGTTTCACGTCGGAAAGGGTCTGGCCGGGCGCCCTGGCGAGCAGATTCTCGATTTCCGGTTTCAGCTCCTGAAAATTCGCGATCAGGAAGTCGAGAGCGCCCTGCGGACCGCGGACGCTGCGCATGGGGACGAGATCGCTGACATCGACCACTTCCGCTTTTGCATTGAGCACACCGATCTGATCGTCGTTGAACCTGAGAATCTTCATTTCACGTTTCCATTATATGCGTCTGGATCACGCCGGCGATCGACCGGGAGCGGGATTTCCTTGAGGATGATGGACAGGCAAAAGGCCAGCACGGCAGCAACGGCCGTACAGAGAAAGATGGGATGGAGAGCACCGGTGAACGCATCCAGGACCGTATCCCGCAAGGACGGAGGAAGCTCGGAGATGAGCTGGGGCGACATTGCGCGCAAACCCGTGTTTCCCGTATCGTTCAGCAGGCCGCCGGGGAGCCGGCTCGACAGCCCGGCGGCAAAAATCGCGCCGAAGATGGAGACCCCGACGGAACCGCCGATCATGCGGAACATCTGGGAGCTCGCCGTCGCGACGCCGAGCGCCCCCGCGGGAACGGCATTCTGGATCGCGGCGACGCCGATGCTGTTGACCGGGCCGATCCAGATGCCCACCGTCAAAAGATAGAGGCCCAGGATCCACACATTCGTGTCCGGGGTGATGGTTGCGAGCAGAAGCGCGCCGACCGCCAGCAGGGGCATGGACAGGATGGGCACTATTCTGTAGCGGCCCGTCCGGCTCATGAAGATGCCGGACAGGATGGACCCGCCGACGAATCCGAACATCAGGGGCAGCAACAGCAGGCCGGAAACGGTCGGGCTGTAACCTTTGACGACCTGTAGGTAGAGCGGGATGAACGTTATCATGCCAAACATCGACATGCCGATGATGAAGCGCACGGCATTGGACACCACGAAATTGTTGATGCGAAACAGGCCGAGAGGCAGAATCGGCTGAATGGTCCGGGATTCGATGAACAGGAACCCCAGAAAGCCCAAGCCGCAGACCACGCCCAGCGCAACGCTCGGCCAGGATGCCCAGGGAATGGCCGTGCCGCCAAGGCTCGCGAAGAGAACGATGCCGGTCAGCGTGATGGCGAGCAGAATGGCCCCGGGATAGTCAATTTTCTGCCGGCCGTGATTGCCGCCCTTGGGCAGCAGGAAAGTGATGCCCTGAACGCCAGGACGCCGAACGGCAGGTTGATGAAAAGCACCCAGTGCCAGGAAAACTGCTCGGTCAGAAAACCGCCCAAAAGAGGGCCGAAGACGGTCGAAAATCCCAGGACGGCACCCACAACTCCCTGTGCCTTGCCACGATCGCGTTCGCGCAGAACATCGGCCACTACGGTCATGGCAACGACGATCAGCCCCCCGCCTCCCAGACCCTGGATGAAGCGCCCGAAGATCAGCACCCCCATGCTGCTGGCCAGACCGCCGATTCCCGCGCCGGCAAGAAAGACGAGAATACAGGCCTGAAGAACGGGCTTGCTCCCGTAAAGATCGGCCAGCTTGCCCGAAATCGGCGCGCCGACCGTGGAGGCGAGCAGATAGACCGTCATGATCCAGGTGACGCTTTCGACGGACCCCAGATCGGCGACGATAACGGGAATGGCCGTGGCAATGCTCGTCTGGCTGAGAGACGCGAGCAGCAGGACGCAGGCCGCCGAAAAAATGATCAGTCGGATCGGCTGGCGGGGACTTGCCGTCTCGGAAGGTGTGGCAGCTGACATCCGTCAGGTCCTTTCGCGTGAGGTTGGATGCGAGATGAGACCGGCTCGGCGATCAGGTGCGCGAGATCAGGAACGAGCCGACAGATCGATTGAACCGCTCCGGCTGGTCGATCCACAGGAAGTGATTGGCCTTGTCGAAGATGTGCAGTTCCGAGTCGGGCAATGAGGAGAACAGGTCGATTCCCGACTGCATGCCCTTCACCGTGTCCTTGCCCAGATGATGAGCGGGGCGGATTTGAGCTTGTGCAGGTGTTCGCGAAGATGGACGCCATCAAGCAGATATTGCTGCCTGTTTCTCACACCGCCGTCGGCCCAGAATGCCCGCCAGGGATCTTCCCATATGGGAAGCCAGTGTTTCGCCCTGCCGATACCGTAGGCGATGAAATCGTCCGGAACACTGGCCATGTCGTGAACCATGGTGTGGAGCAGTCGGACCACGCTTTCCGCATCCGGTTTCAGGCCCTCGAGAAACATGGTGTTGGGCAGGAAAATCTCGTGATGGCGCTGCGCGACATTCGCGTGGTTCAGGCCGCCCTCGGGAAGCGTGAGACTTGCGCTGTCGACCAGCACCAGACCCTTGACCAGATCGGGGCGCGTGACGGCGATGAAGGCCGAGATCCAGGCGCCCTGCGACTGTCCCACCACGTCAGCATCCTCGAGATGAACGGCGACAACTATCGCCTCGCGCAAAGCCGGGCACGAAAAACCGCCAACCCTCACCAATAAGATCGCCGACGCTGCGAGCGGAAAACTCTGGTCGGGCTACGCCCTCCCGACGTTCCCCGCTCGCAGCAGCGCCAGTGGCCTGGTTTTGCGCCGCCCAATGGCCGGTTTTTGCTCCGCCGTTGACACCCATGCTGGTCTTTATGGCCGCGCGACGCATCAACACGATCAAAGCTGATGTGGTTCTGCTCGAAACGCGCCTAGCCGAAATAGTCGCCGCCGATCCCGAGATGGCCGACATCGACCGCCGCCTGCGCTCGGTGCCCCACGTCGGCCCGTCCTAAGCTGGACACTTTTGGCCCATCTGCCCGAACTGGGCCGCCTCTCCCATGGCCAGATCGCCGCCCTTGTCGGGGTCGCCACCTATGATCGGCAAAGCTGCGCATTCAAGGGTCGCAGCACGATCGGGGGGCGGACGCTCCGCAGTGCGCAACGTCGCCCACATGGCCGTCCTCAGCGGCGCCAGCTTCAACCCAAGTCTCGCCGCCATGAAACACAGGCTCGCCGCACGCGGAAAGGTCATCCTGTCGCTCTGATCAACAAGCTCATGACCTGGCTCAATGCCATCATCAAAAACCAAACCCAATGGCCCCCAAACACAAACTGAACAACACAGTTGCTTATCCGACCGCGACCATCACCACGCCGGCCGTTGCCAGCAGGGTCGCAAGAAGAATGCCGGGGGCCGGCATGCGCTCGGTCTTGAAGACGACGACGGCGAGGTAGGCGGCGATATAGATCTCGACCGAGTTGATCACGGCGACCTGCGTCACGCCGGTATAGGTCAGCGCGATGAATTGGGTGATCTGCCCGACGGAGATGCACAGGGCGGCGAGCAACTGCCAGGGATCGGGCCGCCGCAAGGCGTCGACCACAACCTTGCGGTAGTAAGGGCTGACGGCGCAGCCGGCGACGTAGTAGCCGAGCGCGGCGACCGAACCGACGAACGCGCCGAGATATGCGTCAGGCAGCGCCATGAGGCCGAATTTCCGGCCGATGTAGCTAGCTGCGTAGGATGCGGCGCAGATGATGCCAAACATGTAGCCGCGCGGGATGTCGGGCGGCGCGTTCGCGCCCGTCTCTTCCGCCATGCTCCTGTCGCGCCGTTCGATGACCAGCAGGGCGAAACTGACGGCCAGCAAGGCAATTCCCGCCCCCGTCAGCCCACCAATCGTCTCATCCAGGATGAGCCAGCCGAGAAGGGTCGAAAGGAAGGGCGTCAGGCGGCGAACGGTCGAGACGCGGATTACGCCGGCATTCTGGATCGCCTTGTAGAGCGTCTGCCTGCCCCAGACAGTGGCGAGAATGCCCGAGGCGAAGAACCACACCATCGCCATACCTGGTGCGTTCGCCACCGTTTCGAGCGGCAGGCCGACGACCAGCCATACCAACGCCGAAAGTAGGCCAGTGAGCAGCACCGACAATAGCACGCCACCTTCCCCGCTCGCGGCCGGATCGGCTCTCGCGATGGCGACGCTTCCCACAGCGAAGGCGCAAGCGGAAAAGAGCGCCATCAGTTCGCCGATCACGACGGGCTCTCCGACGGATGGTCGCGGCAAGCTGCCGTCATGGTTCTCGTTGTCCGTTCAGGCCGATGTGGATGTTCTTCTCCACGGTAAAGGTGGTCAGTTCGTCCAGACATTCCTCGCGGCCGATGCCCATATTCTTGACGCCGCCGAAAGCGGCGCCGAGAAAATGCTTCGCGACCTCGTTGATCCCGACGAAGCCAGCCTCTACGCGCATCGCGGTGCGGTGCACCTTGCTGATTTCGCGCGCGCCATATCGAGCAGGTAAGGCCGTATTCCAGCGCGTTGACCTGCTCGGTCATCACCGCTTCGTCGTCCCAACGTCGCACGCCGAGGTCGGGGCCGAATATTTCCTGGCGCGCGATCCGCATCGACGGCGTCACGTCGGCGAAGATTGTGGGCTCGAGGTAATAACCGCCGGCCAGGCGGTCGTCGTCGGTCGCCTGGCCGTGTCGGGATGCCCGGCTTGACTCCGCCGGCGACTTCATGATCACCGAATTGCCGGCAGCCACCGGCGCGGCGATCTTGCCTGTGCAGAACATAAAAGGATGATTGAAGGCGATGATCCGCGCGATGAGGCCGAGCGGCTGACGCATGGAGAAATTCACCGCGTGCGGTCCCATCGGGATCGACGCGCCTTTAATCTCGGTCACAAGACCGGCGAAGAATTCGAGTTGCGCTGCGACGATATTGGCGTCGGCGATCATCTCCGTCACCGGATTGCCGCAGTTTGCGACGTCGATCGTGGCAAGGTCGCGCGCATTCGCCCTAAGCAGTCGCGCGACCTCCTTGAGAATGCGTGCGCGTTCCAGGGGAGCGACGTCGCGCCAGACCGGAAATCCCGCCTTGGCCGCGGCGACCGCACGGTCGACGTCCGCATTCCTGGCCTCGGCGAGGCGGCCAGCACGATGCCGCGGCCGGGGTCGAACGTATCGATGGACGAACTGTGGAGTGGCGAATGCCAGTCGCTCCATAGAAGAAGGATCGATGCTCCGGCAGAATTTGGTCCAGAACTTCTCACGACGTCTCTTGCCGACCACCTTGCATGATGCGCTCCGCCCAGCTCCTTAACCTATCCCTAGAGTGTCAGCCTTCCGTTGTCGATAACATTGCGCATTCCCACCCGTTCCAATCGTTATGCGAAGAAATGATTAGGCTGCGAAGTATCTGCAATTCTTGAAGGAGCGTGGCGCTGCTTGCCTCGCACATCTGGTGGTTTGGCGTCTCCGAGTTAGACCGCTGAAGCAGTAGTTCGAGCAGTGGGGAATAACAGAACCGTTTCCGGCGACGCAAGTGTTCGCATATGTTCTCGCACGTTGTGTGCGAACGCGGTAGCCTAGCACTACTTTGGCAGAAGTGAGGGTATCGCGCTTGGCAGGGAGCAACCGCACTGAGGGCATTGCCCGGGCGGCGGTCTCGACAGGCGATCAAGGATGGCTTGTCGAACTGCCGGCATGCTCGGCTGAGGCGGTGGCCCGGAGAGTCTTTTTTTTCCGCCCCGCCTGAGCGAGCCTTCTATTCTGCAGAAAGGCATAGGCCATCATCGTCATCAGTGCGTGGCGATGCAGCCCCGTCCAGGACCGCCCTTCGAAGTGGTCGAGGCCAAGCTCTTCCTTGAGTTGCTGATGTGCCTGTTCGCAAATCCAGCGCGCCTTGATCGCGCCGGCCAGATCCCGGATCGGCGTGTCGGCTGGTAGGTTCGAGAGATAGTATTTCCGCTCGCCGTTTGAGCGATGCTCACCCACCAGCCAGGCTTCCTCGCCGGGCATGTGCTGGGCCCCGGCGGAACCGATCCGTTGCGGCGGCCCGTCGGCGATGCGTACACGAACGGCGGCAAAGCGCGCCGCAAGCCGCCCCTTTGTTCCTCGGCGCCAACTGACCTGACGCCACTTTGCATTTTCGAGCATGGCGTGTGCGGCGCGGGATTTAAGGTCGGGCACGTGCCGAACACGCGGTCGCCCGCGGTCCGCCACCGGGAAGATCAGTTGCACGTCTGCAGGGTAGACCTTCTGGTGCCGGGGAATGCCAACGGCCCAGCAAAGATCCCGTGCGCTCAAGGCCTGCCGGAACGGCGCCGAGAGACCATAGCCAGCATCTGCCAGTACGCAGCCGAAGCGAACCCCGGCGGCGATCGCTCGGTCGATTTCCTCGATGGCGATCTCGGGCTTGGTGCGATAGCTCTGGAAAGGCTCGGGCACGCCGGCCCTAGTCATCCGGGCCGTATCGCTGGTCCAGCTTTCCGGCAGGAACAGCCGCAAGCTCAGCATGACCGGCACCTCCCCTGAGGCCAGCGTCATCGACACCAGTGTCTGGCAGTTCGCGTTCTTGCCCAACGCCGTAGCATATTGGGGCGCAACGCCAACGGATGCTTTGCCCTTCTTAGGCAGCGCCGTGTCGTCAATGATCAGCCAGGCCTTGGCGCCGCCGACCAGTTCATCTGCCTGCTGCCACAAAGTCGCTTCCAGCGGGGCGCTATCCCACAGGCCTGCGCCGATGAAATGATGCAGACGGTCGTAGCTGAGTGCATCCACGCGTGCCGCCATGGGCTGGATGCTCTTGCGGTCGCCGGGGCCGATCAAACCAGCAATATAGGCCGGACACATCCGCCGCCGCGTCTTGTTGCCCAGATCCCGCAGATACGGCTCGAGCCACCGTTCCAGATCATCCTGCCAGTCTGCTTCCATCGCCAGCCTCCATCAAAGCTGGCTCCCTATGAATCACGCATCACACGCCGAGGGAATCCCGAAAATCACACTTCTGCCAAAGTAGTGCTAATTGTAGTCACTCAGCGAGAGCTGTGCTGCCGTTGAGAGGCGCTCTGCAGCCGGGTTCACATTTCGGCTTTTGCCAACATGACAAATTTGCCGAACCGCATGGTGGGCCGTGTCACACCTTCGCAGGTCGCCTTCGGTATCCGTCACGTCAGACGTAATGGCGAGGGGTCGACACCGATGATCCGGAGAGCCCGTATCTGTGCATGCGCCTCGAGCAGGCCACAGTGATTGAGACCGGATCAGCGAACTGCCATCAAGGCCATGCAGAAATCGAACGCTGCAACACAAAGGGCCGGACAGATGACCGCAGCGACCAAATGCTGTAATGTTCAGTCAAACCAGAGCAAAAGGTGTGGCACCTGCAGGTGCAAAGGTGTGAGGTCAACAAAAATCAACTTTCGTCAACGTTTACCTTTGTTGACATTCGTTGACTGGTCCATCTGAAGTTACTGCTTCCCACCAAAGTTTTGGCAATTTTGTCAAATTGCCCAATGCGGGCCGGCATCTTTCTGTACCGAGACGACATCGACTAAAGTGAGATGCTCGCGCTCCATTTTGTCAATTTTGTCAATTCTGTCAGCAGGCCATGAGCGGGATGACGCAGCCGGCTACAGTCCAAGAAAGAAGAAAAACCCCGGAAATGCCTTCGGCACGAGCTTAAGTAGGGGGGGTACCCGGAGGCGGGATTGTTTGCGCGGATACGAAGAGGACAGGCCCGACGAATCGCGCTGGGCCAGTGCTCTCGACCACGGATGGCGTGGAGAAAGAATGTATCATGCGTAAGACCATCAAGAAGTCGGCCAGCAAAGCGGCGGCCGATACGGAATTGAGCTCGACGATCGAGAACGATCTGCCGCAGCAGTCGACTGACGCACCGTCTCCGGTGCCGGCCGTGGCGCAGGCGCCCATCAGTCCGTTTGCGATCGCGGAAATGAACGACAATAAAGTTGAAAGTGTCGACTCGGACGGCTGGGCGGTCGAAATCGACTGGAGCTTCCTTGATCCTAGCCGCGCCGCGCCGGCTCCCGTGTTTCCGATCGAGAAACTGCCCGAGCCCTTGGCAGAGCTCGTTGCCAAGCTGGCGCTGGCGCGGCGCCTGGTCGTGGACTTCGTCGCCTTCGCCATTCTGGCGGCCTTGTCCGGAGCCATTGGCAACCGTGCTCGCGTTCAGCTTTTCGATGGCACTCTTGAGCCCTTGGCCATTTACGTTGCCTTGGTCGGAGCGCCTTCGACGGGCAAGAGTCAGGCGATCGGCATGGTCGAGACGCGCTTGCGCGCGTTGGACGGTGATCTGACAGCAAGCGTGAGCGGTGCGGCCATGGCCGCAAGCCACGCGGCTCTCGATCGCCTCAACGTAAAAATCCGTGCGAAGGTTGCGGAACGTTTGGCCGTGGAG
Organism: Pelagibacterium sp.; assembly: GCF_965249125.1. Taxonomy (GTDB): domain Bacteria; phylum Pseudomonadota; class Alphaproteobacteria; order Rhizobiales; family Devosiaceae; genus Pelagibacterium. The sequence continues at coordinate 2,624,607 of NZ_OZ252217.1, forward strand.
TTCGAAGCGCCTGAAGATTACCGAGAGGGACCACGGGGTGGGAGGCTCTTGCTGACCGAAACGACCGGGCCGGGATTGATCGAGGAGTTGAGCGCCGACCGGTCCGGGCGCATGCTGGTCACTCATGAGCTCTCGGGCGCGATCGGTTATCTGTCATCGAGCCAGCCGGCCAGGTCGCGTGGACTTTTTCTGCAGGGCTTCGATGGAAATCCCGTCGTCGTGAGTACAAAGTCGGAAGGTCGGAAGCTGATCCCGGAGCTGCTGCTAAGCGTGCTGGGAGCTGTGCAGCCGGGCCGCTTGTCGTATCTCATGCGACACGGCGATGATGGCTTTGCCGCGCGCTTCTTCTGGGTCCATCCCGATGTTGTGCCCTCTGCGGCACTCGGAGATAATCCGGGTCCGATCGACGACTTGGCGGGCGTCCTCTCAGCTTTGCAGGGTATCCAGCCCGCGGCCAACGAACATGGGTATTCGGCCGCGGTGCCGCTTGCGGCCGATGCTCGGGCGCCCTTGGAGATGGCCGCCAAGAAGTGGACAACTGACCAGATGTTCAGCAGCGAGTTGTTTTCCTCGGCATTGGGGCGTGGGCGACAGTATGCGCTCCGCCTGGCGGGTATCCTGCAGATCGCGACGCATGTGATGGAAGGGAAGTCCGGCCTACCGGATGTGGTGAGTGCCGACGCCATGACGAGCGCTATCGCGATCGTCGACACCTATATCCTGCCTATGGCGGAACGCGTATTCGCCGCCAGCGATACGAAACCTTCGGACGCGGCCGCCCTGGCGCGTTTTCTCGCGCGTAGCGGAAAGCCGATGGTCAACGCTCGTGCGGATATCATGCGTGGTCGCGGCTCGCCGGTGACCCAGGCGCTGGCCGTGCGAGAGGCGATCGAAGAACTCGAACAGCGCGGAGTGTTAAGGCCGGCTCCGCAGCGCCCCGGGCGCGGTCGGCCCTCGAGCGACTGGATCGTCCACCCCGCCCTTCTGGCGATGGCGCGGAAGTAAGTTTGAGAGGGGCGGCACCGCCCCCCTCGTATACCAAAGGTGCAATTATGGCAGGACGATACGACGAACTTCTCGTTGACTGGCCGGGTGACGTTCCCTTCGAACGGGTCGTTCGGCAACGCCTGGATGCCTTTGACAGCCTCGTAGCGCAGGGTGTCACGTGGCCATCTATTGCAGCGGCGCTTGCGCGTGCGGGAATTACCAAGAAGGACGGGGCCCCACTGTCTTGGCGTCAGGTCAATGCGGTGTATCGCCGAAACAAGGTGAAGCCGACCCGCTCACAGGCCTTGCCTAGCGCTTCTCCGAAGCCGCTTCCAATGCCTGCGCGGTCTGGAAATAGCACGGTCACGCACATGTCGACTTCTGGCAGGCTGGCAGACAGGCTCAGAGAAGCACGCAAATTCAATAAAAGCCCATCGGCCGAATACGAAGAATAGAAACCCATGTCGATAAAATTGCCAAAAAGGACGCGCCATGGATGCCACAGATATTTCTGATCTCATTCAAAACACGCCCCTCGCGAGAGGCGAGGCAGAGCACTTCGCTCAATACGCGACAGCGGTCTTTGAGGGAATGGGCCAGCATCGGCGCACGATGGGTCTTTCGCAAAGCTCGGATCTGCTCGCCACCTACATCGCGTCAGCGATTGACTGGAATCTTGCGCTTGAGCCCGCGGCCAAGGCTGAGAACGCCAAACTTGGTTCGCGACCGCGCGGTCGCTTTGGTGTGATCGAGCAGTTAGAGCGAATTGGCGAAATCCTCGGCTGGGATATGGTGCCCGGCAGCAAGCAGCCAAAACTCCGCGACCGTCCAATTACGAGCGATGTCATAAACGCTCTCGCACAAAAGGGCGCACTCGGCCCGGTTCTTGTCTCACATGTCGAGCCACCGGACGGTCGACAACGCAAGGACCTGAAGTTCCGCCCTTTGGGCGGCACGAACGTTGATCTGAATGAGGGCGTGCCTGAGGAGCATGACGAAACGGTATTCGGTTTTCACGATCCTTCCCATCTGACCGATGACGGAAAATCCAATGCACGAAAGCTCAAGCGGAAATTTGCTTTTGCGAGTAAGTTTGGAGCTCCTGCCGTTCTCCGCACCGATCCGGTCACCTGGCACCTGGACGATCAGCCGCGTAAAGCAATCGAGAATGCCGAACCTTTTATGGGTGGAGTGTTTCAGAGCTTGCGATCTGTGAGAAATTTGCTGGCAGGCCAAGAAGGTGCCCGTAAGAACCTCGCGGTCACTGCACGCCGCGCTGCCCGCTTTCTCGAGATCGAGTTTGCCATGACGGATCGAAACAGAAACAATCAGTCCCATGAAACGATTGCCAGCTGGACCAAGCCCAATCCATTTGCAGAATTTGGCATTGCGCTGTTCGAGGTACTCGCACCGACCCGAAATGGCGAAAGCTTGCCCGATATCCTCATGCCCGACGACATAAAGGGCGATTTGAAGCAGGAGGCCGTAGACCTGGTTCTGGAGGGTGCTCAGCATGCGCGCCGGGTGTTCGGCATACTCCAAGGTCGGTTGCGTGCGCATGGCATTGATATTCCAGAAGCCCATCTGGTTGATCCAGACGACGCAGATGAAGATCTTCCAGGGCCATTACAGGCGCATTACCTCGATCGCGGCTCGCCCGTTATGCGAATTTCCGAAGACATTAGAGACACCACCGGTCGCCTCAACGAAGGGCGCCGCCGCACGCTGGAACAACTTTGGAGACTTCGCGACAATTCGGTGAAATTGCGTGCTCTCACCGAAATGTTCTTTGCCTATCATGAGCAGTTGCTCGACCGCGGTGGCAATTACGGCCCATTAAGAAATGAAATGCTCGAGAAGATCGCCAATCCGACGCTCGACTGGTATCGCGAACTCGGTGCTCGATTTGATGAGGGCGTTGTTTACAAGTCCGACATCAAGCGACGATCTGGAGGATTGCCGAACGGCGTGCCCGATGTTCCGAGCGAACTCGAACGATATCAAATGAAGTTGCAGCATTATCCGGCGATAATGGCTTGGGGGGCTCAGCGCCACGACGCAGTCATTGAGGCTGTTCTCACAGCGCTCGATACATCGGGAGACGCTTGGCTGCTCTGGAAGACAGTGAGCGCTATTGTGAACGAGGACGCTGGATAAAGGCGTGCTATTGGCGTTGGCCGGATCTTCGGGCCGCCCCGACGGAGCGGCCCTGAGTTGATCTAGCTGGGCTTGCGGTTCGGGCGAGACCAGACGAGGCTGGCGGTAGCGCCGGTTTCATCATCGAAGAGATTTGCGAAAATCGGGGCGGCGAAGCTCGGATCGTCGATCTTGGCTGAAAGGTAGCTTCGGCCCTCGTTGGACTTTTTCGTCCACGCTGCCCCGATCTCGACGCGGCCCGCAAAGAGGCGGTGCGAGGGGGCATCGTTGTTGGTCGAGGTGGTCTCGGGAACAATTTTTACGTTCTTGGCCTGAAGGTTCAGCGTAGCGATCTCACCGACGAACTCGGAGTTAGTCTTTTTGAAGGTACCGATGGTTGCCATTTGAAATCTCCTTGGTCTGGTTTCGGACCGCCTGATTGCGGCCTCGATGGCGATCTTGGGGACACGAACGACCGGCGACGCATCGCTTTGGCGACCGGAGTGAAACGGAGGACAGCGAGGACCGTCTTTCTTGCCTCGCGAGGAATGGCGGCATAGGCCGTCAGGGGAAGAAAGTCGGGCGGCGCAGTTGCGGCAAGACGGTCGAGGCGAAGCCGATTCGAGTCCAGATCAGGCCAGAAAGAGGACACATTCAGCCGGGTCGGCGGTAGAACAAGGATAATGTATGGGGCTCCCCCGGCTTTCAAAATCGCCACCGAGGTTTTTGGCAAGCGATTGCACGCAACCGGAATTTTGGGCTCCGACGATTTGACGGAAGTAGTCGCAAGGCCAGGACACCTAAAATGCAGGCTTGAACGGGTTGGATCAATTTGGGGACATCGGATCCATCCTATTTCGGGCATGGGGAACATCGCCGATATGGGGCGACATCAGGGTGCCAGTAGCAACAGCAGCTGGTCGTATCGGATAATTTGCGAGCCGCCGGGAAAACACCGTTTGCCTGCCATTGCCTAATTGCCTAGGCATATCTGACACTGACGGCGTTCGCGATATTTTTGGTAATTTTGTCAGTTTTGGCAGGGAGCTTCCCGCGCGGGGCGCGCCGGGTCCCCCGCAATGCCCCAGAAGACAATCTGGCGCGACACATGCAATCCCCTGATTCCGCAGCGTTCTGCCGCAAAATTTGGAACAAAAACTCCTGACCCGAACACCCCTGACGTTTAACTCGGGGGGGTGCCCGGAAGAGACATTTTTCAGCGTGCTTTTCTCGTGGGCGTCATCAACGCTCAAGGAGCAAATCATGAGCAGCAAGAATACCACCGGCAAGCCGCCGGTCTCTCCGACCCAGGGCCAGACGGCATCTGCCGTCGAAGTTCCGACCGTCGCCTATTGCTTGGGCCCGAAGGGCGGAATCGGCAAGTCAACGGTCGGTCGCCTGGCGATCGACGGCTGCTTGGCCGCCGGACGTAATGTTTCGATCGTTCAGATCGATCGCGCGCCCACACTTCCGGCTCTCTATCCGGAGCTGACGACCACGATCGCGGCGCCATCGGCGGAAGACCTTCGCGCGGACCTGCTTGCGTCCGTGCGTGTTTTCGAACCGCTGGAACATAAGATTGAGGAGATCGTTGCCAGCAACGGTGTGCTGGTGGTTGATGTCGGCGCCGGCCATAACACAAGTGCACTGCTCCATTTCGTCGCCCGCGCCCGCTTCGACCGTCATTTGGCCGACAAGGGCGTGAAAGTGGTGGCGCTGGCGGTAACGACGGCGGACAACAGCGCGATGACGCAGACTGCGGCGATGATCGATGACCTGATTCAGGTCCATCCCGCGGCCGAGATCGTACCTGTCCTTAATGCATATGGCGGCAATTTCCGCTTTACGACGACGAGCCCCGCCCACAAGACCTTCGCCGAGCGCATCCAGCCTGCCATGAAGGGCCGGCGCCATCTGCAGTTGCCGGCAGTGGCGGAAGGCGCCTGGCCGCTCTTCGAATCCGCCGGGATGACATTCATCGATGCGGTCATGGCGACCGACGAAGAACTGATGACGCGCCTCGGTTTGTCGCGCGCCATGGCTGTGGCGGTTCAGGCGGACGTCTCAGACTTCCTCGGATACGTCTGGCCGCGTCTGGGTCAGATTGTCGGCTTCGACGTGGAGAGGTCCAATGGCTAGCATCCCTGCCAAATTGATGGGGCGGATCGCCCGGAACGGAGCGCGCGGCAAGGCCGCGCGTCTCTTCCTGCGCCGGAACGTGTCAAGATTGTCGCCAGAAGAGATCGCCAAATTGCCAGCTTCGACGCTGAAGCGAATCGGTCGCGAGCTGCGCGCGGCGGCGATGGGGCAGGCGAACGAAACCGTCGGCGCTGCGTCTGGCCAGATCACGCCCCCCGCGTCATCCAGTTCGAACAGGACCAAACGCATTCCCTCGCTCATCCAATTGCTGATCGAGGCTGTGATTTGCATCGTCGCCCTGACCGTGACCGCTGTGGCCGTCGAACGTCCCGTCCGTTGGGGTCTTTATCACGTTGGCCTCTTCTCATCTGAGCAGATGGGCCTTTGCCAGCGTCTTGATCGCTGGAGCGATGGCTGCAGCTTTGAAGTTCGGACCGATGGTCTTGGCATTGATCAGGTTGCCGTGCTCGTGGACATGCCGCCGGCGGTGCTTGCCGCCGCCAACCCAACTCTTTTCCCCTACGAACCCCTGCCTAGGGGCACGCTCGTTCGTATTAGCCGTTCGGGAGGCAGTAATGAGTAACAAAGATCACGACCTCACGCCGGTGCCCGACGTTTGGCCGGGCCGTCGAGCCGCGTTTGGCGCTTCTGTCCTCATAGGCCTGATTGTCGCCGCTTTTTTATTCGGTGTCCTGCCGGTCTATGGCTGGAACTCGACAGCTGCCTCTATAATGGTCCTCGGCCATGAAGGCTTGTTGTCCATCATCGGTCTTGCCGCCATGGATGCGACTCCCAAACTTGCAGACGCCGCCAATCCTGTCGAGCGTCTGATAATGCTGCCGTTCAATGGTATGCTATGGCTCGCCTATCCGATCAGCTTTGTTCTGGCTTTGCCCGCTCGACTTGTTGAATGGGATTTGCTGGCCGATATTTCGCTCCGCTTGTCGGGCACGGCAGCGGCGAGCTTGGCGGCTGCAATCTTGGTATTCCGCCATGTGGTGAACCGGGCGCCCTATCGCCGCCGCGCGACCTGGGTCGACGGCCCGCAGGTGCGCTGGTTCAGTGATGCCGTCGCAGGCGCCTCCAATCATTTGCGCAGACTTGTCGCTGAGGCCGGTCGTGGTGTGAAATTGGCGCCGGGCCTTTTCCTGCCCCGGCGGGCGGAGCATGAATCGATGTTCATCCTGGGACTGCCGGGATCGGGCAAGAGCGTAATCGCGGAAGGGCTGATGCGGCAGGCGATCGAGCGCGGTGACCGGCTCCTCTGCGTCGATGTCAAAGGCAACCTCATCGATCGAATGGTGCGTCTTTTCGGCAAAACAGTGGCTAATGTCGTGGGCATGGAACCCGGTGGCGGCATCTGGGCTATCGGCGGGGATGTTACGAGCCGCATGACTGCATCGCGCGTCGCTGCCCTGCTAATTCCGGCGTCCAAGGATCCCGTTTGGTCTGCTGCTTCACGGCTGCTGCTCGCCGCCTTACTCGTCAAGCTGGTCCAGTCCCGGGGCAGAAGCTGGGGGTGGACCGAAATTAGACAGTCCATTTCTCGCCCGGTTGAAGAAATTGCCGCCGAACTCGCGCCGACCATGCGACAAGTTGCCGAAATGCTGCGCGGTCGCGATGGCGAGCCGTCGTCGATGGCACTCTCGACGCTCTTCAATATGGTTTCACATATTGATGATCTCGTTCAGACCTGCGCCGATCTGGAAGCCGAAGGCTGGCCAAGAGTGTCACTGAGAGCCTGGATTACGGGCAAGGGACGCCGCGTCCTTATCCTACGCCACGATCTGGGAAACCGCGAGCTTTCCGGACGCCTTCTTGCCGCCATGGTACGAGCGGTCTCGAGCGATCTGCTGAGCCGCCATCTCGAAGATAACATCGATCACGGCATATGGATATTTGCTGACGAACTCCCGCGCATCGGTACCGCGGCCAAGGATGTTTCGGATCTGGCGTCGCTTGGACGGTCCCGCGGCATAAGAGTGGTAGCAAGTGCACAAAGCCAGGCACAGCTGGAAGAAAAAATGTCGCCTGCAGCGGCCGAAGCCCTGACCGAGAATTTTGGCAAAGTCATTGTCTGCAAGGTACGACCGGGCAAGAGCGCCGAGCGCATCTCCACCTCGATGGTGGGAAGCGCAACCTATGCAATCAGGTCAGGAAAGGATGAGACACAGACGCTTCATCAGGTCGCGGCGTTTTCCGCCAGTCAGATGACCAGAACGCTGGGGCTGACAATTGACTGGCGAGGCGGCAAATCGATCCGCGCTGCGGTCATTGGGCTCGACGATGTCTATGTTGTGGAATGGAAATTCAGCGATTGGCCTGGCCTTTAGCGTGAGGAGCGATGCAGCTTATTTGAGGTGTGGCCGGGGATTTTGGTTTGCGGCTGCGCCGTTAAGTGGAGGGGGTGCCCGGAAGCCAGGATTTCAGTCCCTCTAGTTTCGCCTGTGAAAGGGAGCAGGCGAAATGGTTGCAACAATCGCGGCGGGCACCTCCGCCCAATATTACACCGAGACAACTGAATACTACGTCGGTGGGCGGGAACCGGCAGGCCGGTGGATTCTCACCGCCGGGGGACTTTTGCTTTCGGTCGGCAGCATTGTTGAGTCCAAGCCTTTTGAGCTCTTGCATGCCGGCTTGCGTCCGGACGGTTCAGCCCTCCTGTCCACCGTCGGCGTCGGCGGCCCCCGTCGCCGCATCGGCGGATACGATGCGACGTTCTCGGCGCCCAAGAGTTTCGCCCTCTTGTGGGCGATGGCCGATGATGACTTTCGCGCCAGGCTGGAAGACGCCCAGGCCAAGGCAGTCGCTCAAGCGATCGAAATCGCCGAAAAATACGCTGCCTTTTGCCGGTTCGGACGCAACGGTGTCCACCGGGAAAAAACCCGCTTAACGGTCGCCAGCTTCCAGCATGGCGAATCACGTCCAGCCGAACACACGGACGGACGGGTTTTTGAGGACCCAAACCTTCATACGCATACCGTGATCATTAACGCCGGCCCGCGTCAGAATGGGGGCTTTGGAGCCCTCGACGGAACGGCGCTGTTTGCCTGGAAAATGGCCATGGGTGCTCAGTATCATGCCGTGTTGGCGTTCGAGCTCATGCGACTTGGTTTCAAGATCGAGCTAACAGGCAAGAACGGCCTTTTCGAAATCCGCGGCGTTCCCGCCGATCTCATTAAATATTTCTCGGCGCGCCGGAATGAGATTGCGGACGAACTTGCTGCCATCGGCATGCAGAGCATGGATGCGCCCTCGGTCGCGGCCTCAGTCGCACGCAAATCGCGCAAGATCAAGCAGCAGCATCAGGCCGAGGATCGGCATGTTGGCTGGCGCGACCGCGTTACCGAACAGGGATATGACGCAACTACTTTGATCGCGACGAGCCTCGCTCAGCCGGAACACAAGGAAAGCCTTGCGGACCGCCTTGCTCAGATTGCCGGAGCATTGACGGAGCACGAGTCAACGTTCGAACGGCGGAATCTGCATGCCGCAGTAGCGTCGGCTTACGTTGGCACTGGTGAGGACCCACGTCATGTGGCTGCCGAAGTCGATCGAATGATCGCTGAGGGGGAATATGTCGTGCTTGACCGTGACCGGTTCGGCCAGGAAATCCTGACCACCCCCGAAATGCTCCGGATCGAACGCGAGATCGGCCAGATGGTGCGCGAGCTGACTGCCATACCAGGCGCAGCGCTTGATGCCGGACGCGTCGACGAGCTGGTGACCGAGCATGGACTCAATGACGAACAGGCAGCGGCCGCACGGGCAACCCTTACCGCGCAGGTCATCCATATCATCGAGGGGGCACCGGGGTCTGGCAAGACCAAATTGCTCGAGGCAGTGACCGAGGCTCTTCAGGAAACAGGCCATCGCGTCATCGCCGGCGCCACGGCCTGGCGAGTCGCCAATGCCCTACGCAATGATCTTGCGATCAAAGCCCGTGCCATCGACTCCTGGCTCGCCGTCGCCCGGACCGGTGGCGACTTCATCACCGCCGGTACGGTCCTCATCGTTGACGAGGCCGGTCTGCTCTCGAGCCGTCAGATGCACGCCCTGCTCAGAGCCTTTAGCGAGGCGCAGGCAAACGGCGATAGCAGCAGCCGTCTGATCCTGGTGGGGGATCGCGACCAGTTGCAGAGCGTGGGCGCCGGTTCTGGCTTGCGGCTCGTCGCCAACGCAATGTCGGGTTCGAAAGTCGATGAGATCGTTCGCCAACACGAGCAATGGGCTCGCGATGCCATCACTCATTTTGGCAAGGGCCGCGCGCGCGAGGCGCTTGCGGCATATCGCGAACGAGGACTAGTCCTCGAAGCCGATGGTGCTGCCGCCACCGTCAAAGCCCTCGTCGATGCCTGGGAGCAGACCAGGGTCGGCGCGGGAAACGGTTCTGCACTGATCATTGCCAAGAGCAACGCGCAGGTCCGAGCGATATCGACTGAAGTGCGCAGGCGTCTACGCGACCGGGGCCAGATCGTCGGAGCCGAGTTGCTCCTGCCAGCTGTGAGCGCATCGCATCAGGAAGTAACCCTGCCGCTGGCCCAGGGGGATCGTGTGCGCTTCCTCACGCGCGCAACGCTGGACGGCGGTGAGATCGTCAACGGTACGGAAGGCCGGATCGAATCTATTCGTAGCGGAACGCGCGTCGAATTGACCGTTGCGACCCAGAATGGCCGCGTCCGATTCTCGCCTGACGAAATCGCCGACGAACAGGGACGCGCAAAGCTTGCCCACGCCTATGCCAGCACCATCCATCTCGCCCAGGGAACCACCGTCGACCAGGCTGTCGTCTGGGTGACGCCAGGCATGGATCGCCACGACATCTATGTGTCCGCCAGCCGGGCCCGTGCCCAGACCCAGCTCGTCATCGATCGTAGGGCGGTCGAAACCAGTCTGAAGGCCAGCCTGCCACTCAGCGAGCGCAGACGAGGTGAGGCGAAAGAGTTCGATGAGCGTCTGGACTTTCTGGCGACGCAACTGGCGCGGGCACGACTCAAGCGCACCACCCAGGATTTCGCGCCGCAGATGGAGCCGCAGGTTCCGCTTCCCCTCCTGTCAGCGTCGCGGGAGCAAGCGCAACAGGATGACGCCAGAAAGCGCGTGCAGGTCAGGGAGATCAGCCTTGACTGAGGCAAACGTGAAGCGCCGCAAGTCAGTATCGCCTATGGTCGAACGGTCCGCCCACGCGGACCGCTCAACCCTGATGATGGCCAAGACCAACGCCAAAGTCCAAGCGATCAGTGCCTGCGCCCGCGAATCACTGTGCGCCAAAAACGAGCTTGGCCAGTCTGACCTGTGCCGGTCAGATGCCGTATCCCCCTCGGGTCAAACCCATCAGCTCGCTCTCGCGGCGGGTGATCACATCCGATATCTCGCGCGCAAGGATGAACTCGGGGTCATCCATGGCACGGCCGGGCGCGTGCTCGATGTCACGACCGATCTGACCGGAACGCTGATTGTGCGTGCCAAAGTGGAGGGTCGCGCCCAGCTTGCCCACGCATGCGCGACCACCAGTTGCGGGTCTCAGGGCCTTACGACCGACCAGTCTTTTCTGATCTCTGATACATCCATGGACCGCCACGACATCCTTGTCGTGGCCTGCCGTCACAGGCATGGGCTCGAGGTCTTTTTTGATGCCACAGAGCCCGATACCGGCGCAAAAGCGGCCCGTTTGCTCACCGATCGGGAGCGGCCGGTCCAGGACGGAGAGCGCCACGTCCTACTCGCCCAGATCCTGAGCCGCTCAGGGACGCGGGCTTCCACCCCCGACTATCTCCGCCCGTGTGCTCTCGAGCATGTTCAGGTGCCAGATCAGGGTGCCCACAAAGCCTGCCAGATATCTGCAGCGCGAGCCGCGCTAGGTCTCAGCCATGAGCGCTGATGACGCAAAGCTTAGGCCCAACAATCCGCCGACCAAAACCATCCCCCGTGATGTTGACCATTGCGAACGATATCTTGACCGCCTTGCACTGGTCGTGGAACGGGCCGGCAGAAATGCCGCAGCCTTTGTCCCCATCGTGCGCCGGCTCGAAAGGGAGCTCGCCGAGGCCAAGGCGGATGAGGAAGTGCTCGCCAAACTTAGGGCAAGGTTGCGGGCCGGATCAGCAAACACACGACAAACCAACCCACAAGACATAACCGGAGACAGCGAATGACCCTCACCTTTGCCCTGCCAAGATGTCCATTTCCGCTTGTAGACATGCCGCCGAAAGTTTCGCCCCTCGATTACGAACGGTTTCGCCCGAGAAGGTACTGTGCCGATGAGCGCTATGTTTATCGAGTCGACTACCTTCATAGCTTTGGAGACTGGCTTCCGGACCGCATTAAGGCTGACGGTCATGGATACAGAATCCCGCTGGACAATATTTTGCGTCACCGTGACGCCAACAAAGCGTATATCGATGCGATCATGGAAAAGCTCGATCGCATGACGCGCACCGGGTCGAGCCTTCGCGCCATCTATTTCTGGGACAATCACAATCTGGTGCGTGAATTCCAGCTCACCCATATCCGGGACTTTTCCTACATGGAAATGGATCATGCCCGAAATGTTACCGGTGAGCTAAAGTCGTACGAACTGAAACATATCCCGGTGATCTCACGCGTACACCGCTCGCACTTGCCCTTAGGCACTATAATTCCCGATCTCAATCCCCAGCTTACCCCTTTCGGACTGGCCCACGTTGTCGCGCTTGCCTCGGGAGAGCACGTCAGCATCCCTTCACAGCACATAGAGTTCTGGTATCGCAACCAATGGACCGATATTGCCAATATTGACCCCGACATGCTGCAAGCCCAATGCGCCCAGGGATCGCTGCGATCCGTCGTTCCAGCGATTCCGCAGTATCTCCTTGGCGGCGACCGGGGTCGTTCTCGTGTCGACCGATGAGGGCAAAATGGAATACGGTGCAAGATTGCATATGCAATGACCTTGGCAATGTTGTTGACTGTCCTGCAGCCTAACCATTCCAGAGGCAAGAGCCCGGGAATGGAATGGCGCAGGGTGCCCGACTGTGATGCAAGGGGTTATCCCGCCTGGCCATGCACCAAGAGCCAGTTTGCAGCCTGGGATGCCTTGGCGGCAGCCGAAAAGATCGCCTTCTTGTCGTTTTTGAGAATGGCCAGCCAGCATTTGATATAACTGGCATGATCGGCGCGGGGCGTGGGCGTCAGTCCCAGATCGGCACACAGAAATGCTGCACCAAGTTCGGCAATCAGCTCTTCGGCAGCATAGGCTTCCTTGCCAAAGCGACCTGAAAGATCCCGATCGAGTCTGGATTTTGCGCCTGACCAGTGGGTCTTATGCCGATATCGGCATAAGGGGCATTATGCCGGAAGTGGGATTATGCCGCATGGCCGAGTGCGGTGGCTGGTTTGCCGAGGTTCGGCCATGCAGCGGTTCGGCATATTCAGAGCGATTCCAGGAAGGCGAGCAACTCGTCGTTAGGACGATACCGCCCCGGATGCGTTTCCGGGTTGGCGACCTGAGCGAGCGCTTTTTCCTTCAGCCGCATGTCGGCGTGGATATAGATTTGAGTGGTCTCCACGGATTCATGCCCGAGCCAGAGGGCGATTACAGACTGGTCGACGCCATGGTGCAGCAGTTCCATCGCAGTGCTGTGGCGCAGCGTGTGTGGCGTGACTCGCTTGCCGGCGAGGCTCGGGCAAGCTCGTGATGCCGTCAGGCAATGCTTCCGCACCAGATGCTCCAAAGCATCCCGGCTGAGTTGCTCGCCTCGGATTGACGGGAACAATGGCCCGTCGCTGTCGCGGCGTTCGCCTACCCAGACCTGGATCAGTTTCGCCGTATCGCGACGAAGGGGTGTGCTTCGTTCTTTTCGCCCCTTGCCGATGCAGCGGATGTGAGCGCCGGTGCCGAGAACCACGTCTTTGCAGCGCAGGTTGACCAGTTCGGACGCCCTTAGCCCGGTCTGGAGTGCAAGCACCAGCAGGACGTGATCTCGCCGCCCGACCCAGGTCGTTCGATCCGGCGCGGCCAGCAGCGCCGCTATCTCATCAGCGTCGAGGAATGTGACGCTGCGCTTCACATATCGCTTGTTCGGCATGGAGAGAATGCGCTGGCAATGAAGCAACCAACCCGGGTCGGTCAATGCGACGTATCGGAAGAATGACCGGATGGCTGCAAGACGCGTATTGCGGGTGCGGGCCGTGTTGCCGCGCGCCGTTTCCATATGGGTCAGGAAGTCGGCGACGAGATCGGCATCGAGATCTTCGATCGTGAGCTTTGTGGGCGGCTTTCCACATCGTGAACTTGCATATCGGACCAGCAGCCGGAATGTGTCCCGGTAGCCAGCGACGGTGTGGCGGCTCGCTTCCATTTGCGTGCAGAGCCGGTCAGTGAAGAAGCGCTGGATCAGCGTGGGGAAGTTGGTCGCCTTCATCGACCTTCCTCCGCCGCCGCGCCTGTTATTCGAGCGGAGGCCAGTTCCAGCAGTTCCGGGACCGCTTCCAGATACCAGTATGTGTGGGCGGTGTTTGCATGACCGAGCCATGTCGTAAGCTTGATCATCTCGCGACCGACGTCTTTGCCCGACCGATACCAACTCAGCATGGTCTGCACCGCGAAGGTGTGACGAAGATCATGGATGCGCGGGCCACGGCCGTGCCGAAGATAAAGCTGCCGCTCTCGCAGCCCGATCTTCTGGCATACATGTGCGAAGTTGTAGCGCGCACCGCAGTCGCCAAGACGACGCCCCTCACAGGTCACGAAGAACGCTTCCGGCCTGCGCCCGAGCAGCCGGTCCCGCTCGCGACTATAGCTTTCCAGCCGTTCCACGACGCTCGGGTCCAGCGGCAGCAACCGCTCCTTGCCGAGCTTGCCCTGCCGGACATGAAGCACACCGGATTCGACATCGAGATCGGCAGGATCGAGACCGAGAGCTTCGCTGATGCGGAGCCCCGTCACGGCGATCAGACCGAACAGCGTCGAGCACGTCAGGCCGCGCATCCCGTAGGTCGATGGCAGCGATCGCGCATGCTCGATGATCGCAACGATTTCGGCGTCACTATAAATATATGGATGCACACGTTGAACGCGACCGGGCACCAATCCCCGGGGCGGGGCCTCGTGCCTGGGATCCTGTCCATGCAGCCACTCGGCGAACTGGCGGGCCACCCTGAAGCGTGTTGCCCGTGTTCCGGGACTTGCAGAGGGAAGGCTTTCGAGCCAGCGCATGATCAGGTTGGCGCTGACGTGCAGCGCGCCGTCGCTGTCGGCGAAGGTGACGAAGCGGCGTAATATCCGTCCATCCGTGGTCATTGCAGTGCCGAGCTGTCGTCTGACGGTCAGATAGCAGTCCATTTCGGCAAGGAAGCTCATCGTGCCACCTCCGCAACAGGCCAAGGCTGGGCAATGGAGCGCAGCCCGTCCGTATCGAGCTTGGCGTAGATCATCGTCGTCGCCCGCGATCGATGCCGCAGCAGATCGCCGATCTCTTCCAATGACGCACCGGCGCGAACCATGTTCGTCGCCAGGCTGTGGCGCAGAACATGCGATCCCACATAGGGTGTCGGGGGCTTCACGCCCGTCGCCGCGAACGCCTCCTTCAATATCGTGTTGATGACCTGGCTGTCCTTGAACGGACGGTTGGGCGCTCGATGCGTCACGAACAACATGCGCGTGGTCGCTGAAGTTCGCTCCTCCTGTAAATACCGAATGATGGCTTCGCCGACGTCCGGCGGGATTGGCAACCGGTCATGTTGCTGCCCTTTTCCACGAACCATCAGTTCGCCGGCGCGCCAGTCGATGTCATCCAACTGGATCGCGATAATCTCCGGCGCACGCAGGCCGAGACGAGCCATCAGCAACAGCATGGCGTAGTCGCGGGCACCACGCCGCGGATTGGTGCGCACCGACGCGACGACGGCCTCCACCTCATCAGGCGACAGATAACGAGGGAGCCTCGCGCCCCAAGGTTTGTGGACTCTGGGGACGCAGAGCGAGAGGTTGGTCGTCGTGAGGCCCTGGGCGAACAGATACTGGAAGAAGCTGCGCAGATGCGTGGCCGGCGTCTTGTCGCGGAACGGGCGCTTGCGTGAGAGAAGGTGCTCCATGAACGCCACGACATCCCGCACGTTCAGCGCCGGCAGGTCGAGCACATTGTCGCCGAAGCGATGGTCGAGAAAGCGATCCGCGAACCGGAGCACGTGATAGATCGTACGCGGGCTGAGACCGCGTTGCCGCAGAAGATAGGTTTCGAAGTTGCTCAGCAGCTCTGCGCGCTCGGCCTGCGCAGGTGTCAGCGGCGGTCGTGTCGCCACGCCGATTTCAATCAGATGCGCGACGAACAGCCTGGCAAGATTGGGAACCTTGATCTGGCTCTGCGGTGTCGCTGGCAATCGACATCCCAATTCAACAGCAAGATCTGGCGTCAACGCCGACGGTGCAATGGCCTCGTCATCGAGCAAGCGACCGAAGCGTCGAAGCAAATAACGATAATTTTTCAGCGTATCCGGTTTGTAGTTTCTGGACGCAAGGCTTTCTTCGAATGATGCGAGATACTGATCAAGGCATGTATGATCGGATTTTTCCATTTCTGTGCTCCATGTTGGTGGAGCAATGAACTTCGCGCCAAATCCCCGCTTTGTGACCAGTCGATCTTCATCTGAGGGCACGTGCGGCCAAGACAATATTTCGACGTCACCTCTTCAACGCTGACCCGCATATAGAGTTCTTGACGTGGCTGCCCGGACTTTCGTATCTAAAATTATGGGGATTGCGAGCTCCCCACGAGGCGCCAGCCGAAGATCGCGTTCCTGTTCAACCCCGGCCACGGAGGAACGCACATGCCTGCGCCCAATGCCATTTCGTTCGATAAACTCACCCGCATCATCGGAACCCCTCGAGCGCCGCTCTTGCTCGACGTGCGGTCCGAGGAGGATTTCGCGACCGATCCACGGTTGCTCCCTGGCGCCGCCCGGATCGATGACCAGGCGCTCGCCGCGCTCGCGTCACAACTCGGTGGGCAGCCGTCCATTGCCGTCTGTCAGGCCGGCCACCGGCGCAGCCAGGGCACGGCTGCCTGGCTTCGCGCCGAAGGCTGCTCCTCGGAATATCTCGAGGGCGGGTTCGATGCTTGGCGAGCGGCCGGACTCCCGTTGATCGATCCAGGCAAGTTGCCGGCGCGCGATGCGCAGGGCCGTACCATTTGGGTCACCCGCTCCCGCCCCAAAATCGACCGCATCGCCTGTCCTTGGTTGATCCGGCGCTTTCTCGATCCCCGTGCGATCATCCTGTTCGTTGCCCCCGCCGAAGTGGTGGGCGTCGCCGAGCGCTACAATGCCGCGCCCTTCGACATCGAGGGCGTGTTCTGGAGCCATCGGGGCGAGCTCTGCACCTTCGATGTGATGCTGGCCGAGTTCGGCCTAGGCATTCCCGCCCTCGACCGCCTGGCCGCCATCGTTCGCGGAGCCGATACCGCTCGGATGGACCTCGCACCCGAAGCCGCCGGTCTGCTTGCCGCTTCGCTCGGCCTGTCGCGGATGTATTCCGACGATCTGGAACAACTAGAGGCCGGGATGCTCCTCTATGACGCCTTTTATCGATGGGCACGGGACGCGACCGACGAGACCCATAACTGGCCCACTAACAAGCCGAAGGCAGAATGATGCAGGACCGCGCATATCCAACCCTTGGTGCGGCCACCCGCATCTGGGCCCGCATTGGCCTGCTGAGCTTTGGCGGCCCCGCAGGACAGATCGCGCTCATGCATCGCATCCTCGTCGAAGAACAGCGCTGGCTGGGTGAGAAGCGGTTCCTTCATGCGCTCAACTACTGCATGCTGCTGCCGGGGCCGGAAGCCATGCAACTCGCCGTCTATATCGGCTGGCTGATGCATCGCACCCTCGGCGGCATCATCGCGGGCGTCCTCTTCGTGCTGCCGGGCGTCGTGGCGATCATGGCACTCAGCTGGGTCTATGCGCTTTACGGCAATGTCGGGCCAGTCGAAGCTTTGTTCTTCGGGCTCAAGGCCGCGGTGCTGGCCATCGTGGTGCAGGCGGTCATCCGGATCGGCTCGCGTGCACTGAAGAACGGGGCGATGGTCACCATCGCCGCCGCCGCCTTCGTAGCGATCTTTGGCTTCGCCATCCCTTTCCCGCTCATCATCCTGATTGCTGGCTTGATCGGGTTCTTCGGCGCCCGTGCGGGTCTGCCTGCATTTCATGGTGGCGGCGGACACGGCAAGGTGGGCAAGGTCCAGGTCGATGACGCCGACACCCTCCTCGGCGAAGAATCGCCGGCTCACACGCAGGTCAACCGAGGGTGGGCGTTTCGCGTCTCGGCAGCGTTCCTCGTGCTCTGGTTGGTCCCGGTCGCCCTGCTGTTCGCCGTCTTCGGTCCGGCCAACGTTTTTGCCCAGATCGCAGGCTTTTTCAGCGTCATGGCCGTGGTGACCTTCGGTGGCGCTTATGCGGTCCTTGCCTATGTCGCGCAGGAGGCAGTTCAGAACTACGGCTGGCTCGCCCCCGGCGAGATGCTGGACGGGCTCGGCATGGCCGAGACTACGCCCGGGCCCCTAATCATGGTGACGCAGTTCGTGGGCTTCATGGGAGCCTTCCGCGATGCGGGCGGACTGTCGCCGTTGATGGCGGGAACGCTGGGCGGGCTGCTGACGACATGGGTTACGTTCACACCCTGCTTCCTCTGGATATTCCTAGGTGCCCCGTTCATCGAGCGCTTGCGCGACAACAAAGTGCTGACAGCAGCCCTGACGGCGATCACGGCCGCCGTCGTGGGGGTGATCATGAATCTTGCGGTCTGGTTCGGTCTGCATGTTGTTTTCGATGAGGTGCAGACGATCACGTCTTTCGGCCTCGATCTCGATGTGCCCGTCTGGTCCACAATGAACCTGTCTGCTGCGGCGTTGGTCCTTGCCGCGCTTGTCGCGGTTTTCCGCTTCAAGCTCGGCCCAGTGACGGTTCTCGCCGGGTGCGCAGCGGCTGGTCTGGTTCTTGGGGTGGCCAACATTGCATAACGGTGATCCGCTCTCGCGATCCAAGTGAGAGCCAAAGGGCCCATGACGAGATTGATAAGGGGACAACGCCGCATTTCGTCAAAGCCCCACCCGGACAATCGGATCGTGGGCACGCTAACCCCTAACCGAATTCCTCAGCTCCCTTGAGTTTCGTTTGGGCGTCGGTTTATGCCGAGCGCAAAGAGGACTATGGCCTGCAATTACAGCAGAGCGCTTGCGAAGTCGGCATAATCCCACTTCCGGCATAATGTACAAGCTCATGGCAAAGCGTCGCGTAAAAGGCCTCGCGTGCCCCACTTGTATTTGTGCCCACAAAGCGCTTGCGATCCGGCATTCGGATCAGGTCATAGCCGGGAATGTAGCATGCATGTTCGCCACCCTCGTCGATGACTGCACCGGTGGCGGCAACGAACTGCTCTGCCTTCTCGATCGGATCGAATAGCGGTCCGTCTGGAAGTGTCTCTGGCGCACATTCAAAGCCCTCAACCTGTGCTGCGTTGAACACGGAGCTGGCCCGGGCAATGAACCGCTCACCGACTTGGGTTTCGCCGGTCTCCTGGTTGGTCTCTTCAACCGACAGAGTCTTATGAAAGACCACGAGCGCGGATTTCTCGCCGCGGCGGACCTGGCAGCCCTTGTCCTGCCATTGCCGATACGTGCCCCAGATGTTGGACGGGTATTCAGCAACAAACGCTGCGACCCAGAGGCTGACGATGTTGACGCCATTGTAGGGGTTCTTCGAAGCGATGTTGACGGGGCGGGCAAAGCTGCCGGCCGTGCTTTTGATCCATGGGAGCCGGAAGTCTTCGGCGGTCTCGATCGCATCGACGATGCGGTTGGTGATCTCCTGATGGACATCGAATTTTTGGGTGCGTGGCATGGGTCTCTCCTTTCGTTGCCTGGAGCCGCGATCGGCGCGGCCTGATGGCGACCGAAGAGGCTGAGCCAGACGGCCCTTGCACCCCGAAAGGGGCGGGCGAAGCGAAAAGACGGCGCATGCCGTTGCGAGGGCGGAGGGTTCGGCCAGGAAAGCCACGAAGGAAGGCCGCGACACACGCGGCGGTCAGACGGAAAGCTGGAGAGAGAAAGCGACGCCCATGAAGATGAATGCAGCGCAATCGAGCACACCCAGCATGATCCGGCAAATGTTGAAGCGTCCGGATTCAGCGCGAGGACGGCGCCCCCTCCCAAACTATTGACTAGAACCTAGTTACAAGGTACTACTAATCGCATCAGTGCAAAGAGGATGGTGTGCTACTGTGATGCCCGTTGTTCGAATTTCCGACGCCACCTGGGACCGGTTGAAGAGGTATGCGCGTCCCTTAGAAGATACGCCCGATGATGTGATCCGGACCGCCTTGGATGCATTGGACAAAACGCTGGGCAAAACGCCGCCTAAGCCAATCCGGGCAGCGCCCAAGCCCAGGGGCAAGAAGACGCCGCAACGCGAATTCCGCAATCCTCTGATGCGCGTTCTTCTTGATTTAGGAGGGGCCGCATTCAGCAAGGATATCCGCGATCGGATGGAACCGGAGGTGCGCTCTATGCTTGGAGCGGCCGATCTCGCACCAGTCTCATCAGGCGATCCACGGTGGTGGAACGCTGTGTGCTGGGAAAGAAATGACCTAAAGAAAGAAGGGCTGATGCGCAGCGATTCCGATCGTGGAATCTGGGAGCTGAGCGAGGACGGCTTGCGGGAGGCGAGACGGCTATCAGAGTAGAGCTGAGCCTTTCAAGGAAGCCTAGCTATCGAAGTCCATGGCAGTCTGCGGGTCTTCGGGGGGCAGATCAAGGTCGGCTGTTCGGTAGGCTCTCAACCCAGCCTGCTCCGCATATCTCACAACATCGGTGTCGTCAGAATAGACGGTTGTCGCCCCTTCGGCTTTCGCGATGGCCACGATCTGGCGGTCGAATTTGACCTTACCGCGCGTGACCTCAGGATCAGCAGAATCGATACGAATTCCTCCGCGTCTAAGCGCGTCGCCGATCGCTAACGCTGCCTCGATGGCGGCCTTTTGATCAAAGTTTGCAATGCGGAAGACGGCCTGCCCATTCAGGGCATCAAGATAGTGATTGGTTGCCTCACCCGAATGGACCAGGATTTCACTCAGCACCGGCGTTGGCACGATGATCTTTTCACTGGCGTCGGACAGTACAGAAACAAGATGCTCTATGCGGGCAGCAGCGTTTTCGACCGGCAAACCGGTCGCTGGATCAATCGGGGGCTTTGCCTTTGGCTCGATGAGCAGCAACAGAACGGAGGTATCGAAAACCACCATCAGTGAAGGCCATCCTTGCCGTCCCGCAACTCATCAAGCGCCGCGATCGGATCGTCCATTTCGGCCCAATGGCTGCCCTGCGCGGCCCGCAGATCTTCAACAGCCTCCGCAAGGTCGTGATTCTTGAGGATAGCAAAGGTGGCAACTCGGAAACGCTTCAGCGTCCAGATGCCGTCTTCTTCTCGCATCCATCTCCCGCTTCCATGGAGTCGGATTGGCTCGAACAGGTGATGCCCGAGTCGGCGCGCTGTTTCTCGGTCTGTTTCAATGCCGGTATACTTCAACTCGCCATTCTGTAGCTGAAGGTGGATTGTCTGGTCAGCACCCGTCACGCTGATCAGAATACCATCAATCGACCCCTCCTGCGTGAAAGGCCCGTATTTGACCGGCTTTGGCCGTTTGACACCCGGAAACTCAATGATCTGGGCCGTGGGACTTTCACCCTCGTAGACATAGCCGGTGGCATTGTCATCGGCGAGAAGCCGGTCGATTTCGTTCCACGCCTTCAGAGCGTCTTGGCCAGCTTCCCTACGACGGACACGCTCAAGCTGCTCATCCACTTTAGGGATTTCTTCGCGATCAATGCGACTGACAAGCTGCGTGCTGCCCGGCTTGAGCTGGTCAAAATGAACCCCATGTTCGTTGCCCAGCATGGCAGCAAATGCCTGCATGTACTTCGCCAGACGCCCCATGGGAATGGTTTTTGGCGAATAAGCTTTGATGTAGAGCGTGAGTGTTTTTTCGTCCGCCTTCATGGGCTCACCGCTCGCTCCAGGCTAATCTTCAGCCGCGAACCCGTCGCAGCAGCATAGCGTTGTAGCGCCTTCATCGAGGGACTGACCCGTCCACTTTCGAGCTTGGCGATATAGGACTGCGAGGTATGCATCCGCTCGGCCAGTTCCGTCTGCGTCAAGTCTGCCTCGCTCCGCGCACGGATCAGCGCCTCCGCGATCGAGAACTCCTCGGCGAGAGATTCATATTCAGCGCGCACATCGGCACGCTTCAGCAGATCCTTTTTCAGCTCGTTCAAGCTTGTCATCTCACATCCTTCGCTCGCTTCAGGGCGAGCTCGATTTCGCGGCGTGGGGTCTTTTGGGATTTCTTCACGAAGATCCTGACCACCACTACGCGCTTTGGTCTGGCAACGACATACAGAGCGCGGGATATGCCGTCCCTGCCCTTCATCCTGATTTCCCAAAGCGGCCCTTCCAGGTGCTTCACGTGGGGCTCGCGAACGCGCTCCAGCCCCAAAGACTGGATCAGCTCACCGATCCGCAGGAAGCGGGCAATCTGGTCAGCCGGCAAAGCTTCAAGCTCCGCCCGCACCGTGTCACTCAGGATTTCAATCTTCCATGAAATCAATATATCAAATCTGACGTAATAATGCAAGGGTGCTCATCAGATGCTAGACTCCAACAGCTCGATCTCCTCACCAGTCAAATCGAAAAGTCCATACACCAGCTCGTTGATACGGCGCTCATTGGCCTGGATCTCGGACGAAAGGCGCGCAATTTCTGCCTTGTCTCGGGCGATCCAGTCTTCCCAGTCGCTACGCTCGGACAGGGGGATATCTGCCTTCAGACACCTCTTGACCTCAGACCGGAATGCAGCGAAATCCGGCAAAAGCCACCACTTCTTGAGCTTGTTTGAAAGATTCGTGAACGCTCCAATAGGAGCGATATCCGGTATACGTCGTGTTGGGGCACGCTGCAGGACGTGGCGTCTTTCCGCTGCCGCTTGACAGGACTCAGCGATCGCGGCGATTTCGTTTTTCTGAGATTCAGAAGCAAGTGGAATAGGAAGCGACCTCAGATATTGGCTCTTCATCCGGAAGTATCCGCCCCTAGCTATTGTTGTTTCGCTCGTGAGTGCAAACCAAAGTACGTTGGAGCCGAGTAAAGCGGCCTCATAGTGGGAGGCGCCTTTCAAGCAAAAACACGTCATGTCGATGTAGCTTCCGCTATCAACGGAAAAGCTAGGACGGTTGGCGATGTCCCGGTACACAACTTTCGTGCCTGCATAAGTAGATTCAAACGCTGCTTGCGCCTGCTGCAGCTCAAACCATTCCTGCTTAGCAGCCCGCTGTTCCAGTCTAGACTTGAATTGGGAGAGTCGCTCTAGGATTGCGGGGTATTTTAGGACATCGATGGTTGACTTCGGGATGTATATAATGAAGCGTTCAGCCGACGCTACGTGCCACTGCTCCAACTCATTGCCAAAAATAATGGGCTTAATGAGGTCCGCAGAGTTCGGATCGGCGGCGACAAGCCGGTTTCTTTCTGTGCGGTCGATGACAAACGCCTCGTTACGCCCAGTTTTTATGCCAGCATACGGATCACCGTAAACATCACCCAATCGCTCCCGCCCTGTCCGGATCTTGCGCCGCAGCGACTGCAGCCCAGCCTCTTCCAGAGACCACGACCCAGAGGAAAGTGAAGACTGCGGATAAGTGGCCGCCCCTTTCTCAAAATTCGCACGAAAGTTAGATTCTGGTAGCGTGTCGACCGTCCAAAAACGAAGCGTGTGATCTTTTAAAGGGGCCTCGCGCCGCATGGTGAGGATGGCGGGATAGGTGGTCACCCCCTCAAAAACTTGCAGATCGCCAAAATAAACTACGGTTTCAATCGTTGCCTTCTGGCGCAGAAAATCGCGTAGCGGCCTACCAGAGCCCGTTTTGAAGAAAGACGATGACGAGATGTATCCAAGCCGACCTCCAGGCTTCAGCAGGTTGAGCCCGCGCTCGAAAAAGTAGCAGTAGAGATCCGCCCGATCCGACACCACCTCGAACCGTTTTTCTAGGTAAGGCTTCATCAGCTTAAGGTGCTCCATCCGCACATAGGGCGGATTGCCGAGCACGATATCGAAGCCACCTTCGGCCATGATTTGGGGAAAGGCGCTCGCCCAGGTAAACCCGTGCGAGAGATAGGCGAAATTGGAATCTTCGATCAGGCTGTCGCCCACCTTCAGATTGCCACCAAGACTGTCAAGCGGCTTGCCGCGACGAGCCGTTTTCACCCAAAGCGAAAGCTTCGCGATCTCGATGCTTTCGGCGTTCACATCGACGCCGAACAAATTGCTGGTGAGGATCTCACTGTCGGGGACGTAATTGAGAAGATCGCCCATATGCTCAGCCCTGGGCGCCAGCTCCTTGATCTTCTCATTCACGCGCAAGAGCTCGGCCTTCATGTAGTCGAAGGCCATCACCAGAAAAACGCCCGACCCGCAGGCTGGATCGACGATGCGCAGCGACTTCAGCCGGTCCCGATAGGCCTGCCATGCTTCCAGTTGCGCGCTCTTACGCTTCCACTTGATCGCCTCGTAATCAGCAAGGCTCGATCCCTTCTGCGCAAATTGCCTGACGATGCAGGCAAAGATCTCTTCCAGGTGCGTGCCGAGCGTTTGCTCGACGATGAAGCGAGCAATGTAGTCTGGAGTGTAGACGACACCGTCGCGCTTGCGGCGACCACTCGTTCCTGTTTTCTTTTCAGCTTCGACCTCATCACCGCGTGCTTCGGCTTGGAGACGTTCCACATCGGCGATCGATTGCTCAAAGATGTGCCCCAGAACGGTGACCGAGACTTCCGAGCTGAAGTCGTAGCCGCCGATATCTTTGAATTTCTCGCAAACCGCGTCGGGGATGTTGAGCTGATCGACGATGGGATCAGGGGCAAACAGTCCCCCATTGTACGGCGGGACATTCAGCTGATGATTGCCCTTGTCGATTGAGGTGAAGAGCCCTTTGAAATTATCCCAGATTGGGCGAGGATTGAAAGGATCGGAATGCTCGAATGCCTTTTCGAGAATGTGGCGTGGCAGGAGCCCTGTGTCCTCGGCAAAGGCCGTAAAGAGGATGCGGTCTAGGATGGTCTGCGCCGCTGCGATCGCGCTCAGACCGTCGAGAGATGGTAGTTCCTGGCGCACTGCCGCGATGAGGTCGCCGCGCAAGGATTTGTAGTCCGAATAAAGCGCGTCGGTAATGTCCTGGTCTTCGCGGCGGCTCTCCTTGAGCAGCGCGGCCGTTTGGCCGCTCAGCAGGTTCTCCGCCCCGAGCAGAAGCATAAATCGAGCATATTGAGCCGGCTCAGTCAGCTTGGCGAGCTCGAAGTGCTCATAGGCTTGCGTGCCTTCGCCGAAGCCGTAGAGCCTGAGCTCAACATAGTTCGACACGACGACCCATTTCACACCGGGCGCGTTTGTGGCGTACTCCCACGCCTGCTGCACCGGACTCTTTGCCCGGCCAGGCATAATGGCATCGAGATCCTTGGTACGCGCTCCCTTGAGCTCGAAAGGTGCAAGGATCTGGGAACGCTGCGGCCCAAAATGACCAAGGGCCAGATCGACAGAACCGCTCAGGATCGACTGTTCTGAAGTCACCGTGTGGTCAGGGGACACGACGGCGCTGACATAGCCAAGCACACCCTCCACAATCTTGGCCTTGAAGTCGCCGTGAAGGGCCGTCTCCTTCAATCCGGTGATACGGCCCGAGCGGATGAGCTCACTCCACTCTTTCAGCAGGGCCTCGTGACTGGCAGGAAGACTGTCCGGGTAAGCAATATGGCGATCGAGCGTTTTGGGATTGAAGAGATGCATGCGCTTCCGATCACAACAGCCTTGGCTGTGGTTTGTTGCGGCCCGGGCTGATAGCGAGGCACCAAGATCTCGCCTTCGCGCGCGCGAGCTTGGGCAATATCACAATCGCACTGTATGTACATGAGCTGGGCGACGCGCGGCCATTCAGAAAAGCCGAAAATGCGGCGCGGATGAACCCAATCGCCTCGGCCGCCAGGGTCACGGACAGATCTAGTCGATCGAGCGCCAGCGCCCGGATGTAGTGCCCCAGGCAGCCCGGCCGCGCCAGCGCGGTTTCAGCACGAATTGCCACTATGTCCCTCCTGATGGGTGAATCACCTCTTGAAAGCATAGCTTTGGGGAAGCTGACAACATAGCCCATGTCAGCAACGGCGTGTTCCAGGGAGTCGGCGCCTAGATCGAGCGCGACAAAATCGAGGGTTCGAACGGTAAAACCATCCGCTCGAGAAGTGACCGACGCCACTCCAGAGCGCCCCCTGACCCATATTCCTGGCGTGAACGACGATGGCCAAAAAAGATTTCGCGCATTTCCCCGTCAATACCGGCTTCTTTCATCCGGTCTTCAAACGAGTGACGGATGCTGTAGAGGGTGTGTTTTGACGTTGGGACGAGGCCGTTCTCGCGCAGATACTTATTGATTGCAGCGCAGGCAGCTTCTTCCTTCTCCCGATAGCGGGGAAAACCGCTTGGATACATTTGAAATGCCAACAAAGCAGCGCCGACCAGCGGAATCTCGCGAATGGAGGCTGCGGTCTTCAATTCACGTGGCGCCTCCGGATCATCGCGCTCCACAAAGCTAATGTAGGGCACTGGGCCATCAAGGTGGATGTTGCTGGCATCGAGATTACAGGTCTCGCTCGGCCGCGCCCCCGTTTCGATGGTGACCAAAAGGATGGCCCGCGCCTCCTCGTTCAAGCCTTTGAGAGCGTCGGCTTTCAGAATCTTGTCCCGGATCCAGGCGGTCGGGAAAGGAGGCCGCTTGGCTTTCTTGCGCTCCTCAAAACTTAGTCCTGCGAATGGGTTGAGCTTGTTCTCCGCGCCCATGAAGGCATGATACTCGCGATAGATCTTTCGCAGCTCACCAATCTGCCGGTTGCCCGATGATGCAGTATGGGTTGGCTTCTTGCCTTTGTCGGCTGGAGCGATGCGCGCCAGCCAATAGCGATAGAATTTGTGCGCGTCGTCGCGGGTGATGTGCGAAATCGGCTTGTCCCCGACGATCTCGACAAAGTTGCGCACAGCCCGCTCGGGAATGACCCGCCATTTCCGCCTTTGCTGCGGCGACTTCGTCACCAGCTGAGATGCAGCAATATCGTTGATATAGACTTTAAGCGCTTGGGTCAGCGTCACGCTGGGCGTTGGCTCTCCACCCAGCACCGCCGTTTCGACTGCATGGGATGTCCGCGTATCAAGAATTGCCTCCATCCGCTCGGCCAACTCCTGCCAGCTTGCCTTGGCTTCGAGCTCGCCTGCAGGACGATAAGCAAAGCCGAGCGCCGCTGCCCGACGCACGGCGGCCTTGTGGCGCTTCAGAGCCGCTGACTCTTCCTCATCGCACAGAAACGATGCCCACAGGTCGTTGTCCGCCTTTTCCAAGGCATCGCGCATGACGCGGGCGACCGCCAAGTCGTGGGTCTTGAGCGAACTACGGATAACTGGAGCCCGCTCATCCTGCTCAGCCACCATGGCGGGAACGCGCCGAACATACTGCCAGCGGTCCCCGCGGCGCTGCAAAAAACGGTCGAGTTGAGAACCCCTGGGCACGCCATTCCTCTCCAATGTATCACGTTATAGGATCAAAATGTGTCACGAATTTCCGGGCAAGACAACCCAAAGTTGGCTGTGTACACCGAATTCCTTGGCCGTTACAGCGACATAGCAATTTTGCAAAGCTGGGAAAATGGAGCGGGTGAAGGGAATCGAACCCTCGTCGTAAGCCTGGGAAGCTTCTGCTCTACCATTGAGCTACACCCGCATGGCCCATGCGCTGGACGAGTGCCTGTGTGCTGCAAATCGGGGCGATCGTCAAGTCGGGTATGGGGCGCACTCTGGATGCCCGACAACCGACTCCCAAAAAGTTTATCCGAACGAAATTTGAGTTGTTTTCCGGATCTCCGCCACACTTTCGCGTGCGGTCGCATGTTGTCGATATGGAGATTGCGGCAAAAAATCGACGATGCGCGGTTGATATCGCGCCATCACAGGTCTATTATCTTAAATCAACATTCTATATCTGCACGATTGACCGGCCAGCTTCGACGTCGATTCTGGCACGGTGTCTTTTTGTGCTCAACAACTATAAAGCGAATACATCTGGATATTTACAGTCTTCGCGTGCAACGTTTCAACAAGGAGACACATGGCAGTCAAGTTATCAGTACGAAACGTCTTCAAGGTCTTCGGGGAAAAAACCGGTGCCGCTCTTGAACTGCTCGAAGGGGGCAAGTCCAAGGAAGACATCCTCGAGCAGACAGGCGCCACGGTGGGTGTGCAGGATGCGAGCTTCGATGTGGACGAAGGCGAAATCTTCGTCGTCATGGGACTCTCGGGCTCCGGCAAGTCGACCCTGGTGCGCATGCTCAACGGTTTGATCCCGCCCACTTCGGGCTCGATCATGATTGATGGCGAGGACGTGGCCAGCTGTTCGAAAGACCAGCTTCGCCGCATTAGGCGCGAAAAGATCACCATGGTGTTCCAGCACTTTGCGCTGTTTCCCCATTGGTCGGTGGTCGACAACGCCGCCTATGGCCTGAAGGTCAAGGGCATCAAACCGGCCGAGCGTCGCGAAAGGGCACTTAAATCCCTCGAACAGGTCGGCCTCGCGGCCTGGGCCGACAGCCTGCCTTCTGAGCTTTCAGGCGGCATGCAGCAACGTGTGGGGTTGGCGCGTGGACTGGCGACGGGCCCCGAAGTGCTGTTGATGGACGAGCCGTTCGGCGCACTCGACCCATTGATCCGGCGCGAGATGCAGGACGAATTGCTGGTGCTGCAGAAGACGCTCAAAAAAACCATCGTTTTCATCACCCACGATCTCAACGAGGCGCTGCTGTTGGGCGACAAGATCGCCATCATGAAGGATGGTATGTTTGTGCAGGTGGGCACGGCCCAGGAGATCGTTTCCAATCCCGCAGACGACTACGTCGCAGCCTTTGTGGCCGATATCGACCGCGGGCGCGTGTTTACCGCCGAGGATGTTTCCAACGACCCCGCATCGGTCCGGCTGGGCACCGACAATGCCGAGGACGCCATGCGGACCATGGAGGACCTCAACCGGAACGCTCTCTATGTGGTCGATGACAAGGACAAGGTGGCGGGCATCGTCACCTATCAGGACCTTGCCGCAGCCACGCTGGACAACGGCATGCCCGACCCGGTGCTCGAGGATGTGATGCTCACCGAGTATCCCACAGCCGACGCCGACCAGCAGCTCAATGAACTCTATGGCTCGGCCAGCGCCGGCCTGCCTATTGCCGTTACCGACGACCGAGACCGGTTGGTCGGCGTCGTCGAACCCCAGGACGTGTTCGCCCAACTTTCGGGGGATCCCGAAGAGGCAGCGCCCGATGCGCCCGTTCCAGCGTCCGAAACCTCTTCAGAAAAGGAGCGCACGAATGTTTAGTCCCGGCGATCTCCTCATCATCCCGTTCGACGACTGGATCAACGATTTCGTGCGGGGGTGGCTGGTGCCCAATTTCCGGCCCGCTTTCCGCGCCGCGCAAGTGCCCATCACCATGGTGCTCAATGCACTCGATGATTTTTTCAACTTCGTGCCGATGCTGCTGACCACTGGTGTGTTTGCGTTGGCCGCATGGAAATGGGCCGGACGCGGCATGGCGATCTTCACGCTGATCGGATTTGCTTTCATCGACATGATCGGGCTGTGGCCGGAGACTATGACGACGCTGGCCATGATCATCACCTCGGTGCTGTTCTGCGCCGTGATCGGCATTCCGGTGGGAATTCTGGCGGCGCGCAGCAACATGACCTGGAAGATCGTGCGCCCGATCCTCGACATCATGCAGACAATCCCGTCCTTCGTTTATCTGGTGCCGATCGTGATGCTGTTCGGCGTGGGCATGGCGCCGGGCATCATCGCCACCATCATCTTCGCGCTGCCACCGATCATTCGCCTCACCAATCTGGGTATCCGCAACGTGCGTGGCGATCTGATCGAGGCGGCTCAAGCCTTCGGTTCGACCGGGTGGCAGATGTTGATCGATTTGCAGATCCCGCTGGCCCTGCGCACCATCATGGCCGGTCTCAACCAGACACTGATGCTGGCGCTGTCGATGGTTGTCATCGCCGCGCTGATTGGCGCGGGCGGGCTTGGTCTTGTGGTCAACACCGGCCTTGGACGTCTTGACGTGGGTGGCGCGACGGCAGGGGGAGTGGGGATCGTGATCCTCGCCATCGTTCTCGACCGCATCACACAGGGGCTGGGCGAAAAGAACGCCGGCAACACGGTGTCGCTGCGCCAGGTGCTGTTCAACCTCATTCGCTTCAAGGGCACTCAGCCCCTGGGCGAACCCAAGAAGGCGGCCTGATCCGCCCATTCCATGATGCGGCGGCACGGCGTGTCGCCGCTTCTATCGCCCGCGCTCACTATGCGCAGGCTTTCCGCACGGGCCCTGCCCGTCCATCTGAAGACCAAAACAAAGAGGAGACAAACATCATGTTCAGTCTCAAAAATACCCTCGTATCGCTGTCCGCTGTCGCCCTTCTGGGCACCGCGCCGGTCGCTGCGATCGCCCAGGACAATCCGGGCGAAGGCGTTACCGTCAACATGGCCCAGGCCACATGGGATACCGGCTGGTTCCACGCCGAAATCTACCGCCAGCTGCTTGAAGAACTCGGCTATGAGGTTCCCCAGATCACAACGCTGGACAACCCGCCCTTCTATCAGTCGGTCGCGCAGGGCGACATGGACCTCTGGGTCAATGGCTGGTTCCCGCTGCACAACACCTATGAAGACACCTTCAGCCAGGGCGCCGAACTGGTCGGTGCCGTAGCCGAAGGCGGCGCACTGGAAGGCTATCTGGTCAACTCATCGGCCATCGAAGAGTTCGGCATCACCTCGCTTGAAGATTTCAAGCGCGATGAGGTGAAAGAAGCCTTCGATCGCAATGGCGATGGCATGGCCGACCTGGTTGCCTGCCCTCCGGGCTGGGGCTGCGAGATCAACATCGAACACCATCTCGATGCCTATGATCTGCGCGATCACATCAACCCTATCAAGGCCGGCTATGCTGCTTCGATGGCCGACGCGGTTGCAGCCTATGAGTCGGGCGAAAATATCCTTTTCTACACATGGACTCCGAACTGGACGGTCAATGAACTGGTCCCGGGCGAAGACGTGATGTGGATTGAGGTGCCCGAAGTCGACCTGCCCGACATGAGCCTTGCCGACGCCGCCGTGCTCGATGGCGTTGAAGGGTGTGTCAACGACCCGTGCATGCTGGGCTTTCCGGCCAACGACATCAATCCCGTCGTCAACTCGGCATTCCTGGGTGAAAATCCTGCGGTCGGAGCGTTGCTCGAAGCCGTGGAAATTCCGCTCGGTGATATCTTCGCCCAGAACGCGGCGATGAATGAAGGCGACGACGATATCGAGGCCCAGGCCGCTCAGTGGATCGAAGACAACCGCGACGCCGTCGACGGCTGGCTCGACGCGGCCCGCGCTGCTTCGTAAGCATCGCTGCCAGGTTCATGAAAGGCCGGGGTTCGCCCCGGCCTTTTTTGTTCAGGGATAGGGCTTGAAGTGCTTGGAGAGTTTGAGGCTCTGGGCCTGATAGTTGGACCCCAGCGCGGAGCCGTAGAGCATGTTCGGCCGCTCGGCCATCTTCTCATAGATCAGGCGCCCGATGGTCTGGCCGTGGCCAAGAAGGAACGGCACTTCGCGGCTCCGCACCTCGAGGACGGCACGCGACCCGGTGCCGCCGGCGGCCGAGTGTCCGAAGCCGGGATCGAAAAAGCCGGCATAATGGACGCGAAATTCACCGACCAATGGATCGAATGGCACCATTTCGGCTGCGTAGTCGGGGGGGACGTGCACGCTCTCGCGCGAAACCAGAATATAGAACTCGTCGGGATCGAGGATCAGCTCGCCCGAGCCGCGATTGACCAGGGGATCCCAGTAGTCGAGGACGTCGAGCGCGTTCTTCCTGTCGACATCGACTACCGCCGTGTGACGCTTGGAGCGAAAGCCGACCAGGCCGTCGCGCCCCTCGCCAACCAGATCGATCGAAAGCGACACCCCCTCGCCCACATCCATATTGGGATCGAAGACCAAGGTCTGTTCGGTGTGCAGCGCCTTGTGCCCGACGGCATCGAGACGCGCGTCGCCGACCCGGAACCGCATCTGGGACAGGCGTGAGCCGGTGCGCACCAGAACCGGAAACGTGCGGGGCGAGATTTCGAGATAGAGCGCACCCTTATATCCGGCAGGCACAATATCGAAGCTGCGCGCGGCATCGGAAATGACGCGGGTAAAGATATCGAGTCGTCCGGTAGACGATTTGGGATTGGCAGAGGCGCTGACCGTTTCGGGCAGATCGAGGCTTTCCAGGAGCGGCACGATATAGACGCAGCCGCGTTCGAGTACCGCGCCTTTTGTCAGGTCAATCTCGTGGAGTTTTAGCGTCTCGATGCGCTCGGTCACCGTCTTGCCCGGTCCGGGCAGAAAACTCGAGCGCACGCGGAAGGCGGTTTCGCCGAGCCTCAGATCAAGGCTCGCGGGCTGGATCTGATCGTGTTCGTAAGGCCGGCCGGCGCTGATGGCACCTTCATCGGACAAGTTCTGGATCAGCCGGGCGGAAAATACTCCGGTGGGCCAAATGTTGCTCATATCCCCGTGCGCCTCATGCAAACCCTTTGCACTGGCTTAGCAATTGAGGCGATTGACGCCAAGCGCCATTTGGGGGTAACTCAGTGCTGACTGCGTCATGGCGCAGTTGGTGGTGATTTGGCCGGTCCGATTGCAGGCCACCTAAAACAAGACTGCTAAAGTGACCAGTTCGAACCGGCCGCATCGCGCGCCGGTTTTTTGTTGAGGTAGACCCATGTCGGACAGGACCAGCAACCCGCTCTTCGATCCCAAGCACCGCAAGGCGCAGACGATGATGGTGCATGGCGGCATGGAACGCTCCCAGCATGGGGAGACCTCCGAAGCGATCTTTTTCAACTCCGGCTTCGTCTACCCCACATCGGACAGCGCGGAAGCGCGCTTCAAGGGCGAAGAGCCCGGCCATATCTATTCGCGCTTCTCCAACCCTACTGTCGAGATGTTCCAGCAACGGGCGGCACTGCTCGAAGGCGCTGAAGCGGCGCGAGCCACCGCAACGGGCATGGCGGCGGTAACGACTGCTGTAATGAGCCAGCTTCGGGCTGGCGATCATGTGGTTGCGGCTCGGGCACTGTTCGGCGGATGCCGGTTCGTGGTCGAGACCTATATGCCGCGCTGGGGTGTCGAATCGACGCTCGTCGATGGCCGCGACCCCGAAAATTTCGCGCGCGCCATGAAGCCAAACACCAAGGTGGTGTTTGTCGAGACACCGACCAACCCGACGCTGGAACTGGTGGACCTCAAAGCGGTCGCCGAGATTGCCCATGCCCATGGCGCGGTGCTTATTGTCGACAACGTCTTTGCCACCCCGATCTGGCAGAAGCCGCTGGAATTGGGCGCCGATCTCGTCACCTATTCGGCCACCAAGCATATTGACGGCCAAGGGCGCGCGATGGGTGGGCTGATCCTGGGACGCAAGGAGTTGATAGAGGCTGACATCCACACCATCATCCGTCAGACCGGCCCTTCGATTTCGCCGTTCAATGCCTGGGTGCTGCTCAAGGGCCTTGAGACCTTGTCGCTGCGCGTCAGGGCCATGACCGAGAGCGCGGCGAAGATCGCCGATTTCCTGGCTGATCACCCAAAGATCGAATCCATCTCATATCCCTTCCATCCTTCGCATCCGCAATATGAACTGGCGAAGCGACAGATGGGGGCCGGGTCGACGCTGGTGGCGCTAACACCCAAGGGCGGCAAGCAGGCGGCATTTGCTTTGGCCGACGCCCTGGCAATCATTGCGATTTCCAACAATCTGGGCGATGCCAAGTCGATCATTTCCCACCCGGCAACGACCACTCACCAGAGGTTTACCCCCGAGGAGAAGATGGAGATGGATATCACCGACGGGCTGCTGCGTCTTTCAGTCGGGCTCGAGGATGGCGACGACCTGATTGCCGACCTTTCGTTCGGTCTCGATCAGGTCTAGGCTTCACACTCCTCAAGGCGACAGGACGTAGCGCAGTCGGGCATGGAATTCCGCACGATCTTTTCGGCCATCGGCGCGCTAACGGCGGCGCTCGGTTTTGCCATGCTGCTGCCTGCGCTGGCCGATCTGGTCGTGGGCAATGAAGACTGGCTGGTGTTTCTCACAGCCTCGCTGATCACCATGATCTTCGGGGCAGGGTTGTGGGCTTCATCGACGGGACACAAGTCCGAGCTCAATCTGCGTCAAGCCTTCCTGATGACGGTTTCGATCTGGGTGGTGCTGACGATTTTCGGCGCCCTGCCGCTCTATATGTCCAATCTCGGCCTGAGCTTTACCGACGCGATGTTCGAGGCCATGTCGGGGATCACAACGACCGGGTCAACCGTCATCACCACCCTCGATACCACGGCACCCGGCATCCTGCTCTGGCGCGGATTGCTGCAATGGTTCGGGGGGCTCGGCGTTGTGGTGATGGCGATTGCCGTTCTTCCCATGTTGCGCGTGGGCGGCATGCAGATGTTTCGCGCCGAAGCGTTCGAAACGCCCGACAAGATTCTGCCTGCCGCCGCCCAGATCGCGACGGCTATGGTCATCGTCTATTGCATCCTGACCTTTGCCTGCGCGGTCGCTTATTGGCTGGCCGGCATGGGCGCGTTTGATGCCATTGCCCATTCCCTCTCGACGGTGGCTACCGGCGGGTTTTCGACCCGAGATGCGTCGCTCGGCGCTTTCGATCAGCCGGCCATTCATTATGTTTCAGTGGTGTTCATGATCCTGGGTGCCCTGCCCTTCGTGCTTTATATCGGCATGTTGCAAGGCTCGTTCCGCCAGTTGTTTCGGGACTCACAAGTCCGGTTGTTTCTCTACATCGTGGGACTGGCAACGCTGATCGTGGTTTTCGTTCAGTTGACCGGAGACATCGCTCGTGGCGAAGAGGCATTCCGGCATGGCTTGTTTTCGGTTGTCTCGATCATAACGGGGAGCGGATTTGGCGTCGCCGATTTCTCGGATTGGGGCTCGCTGGCGGTTTCGCTGTTCTTTGTCATCATGTTCATCGGCGGCTGTACGGGCTCGACCTCGTGCGGCATCAAGATCTTCCGCTTTCAGGTTCTGGCACGCGATCTCTACCAGCACATTCGAGAGATCGTCTTTCCCTCGCTGGTCTATGTCAAACGCTATAACGGACGCCCCTTGCCCGATACGGTTTCGACATCGGTGCAGAGCTTTGTGTTCATCTATTTCTCGAGCTTCCTGTTGCTGGCCGTGCTGCTATCGCTGTCCGGCCTGGCGCCACTGGACGCACTGGGCGCCGCAGCGACCGCAATATCCAATGTCGGGCCCGCGCTCAGCCCCGAACTGGGTCCGGCGGGCAGCTTTGCAGGCGTTTCCGATGTTACCAAATGGCTTTTGACCATCGGCATGCTGGTGGGCCGGCTCGAGGTGCTCATGGTGCTGGTGCTGTTCACGCCGCGCTTCTGGCGTGCCTGATACCTATTCGGCGGGGTCGGCCGGCGGCGACAAATGGTGCCGACCAGCCAGCATTTCACGCACGGTCAAGGCGTTGGGAGTCAGGAACAGCCATTGCAGCAGGGCCTTGATGTCGGCGCCGATGCCGAGAACGGCCGGCACAAGAAACAGCACGAGCAAGGTGGCCAGCGTCAGGCCCGAAACAATGGTCAGCGCCATGGGCACGAGCATCTGGGCAACGAGGCTGGTTTCAAACAGGAGCGGCAGCAGACCGCCGATGGTGGTGAGCGAGGTCAGCATGACAGCGCGCAGGCGATCCTTGGACGCGCCGATGGCGGCATCACGCAGACCTTCGCCCCCGGCCCGGCGATCGTTCATCCTCGAAATCAGCACAATCGAGGAATTGACCAGGATGCCGGCCAGCCCAAGCATGCCCATCATCGAAATGATGGTCAGGTTATGCCCGAGCAGGTAATGGCCCCAGACCGCGCCGGCTACCCCGAAGGGAATAATGACCATGACAGCAAGCGGCGTGAAATAGGCGGCGAATATCCATGAGATGATGATGTACATGACCGCGAGGGCGAAGAGCATGCCGGTGCCAAGATCGGCGAAGGCCGCGTTCTGCTCGGCCTGCCGACCGCCGAACTCATAGGAAATTCCGTAGCGGTTGACGATCGCGGGCAGATAATCGGCCTCGAGCCGCGCCAGGATATCGGCATGATCGACCCCCTCGGCGACGGAAGCGCGCACCGAAACGGCGGTGCGGCCTTCCTCGCGAGCGATGAAAGCGAAGCCCTGCCGTTCCGAGAAGCTGACGATGGACGAAAGGGGGACATACTCCCCGCCCGGCGCACGCACCCACATGTCGCGCAATGCCGACGAGCCTTCTGCATCCATGGTGCGCACGAGGCGAACGGTGATCTCGTCATCGTTGGAAGCGATGGTCGCAACGTCCTCGCCCTGGAAGGCACTGCGGATCTGCGAGCCCAGCGAGGCCAGATCAAAGCCCAGCGCCGTGCCGCGTGCATTGAGCGCCATGACAAGTTCGGGACTTCCGTAAAACAGGGTGTCGAAGGCTGTATCGACCTCATCGAACCCCTCAAGCACGTCCTTGAGGTCTTCGGCGGCGAGCTTGAGCGTTGCCGCATCGCTGCCAACGAAGCGCACATCGACGGCAGAACCCTGCGGACCGCCCCGGTATTGCCGAATGCTGATGCTTTCGACACCGGCGACTGCAGGCAGGTTTTCGTCGATTGCCTGGGTGATTGTATCGGTGCGAACCGAGCGCTCCTCGGACGGGGTAAGATAGACGTCGAAATTGGCTCGCCCCCCCTCGAGATCGACGCTGGCATAGGTCGTGACGATGAGCTGTTCGCCATCTGGCGTCAGTCCTGCCTCGACCTCGGAGACTGCATCTTCAATCGCCTGGATGGTGGTGGCCATTTCCGACTGTGGCGTGCCGGCCTGGAACTGGGCGGAGACGTTAAAGCTCTCGCCCTCCGCCGTCGGGAAAAACTCGAAACGCAGGGCGCCCGAGCCATAAACGCCAAGCGCACCGAGGGTTATGGTAAGGGCGATGGCGGCTGTGACATAGCGCCAGGAATAGCTGATGGCCGCAAGGCCGCCGAACACGCGGTCGCGGAAGTAATCGAACCCCCTATCGAAGGTACGCCGAAAACGGCCAGCCTGCTTGCGCTCGCGCGGCAGGGCGTGGGCGAGATGGCCGGGCAGGATGAAAAAACACTCGATCAGCGAGGCGACTAGGACCGCCACAACGACCACTGGCAATGGAGATACGATCTGGCCTACGACGTCGCCCACAAGCCAGATGGGCGCGAAGGCAGCAATGGTGGTAAGCGCCGAAGCGATGACCGGCGCCGCCATGGCGCTGGCTGCCCGGATCGCGGCTTCGGTTCGCGACAGACCCTGGCGGTAGAGCGTGGCTGTATGCTCGCCGACGACGATGGCGTCATCGACGATAATGCCGAGCACCATCATGAGCGCGAACATCGAGATCACATCGAGCGTGAGCCCCATGAGATACATCGCGCCAAGCGTGCCCATGATTGCGACTGGAATACCCATGGCCACCCAGATGGCGATGCGGCCATCGAGAAACAGAAACAGCACCACGAGCACCAGAAAAAAGCCCGCGACGCCGTTGGATATCAACAGCCCGAGCCGCTGATTGACCTGGTCGGCGGCGGCGTCGAAAACAACGGCATGTAGCGATTGCGGCAGCGTGGGCTGCAACTGCTCGACATAGTCCTGAACCGCCTCGAAAGTCGTTACGGTATCGGCGGTGGCGGCACGCGATACCTGCAGCTTTATGGCCGGTTCGCCGCGCATGTAGCCAAGCGGGGTATCGGGATCGAAGGTATCGCTGATAGTGGCCACATCGCCGAAGGTCAGGCTCTGTCCAGTCGCCGAGGACAATATCTCGGTCTGAGCAATTTCCTGGGCTGAAAGCTCATTGGCCGCGGCCCGTATCTGGGCATCGAAATCTCCGCTGAGCGAGCCGGATGGCTGATCGGCAAAATTGGGCGTGAGGGCCGCCGAGAGATCGTCGAGCGTTAGACCCAACTGGCGCAGCTTGGCATCGTCGACCTCGACGACGATCTGACGGTCGCGATAGCCGGTGAATTCGACGCGGTCGACACCGGACGCCAAAAGGCCGTCGCGGATTTCGCGGGCGTAGCGCCGCAGGGCCTCTTCGGGAAACGGCCCCGAAATGGCAATGGCCGCAACCGGATCGAAAAAACGCGGCGCGGAAACGCTGGGCGTATTGGCGCCATCGGGCAGGCCGGTGACCGATGACACCGCCGTTTGGACCAGCCGCTCGGCGGTCTGCATTTCCGTTGTGCGTTCGAAATTGAGCGTGATCGATCCGCGCCCCTCGCGGGCGTTCGAGGTCATTGAAATGACGCCTTCGACGCTCTGGACCGCCGGCTCTATGAGCAGGAGCACGTTGCGCTCAACATCTTCGGCCGTCGCTCCGGGCCAACTGACAGAAACCTGGACGGAGCGGGTCTCGGTGTTGGGCATCAATTGCCGGTTGAGATTGCCAAGCCCCCACCAACCGAACAGGACGAAGAGGATCATAAAGAGATTGGCGGCGTTGCGGTGCCGTACGAAAGCGGCGATCACGCCGGTCGAGGCCTCAGGCGAAGGGCGCATATCAGCCTCCCGGACCGTGGCCGAAACCGCCAGGGCCGGGCGACTGCTCCTCACCCTCGACCTGTACCGCTACGCCCTCGCCCGCCTGAGAAAGGCGCGTCGTGATGATCCGCTCGCCCTCGGGGATATCGGCGGCAATGATGACATGAGCACCATCACGATCGAGTATTTCAACATCGATCGCCGCCATACGACCCTCACGGGTGACGTAAAGGTGGTCGCCGTCATAGAGCGCGGTTTCCGGCACAAGGAGCGTGTTCTCATGGGCCACGCCTTCGACCTCGACGCTGACGAAAGTTCCCGGACGCAAGAGGTCAGTCTCTTCACTATCGAGTTCGGCATAGAGCGTCACACCGCCGGTAGCCGAATCGATCTCGGGTGCAACACGCGCGATCCGGCCCGCGATACGCTCCGCGCCGGTGCCTGTGGTGCGTGAAACTTCCACGGCGCGACCGAACAGGCCATCACGCCGCAAGGTGGCGTAGGTTGCATCCGACACCATGAAGCTGACCTCAAGCGCATCGCTTTGGTACATCGAGGCCACGGCCTCATTGGCACCGACATAGGCGGAGGTCGTAACGTTGCGGGCGGTGACAATGCCGGTGAAGGGCGCTGTGATCTCGGTGTTGGCCAGATCGCGCTCGGCCGCCTCCAGGGCATAACCAGCCTGGGCAATGGCCGCCTGCTGGCGCAGGATCTGGGCGTTGAGGGTGACGAGATTGGACTGGCGCTGATCGAGGGCCTGCTGGCGCTCGGAAACCGTGAGCGCACGGGTATCTACGGTCTGCTGGGTTGCGGCGCCGCTTGAAAGCAGGGATTGGGCGCGCTCAAGGTCGGTCTGGGCAGATGTCAGCGCGTCCTGAGCCGCGGCGATCGCGCTCTGTTCGAGGGCATATGCCTCCTGAGCTTCCGCCAGGGAAAGTTCGGCATCGGCCACCGCAGCACGGGCTTCGACGACTGCGCCATTGTAGGTGAACGGATCGACACTCACGAGGACTTCGCCCTCCTCGACCTGGGAACCGACGGCAAAATCGGGTGAGATTTCGAGCACCCTGCCGGCAACCAGAGAGCGCAGTTCGATGGTGCGTCCCGATGCGACCTGACCATAAGCCATGATGGATGAGCTGTGGCTCGCGTAAGCCGGCTCGATGACTTCGACGGTAAAGGTACGCTCTCGATTCATGCGCTGGGGCGCTTCGGGCCGCTGGGCAACCCAGCTGAACGCCCAATAGATAGCTAGGACAAGAATAAGTACCGCAAGTCCGAGCCGCACAAGAGCAGACATCAGACCGAACCGCTCACGCGGCTTTTCGGTTTTTGGCTGTTCGCCGCTCTCTTGCGACGGCGCGAGGGAGCCGGAGCCCGGTAGGTTTTCCAATGGCGCTATCCTTGCCCACAACACATCCGACGGCCGGGCTGGCCGAAGCGGGTCCGTATCGGGGAATTTTTTACCCGCGACACCAGACTGTTACAAATGAACTTTTGGAAAGGCCGGTAAGGCGGTAAGGCCCGGCCTCCTCGCGCGATCGAGCCATCAGAAAAGGCGGCTCCGAGAAGCCGCCTTCTTGCCATCCGGTTCTGGTCGTTCAGAACTGGTTGGGATTGAAGTGGTAGTGGGTCGAGCAGAACTCGCAGACGACTTCGATCTGTCCGTCCACAACCATTTCTTCGCGGTCTTCGGGCGTAAAGTCGTTGATCATCTGTTCGACGCGTTCGGCCGAGCACGTGCAGCGCTCGACCAGAGGCTGCGGCTCAAAAACCCGCACGCCGGTCTCATGGTAAAGCCGGAACAGCAGGCGTTCTGCCGAAAGGTCCGGGTCTGCAAGCTCGCCGTCGGTAAGCGTATCGAGCAACGCCTTGGCTTCCGTCCAGTGGTCGTCCTCGACGAAATCGGGATCGGCCATATCATCGTTGTCGAAGTCCCCATCTCCAGGGAGGTCCGGCATAGTGGCGCCGCCGTGCTCTGGCAGGTGCTGGAGCAGAACGCCGCCGGCGCGCCAGGACGGACGCGACTGGCCACGTTCGGAATGTTCGGCAACGGCGAGCCGGACACGGGTGGGAATCTGCTCGGACTGCATGAAGTAGGTATGGGCGACCTCTTCGAGACTCTCTCCCTCCAGCGCAACAATGCCTTGATAGCGGTCCATATGAACGCCCTGGTCCACAGTCAGGGCAAGCACGCCCTTGCCCAATAGGTCCTGGGGTTTGGTGGTTCCGGCCTGAACCAATGCCGCCAAAGCTTCCTCGTCATAGCGGGCATAGGCGCGCAGGCCATCGGGCGTGTCGAAATCGACGACCAGAAGGCTCACGGGGCCATCGGTGCGCGACTGCAGGATGAACCGGCCCTCGAATTTGAGCGAGGTGCCAATCAGTGCGGCAAGCGTCACGGCTTCGCCCAGAAGGCGTGCGACGGGTTCGGGATAGCCGTGGCGCGCGATGATCATGTCGAGCTGATTGCCCAGACGGACGACACGGCCGCGGCTATCGAGGTTTTCGAGCGTGAAGGGAACGGCAACGTCGTCCCCGCTCTCGGGCCGATCGAGCCCGAATTGTTCGAGAGAGCTTTCGCTCATTGCGTGTTCCTTAATCCGCCCGGGAGTTTAATTGGTGTCGCGCGACCGAACCGAAAAAGTCTGCAACTTTTTCTGATCGCACTCTAAAGACTTTCGATCCCGAAGGCCCAGCAAAGAATGGCCTTCTGGATGTGCAGGCGGTTTTCAGCTTCATCGAATACGACCGATTGCGGCCCGTCGATCACCTCGTCGGTGACCTCATCGCCCCGGTGGGCAGGCAGGCAGTGCATAAAGAGCGCGTCGGTCGCGGCTTGGGAGAACAATCTGGGGTTGACCTGATAGGGTTTCAAGATGCGCCGGCGCTCGCCCTCGTCGGTATCGCCCATCGAGACCCAGGTGTCGGTGATGACCAGATCGGCGTCGGCGATCGCGGCGTGCGGATCGGTGCCCAGGCTGACCGCGTCGCCCACTTCGGCGATGTCGGACAGCAACCCCTGATCGGGCCAGTATTGCTTGGGGCAGGCAATGGCCATGGTATTGCCGAATAGCGCCGTGGCGTGAACCCATGACGCCAGAACATTGTTGGAGTCCCCGATCCAGGCAACTTTCTTGCCTTGGAGCGAGCCGCGATGTTCCTCGAAGGTCTGGATGTCGGCCATGACCTGGCAGGGGTGGCTGCGCCGGGTCAACCCGTTGATGACGGGAATGGACGAGGCGCCAGCCAGATCGAGCAGGTCGTCGTGGGAAAGGATACGGATCATGATGGCATCGACATAGCGGCTCATGACGCGCGCGGTATCCTCGATGGTTTCCTCACGCGCCAGCTGCATTTCCTGGCCGGTGAGCATCAGGGTCTGCCCGCCGAGTTGGCGCATGCCAACATCGAAGGAAACCCGCGTGCGGGTCGATTGGCGCTCGAAGATCATGGCCAGAACCTTGTCCTCGAGCAGACGGGGACGCTCGCCCGCCTTGAGGCGCTTTTTCAGCTCATGGGCAAAATCGAGAATGGAACGCAGTTGCTCTAAGGAAAAATCCTTGAGATCGAGAAAATGTCTCGCAGTCATAATCAGCTGTCCTGAAAAAGCGAAAAGGAGCCTGCCGCTGCGCTATTGCGCGGCGCTGGCCTGTTCGGCATCGAATTCGGCGAAGGCTTCGGCGATGATGCCGATGGCCTCCCTGATTTCGTCCTCGTTGACGATCAATGGTGGCAGCAAGCGCAGCACGTTGTCGCTGGCAGCTACGGTGAGAAGCTTGTGGTTTCGCAGGCGTGCCACGAAATCACGCACCGGCGGGGTGATCCTGATGCCTGCGATCAGACCCTTGCCACGCACTTCAGTGATGTAATTGGGGAATTTCTGCATGAGCTGGTGAAGTTCGTGCGCGACGATCTTGCCCATTGCCTCAACATGCTCGATGAAGCCGGGCGCCAATATGCGGTCGAGAACGGCGTTGCCCACGGCGCAGGCCAAGGGGTTGCCGCCATAAGTGGTTCCATGCGTTCCCGGCACCATGCTAGCGGCCACTTCGGCCGTGGCGAGACAGGCTCCGAGCGGGAACCCGGCGCCGATGGCCTTGGCGACCGTCACGATGTCGGGCGTGACTCCCGACCACTCATGAGCAAAGAATTTGCCGGTCCGGCCATAGCCGCACTGAACTTCATCGAAGATCAACAGCAGGCCGTGCTTGTCGCACAAGGCACGCAAGCCCTTGAGATAGGCAT
This sequence comes from Pelagibacterium sp., assembly GCF_965249125.1. Lineage (GTDB taxonomy): Bacteria > Pseudomonadota > Alphaproteobacteria > Rhizobiales > Devosiaceae > Pelagibacterium. The sequence goes on from NZ_OZ252217.1 coordinate 2,666,880, forward strand.
CGGAAAACGCGGTGACCCCGCCCTCGCCCTGAACGGGTTCGATAAGGATAGCAGCGGTCTTGTCATCGATCAGCGCCTCGACGGCCGCAAGATCGCCCGGCTTTGCGTGCTTGTAGCCCGGCATGGGGCCGAAGCCCTCTGTATATGCCGGGTTGCCCGCTGCGGCGATGGTCGCGATGGTGCGGCCGTGGAACGAGCCGGAAAAGCCGATGATATCCACCCTTTCCTTTTCGCCCTTCGCCCAGAAATAATGGCGCGCCGTCTTTATCGCGCATTCAAGCGCCTCGGCGCCGGAATTGGTGAAGAACACCTTGTCGGCAAACGTTGTATCCACCAGCCGCTGGCCGAGCTTTTCCTGCTCGGGGATGGTGAAGATGTTGGAGGTATGCCAGACCTTGTCGGCCTGGGCCTTGAGCGCGTCCACGACGTGCTTGTCACCATAGCCGAGAGCGTTGACGGCGATGCCGGCGGCGAAATCGAGATAGGCTGTGCCATCCTCCGTGAACAGTCGCATGCCCTCGCCCCGCACAAAGGCGAGTTCGGACCGGGCATACGTGCCATAGAGCGCAGACATTTGTTCTTAGCCTTCTCGTTGATGGGTTTGAGTTCGGGGCGCAGCCCCGGAAAATGAAAAGCGCGCCCGGTGTCCCAAGCACGCATTACCAGTCCCGCTTATGGTGGGCGGCAGTCCAAAAGTCAATCGATCGCCCGGTTTTCCGGGCCCTGACGCCTTGACTCATCCCTGCCACAATGGTGGTTCATGTCTCCGCGCGAAAACGGGCTGTGCGATCGATGCAACAGCCCTGACCAATTGCTGCCAGGCATTTGAAATTCAGGTGGGATAAACCGGGGAAAGTCCGTTGCGGCCCTTGCCACCGATTTTCCCGCCCGTGTAGTATGAGGCTATTGGGAACACGACATCTCGTGTGGCGGACCCCATCACCATACGACAGTTAGTATGCCGGCGGTCAAACCCCTTTGTCCGCGCGAGAACGGACTCTATTTAAGATACGGCCTGGAGCATAATCGATGAGCTGGACGGACGAGCGCGTAGCACTCCTGAAAAAACTTTGGATGGAAGGCCTCAGTGCAAGCCAGATCGCCGCGGAACTGAGCGGCGGGGTGACCCGCAATGCCGTCATCGGCAAGGTCCACAGATTGAAGCTGTCGGCGCGCGCCAAGCCGGCGAGCGTCGCCCCGCGCGCCAAGGCGCAACGCCCCACGGCACCGCGGCGGCCATCGGCGCCTTCGGGATCACGCGGCACTGCCTCTGCAGCTGCCAGCGCGGTCAGCCAGCGGCGCACCACGATGGCCCCCACCATGGGCGCAACCGCGCTCAAGATGGACGCCGAACTCGAAGCCGAAATGGTGGTCGAAACCAACACCAAGGCCGAACTGTTCATTCCGATCGAAGAGCGCATTTCCCTGCTTCAGTTGACCGAAAAGACCTGCAAATGGCCGATCGGCGATCCGATGAGCAGCGAATTTCACTTCTGCGGTCGGGAATCTGACGAAGGCAAGCCCTATTGCGAGTTTCATTCTCGGCGCGCCTACCATCAGATCGATCGCAAGAAGCGCTGAGTTTCAATCGTTTTTCGAACACAGAGCCCCGGCCCGGTCCGGGGCTTTTTTGTGCGGGTGTCGCTACGGCATTTCCAGCCTGCAGGCCGACAGCTCGCCAGAAAGCGCGTCGACGGATTTGCGGGCCTCGGCCTCGATCTGGTCGAGCGGCAGACCATAGGGGACCTCCAGGCCCAATCGTTTTGACGGATCGTCGGCCCATACAAAGTTCACGTAGGACTTTTTCTGCGCAACATCGTGGGACAATCCCACTATGGTGAGGATGGAAACGGACATTGTGCTGCCTTTGCCTGTCAACCTGGACGACGAGCATAATGCCTGCCTGTGCTGCGGGGACAAGTGAGCCGATCGACAGGATTTCTTGACGGCCACAATTGGGCGTCGTTTAATCGGTCGCCTGGGGGCAGGGAGATGTCTAAATGAAACTTCTGCTTGCCGTGGACATTGCCGATCGCCTGCGCGATATCCTTGCCAGCCGCAGGGCCTTCGACATCGAAAGTGAAGCCCGAACTCTTGTGGAGCGCCATCCGGAAGCCCATGTGGAGATTGACGATGTCGTGGCCACCATGTTGCACGAGATGAACCGCGGGACAGGTCCGACCAGCCCGCACCCTTGATGGCCTCTCACATCTTGGATCTGCAGGAGACCTGGAATGGACGAGGGCGAAAACAAGCGTGAACGCAGCTTTACCGAAGAGTTCGAGACTGCCGGGCACCAGCTGATTGCGCGGATCAAGGAACTGCTGGCCGAGGGCAATGTGCGCACGCTGCGCATCAAAACCGGGAGCGGCGATGTGTTTCTTGAAATCCCGCTGACCGCCGGCACCATTGCAGGCGGCGTGGTTACCCTCGCCGCCCCGTGGCTGGCCGCAATCGGCGCGATTGCAGCGCTGGCGACGCGGGTGAAAGTCGAAATTGTCCGCAACGACGATGACCGGTCCGGCGGCGAGGAATAAGGCCCGCGCCCCTAAGTCGCCTCGCGCCATTCGGGCAGCGGAAAAGCTCGGTCATAGGCCAGATTGAATACGAATGCGTAGCCCATGTAAAACAGCGCGAACGATATATCCATGACCAGCGCGTGGATCAGGGTGATGCCCAGATACCAGGCGATGAACGGCATCAGGACGATCAAGAGGCCCAGTTCGAACAGCACGGCGTGGGCGATGCGCAGGCGCACCGATTTGAGCGTGGTGCCGATAGTGCGTTGCAGGATGGTATCGAAGCCAAGATTGAAGACGTAATTCCAGGCCATCGCGATGGTGGCCGAGACGAGACCGACCACGCCGATATCGTGCATGGGCATTGCAAAGACCAATGCGCCGAGCGGGATGACGAGGATGAGGCCGATGATTTCAAAGCAGATGGCGTGGCGGACGCGATCCCAGGCGGTACGCATGGTCGGGGAACTCCTTGGCTAAAAAGCTCGGGTCGTCCCGAAATCAATGCCCTTGGCGGGGGAGGTCGTCCTCACGAGGGGTATTTAATGTCTGGGGCGGGGAAGTCAAGTTTTGTCTTGGGCACCGGCGGTTTTGAAAAAAGGGGCGTTCTCATTGATATTCAGGGCGCCCTCACCCCAACCCTCTCCCCGGCGGGTAGAGGGAGTCCGGTGCGGCTTTCCCTACGCTGCGATCCATCTCCAGCGCATCGGCGAGATTAACCCTCGCCCCTCGGGGGAGAGGGTGGCCGGCAGGCCGGTGAGGGGGCCTTTCTTTTCAGGCATGGCAAAACCTCCGACAGCCGTAGGCTTCGGTTGATGGACAGACGGCATGGGGCAATGAGCGCTCCGCATGTATTTTTAGTATATGAAGCGATCATCGCCCCACGCATCCGGGGTTTTTGGCTTATGGCGGCGTCTCGGGCTGGGGTTTGTCGTCCGGGATATTGGCATTTTTAGTGGGTCGGTTGGCGAACCGGGAAACCGGTGCCCACTTTCCCTGCCAACCTCCCGTCGGTGCCCCTCTCCCTTTCGGGAGTACGACGTGGAACGCCTGGTTCCTCGCCCGGCCATCCGTCCGCTTTGGGCCTTCCCTGCGGCGACCCGCAAGGAACCCGGATCGATCCCGCCGGAAGCTCGTATGCATCCTCGTCCCTGGCGACACCGTGCGGCAACAATCGCACGAGGGTGAGGGGGCGGGGATTAGTTTTTTCGCAGCGCTTCCACCTTCACCCGCGTCATCCTCGGGCTTGACCCGGGGATCTGCTGCGTCGAGGCAGCCGGTGAAGGGATTGGGGACCGATGACGCGCCAAGGAGCACCACTTCTACCGCGCGTGCGGACGCCCTGCGGATCCCCGGGTCGAGCCCGAGGATGACGACGGGGGTGGGATGAGTGGTGGTGATGGAGCTGCGGGGGGCGGGCCCGAGGATGACGACGGGGGCGGGGATAAGATTTTTCGCAGCGCTTCCACCTTCACCCGCGTCATCCTCGGGCTTGACCCGGGGATCTGCCGCGTCGGGGCAGCCGGTGAAGGGGTTGGGGACCGATGACGCGCCAAGGATCACCACTTCTGCCGCGCTTGCGGACGCCCTGCGGATCCCCGGGTCAAGCCCGAGGATGACGACGGGGGTGGGGTGAGTGGTGGTGATGGAGCCGCCGGGGGGCGGGCCCGAGGATGACGAAGGGGGCGGGGATAAGATTTTTCGAGCGCTTCCACCTTCACCCGCGTCATCCTCGGGCTTGACCCGGGGATCTGCTGCGTCGAGGCAGCCGGTGAAGGGGTTGGGGACCGATGACGCGCCAAGGATCACCACTTCTGCCGCGCTTGCGGACGCCCTGCGGATCCCCGGGTCAAGCCCGAGGATGACGCGGGGTGGGTTGATGGTGGTTATGAGCCGAGAGCGCAGCCCAACATCCATCGCTGTCCCGGACCTGATCGGGGACCCAGCAGCCTTACCGACACTCCGGTGCGTGAGGAAAAGCGCATGGACCCCGGCTGGAGTTTATCCCGGCGAAAGCCGGGACCGGGGAAGCGAGGGATGGGTAAGGCGCACCACTTCTACCGCGCGTGCGGACGCCCTGCGGATCCCCGGGTCAAGCCCGAGGATGACGAAGGGGTGGGGTGAGCGGCGGTGGTGGAGCCGCCGGGGGGCAAGCCCGGGGATGACGAAGGGGGTGAGGTGAGTGGTGGCGATGAAGCCGCCCGAGGGGCGGCCCGAGGATGACGACGGGGGTGGGATGAGCGGCGGTGATGGAACTGCGGGGGGGCGGGCCAACATCCATCGCTGTCCCGGACGTGATCCGGGACCCAGCAGCCCTGCCCGTGCTCTGATGCGGATGGACAGGCGCATGGACCCCGGCCGGAGTTTATCCCGGCGAAAGCCGGGACCGGGGAAGCGAGCGAGAGAGGCGTGTTCTGTAGCGCCCTTACACACCCCGCGTCTCGACAAACTGACGGAATCGGGGGCAATGTCGGGGGATGGATACTTCCCTGCTCGCTTTGACATGTGTTGGCCTTGGCGGCGGCGTTGGAGCGGTTTTGCGGCATTTGTTTTCGACAATTGTCGCGCGAAAACTGGGCCATGGGACGTTCGGCATTCTTGCCGTCAATGTGACCGGCTGCCTGCTGATTGGAATTATCGCCGGATTTTTTTTGGGGCCGGGCGCGACGGGGGCGCCATCCGGACCCATATGGCTGCTGCTGGTTGTCGGACTGTGCGGCGGATATACGACGGTTTCGAGCTTTTCGCTGCAGACGCTGACGCTGGCGCGTGAAGGGCATGGCGGTCCGGCGCTTCTCAATATCGGCGTTTCGCTTGTCCTGTGCCTTTCGGCTACCGTCATCGGCTTTGCGCTGACCTATTCGATAGGCGCAACGGCATGAGCGAAAGGCGGCTCATTATTGCCATCGCCTGCGGCGGCGGCGCGGGCAGCCTCACCCGCTACGGGCTGTCGCTGCTTGCTCTGTCGGCGATCCCCGGATGGTTGGTCGCCGGTACGATTGCCGCCAATATTGCCGGGTCGTTTCTGATCGGGCTGATTGCCGCCTGGTCGGTGCGCCGCCTGCCCGCCCCCATTCTCAACGGATTTCTGGTTACCGGGTTCTGCGGCGGATTCACGACGTTTTCGGCATTCTCGCTGGAGGCGCTGCTCTTGGCGATGTCGGGGGCCTGGGTGCCGGCGATGGGATATGTCGCGGTTTCGCTCGTCGGCTGGATGGTTGCCGTGTGGCTTGGCTGGAGCGCGGGGATGGCACTGTTTGCGGCAAAAGAGGCGGTCGCTCGAACCAAATCCTGAAAGACCATTCAGGCCGACCGTCGCACCGTCCGAGTATGGCACCTACTCGGCAGCCCAGGTGCCGAATTGCGCGTTATGCAGGCGGGCATAGGCGCCCGCTTTGGCAACCAGGGCGTCATGGGCGCCCTCTTCCACGATGCGGCCATCGGCAACGACGGCGATGCGATCGGCATTGCGGATGGTAGCCAACCGGTGAGCGATGACCAGGGTGGTCCGGCCCGCCGAGAGCGCCGACAGAGCACGCTGGATCTGCATTTCGGTTTCGGTATCGAGCGCCGAAGTCGCTTCGTCGAGAATGAGGATCGGCGGGTTCTTCAAAAAGATCCGGGCGATGGCCAGGCGCTGCTTCTGGCCGCCCGAAAGCTTGACACCGCGCTCGCCGATCATGGTGTCGAGCCCGTCGGGCAGTTGGGCGATGACGCTGTCGAACCGGGCGCGGCGCGCGGCGTCCATGATTTCGGCGTCCGTGGCGCCCAGACGGCCATAGGCGATGTTATCGCGGATCGAGGTGCCGAACATGAAAACGTCCTGCTGGACAATGCCGATCTGGCTGCGCAGGGAATCCTGGGTCATGTCGCGGATGTCGACGCCGTCGATGGTGATGGCGCCGGAGTCAATTTCGTAAAAGCGCGGCAGCAGCGAGCAGATCGTGGTCTTGCCGGCCCCGGACGGGCCAACAAGGGCGATGGTTTCGCCGGCTTTGACGCTGAGAGAGATGTCACGCAGGATCGGGCGATTGTCCGAATAGGCGAAATTGACCTTGTCGAAGACGATATCGCCCTTGAGGGCGGCGACCCTTTTGGCGCTGGGGCTGTCGACGATGTCGGGTTCGGTATCGATCAGATCGGTGAAGCGTTTGAAGCCGGCGATACCTTTTGGATAGCTTTCGATGACCGAGATGATCTTGTCGATGGGGCGGAACAGGACGGTGATGAGCAGCAGAAAGCCGACGAACTGGCCATAGGTCATTTCCCCGTACATGACGAGCGCGGTGCCCGCGAGCATGACCATCAACTGCACGAGGCTCTTGGCCATATAGGACATCGAGATCGATGCCGTCATGATCTTGTAGGCCTTGAGCTTGGTGGTGCGGTAGCTCTGGTTGTCGCCCTCGAACAGCTTGCGCTCGTGGCGCTCATTGGCAAAGGCGCGCACAGCCCGGACGCCGCCGATGGACTCCTCGATGCGCTGGTTGAAATCGCCGACCCGGCCATAAAGGCTTTTCCAGGTCATGGTCATGGCGCTTCCATATTTGAAAATGAGGAAGGCGGCGACCGGGACGATGAACAGAGTGAGCGCGGCGAGCTTGAGATTCATCAGCGCCATGATGATGAAGGCGCCAATAAAGGTCATCACCGCGATGAACACGTCTTCGGGGCCGTGATGGGCAATCTCACCGACCTCTTCGAGATCCTTGGTGACGTGGGTGATCAGGTGCCCGGTCTTTTTGTTGTCGAAATAGCGGAACGAGAGCTTATGGAGATGATCGAAGGCCTGGCGGCGCATGTCGGTCTCGATGCCGATACCCAGCGCGTGGCCCCAATAGTTGACGACCGAAAGCAGACCCGCATTGAGGATATAGACGATCAGCAGGCCAGCAGCGGCGGCGAAAATCCAAAACCAGCTCTGGCTGGGCAAAAGCTGATCGACATAGAGCTGGACGACGAGGGGGAAGCTCAATTCGAGCAGGCCGACGATGACCGCACAGCCGAAATCGAGGAAGAACAGCCCCTTATAGGGCGCGTAATAGGAGAAAAATCGGCGCAGCATGGTCGGATCGCTTTCAAGATCAAATCCGCTTTTCGCTTGCGCGGCCCTTCGGGTCTTCGAATCGCGGACTTGATCTAAGTCCTTGTTACGTCGCGCGTCCGAACCGCAAAACCGTTTCCACTTTTTCTGGACGCGCTCTATACCGCCCGAACTATCGCGCCTAAACAAGACTCGTCAAGTCAAGTTTCCTGCGCGCCGGAGCGGATCGAAAGCCGGGATATTTGTGCGGGAACGAATTTGCAACCGCACCGACGGGGTTGGCGATGAGGGGACACCTCCACGCCAATACCCGGTGGCCTCAGGTGGCGACGAACTTTTCGTCGAAGGCGTAGCCGGCACCGCGGACAGTGCGGATCGGGTCCTTGACGCGACCCCTGTTGATGGCCTTGCGCAACCGGCCGACATGGACGTCCACAGTGCGCTCGTCGACATAGACGTCGGTGCCCCAGACGCCATCGAGCAGTTGCTCGCGCGAATAGACACGGCCGGGATTGCCCATGAGATATTCGAGCAGACGGTATTCGGTGGGGCCGAGATGGACTTCCTTGCCCGAGCGGCGGACGCGATGGGTCGTGCGGTCGAGCTCGATATCGCCGGCCTTGAGTATGGCTGCGATCAATTGCGGGTTGGACCGGCGCAGCAGCGCGTTGATACGGGCCATGAGTTCGGGGAGCGAGAAGGGTTTGACGACGTAATCGTCGGCACCGGTCGCCAGCCCGCGCACCCGTTCTTCTTCCTCGCCGCGCGCGGTGAGCATGATGATCGGGATACGGGCGGTATCGGTGCGGGCCCGGATGCGGCGGCAGATTTCGATGCCCGACGTGCCCGGCAGCATCCAGTCGAGCAGGATGATGTCGGGGGTATTCTCGGCAATGCGCAGCATCGCCTCTTCGGCGTCTTCGGCCGTCGCGACGGAGAAATCTTCCGCCTCAAGATTGTATCGCAGAAGTTCGACGAGATCGGCTTCGTCTTCGACAACAAGAACCTGCGGGGTCATTGACTAGCCCTTGATCTGCTCGCGCGTGAAATCCTCGGCCTCGGCGGTCAACGTCTTGCCGGTGGCCAGGAAATAGGCCTGTTCCGCGATATTGGTGGAGTGGTCGCCCACCCGCTCGAGATTCTTGCCGCAGAACAGCAGGTGCGTACACATTGTGATGTTGCGCGGATCTTCCATCATGTAGGTGAGCAGTTCGCGGAACAGGGAGACATAGAGCGCGTCGACGTCGGTGTCGCGCTCGACAACATCGACCGCCATGTCCTTGTCGCGGGCGGCGAAGGCATCGAGGGCCAGCTTGACCTGGCGCTGAACGAGTTCGCCCATGTGGCGCAGGCCGTTCTTGAACTGGACCGACATGCCGATGCCTTCGAACTGGGTCGAGCGACGGGCCGTGGATTTGGCCATGTCGCCGATGCGTTCGAGGTCGTTGGCGACGTGGATCGACGCGATGACCAGGCGCAGATCCTGCGCCATGGGCTGGCGGCGGGCGATTATCGAGACAGCCATCTCGTCGATGTGCGACTGCATGGCGTCGACCTTCTTGTCGGCGGCCACCGTGGCCATCGCGAGTTCGGCATCGGAGCGGATAAGGGCATCGGTGGCGTTGGAAATCGCCTTTTCCACCAGCCCGCCCATTTCCGAAATCGAGCGGGCCAGTTCGGTCAGTTCGTCCTCGTAGGAGGTGACAATATGTTCGTTTGAATTGGGCATAATTTCGCGTCTCCTACCCGATGCGGCCAGTGATATAATCCTGGGTGCGCTTTTCGCGGGGATTGGTGAAGATTGCCTCGGTCGGACCTTCCTCGATCAGCTTGCCGAGATGGAAGAACGCGGTTTTTTGCGAAACACGAGCGGCCTGCTGCATGGAGTGGGTCACGATGACGATTGTGTAGTTGGCGCGCAATTCGTCGATCAGTTCCTCGATGATTGCTGTCGCGATCGGATCCAGGGCCGAGCACGGCTCGTCCATCAGGATCACCTCGGGACCCACGGCCATGGCGCGGGCGATGCACAGACGTTGCTGCTGACCGCCGGAAAGCCCGGTGCCGGGCGAATGAAGCCGATCCTTAACCTCTTCGAACAGCCCGGCCTTCTGCAGCGAGGTGACAACGATCTCCTCGAGATCGGTCTTGTTGCGGGCAAGTCCGTGAATCCGGGGGCCGTAAGCAACGTTTTCAAAGATCGATTTCGGGAACGGGTTGGGCTTTTGAAACACCATGCCGATGCGAGCGCGCAGTTCGACAACGTCGAGGCTGGGATCATAGAGATTGTCGCCGTCGAGCGCGACCTTGCCGGTGACCCGGCACCCCTCGATGGTATCGTTCATGCGGTTGATGCAGCGCAGGAACGTCGACTTGCCGCAACCGGACGGGCCGATAAAGGCGCTCACGGCCTTTTCGGGGATGTCGATCGAGACATCGAACAGCGCCTGCTTGTCGCCGTAAAATACCGAAACGTCCTGGGCCTTGAGACGCGCGGGGTGGCCGGTATCGTCGGGCGTGCGTACTGTCTGGTAGCCGGTCTCGCCGGTCGCTGAGCTGGTCTGGTTCATCGGAGGCGTTGCACTCCTGTCCATTGTGGTTCCGATTGTCATTTGCGGCGCTCCAATCGCGTGCGCAGGAAGATGGCGATGGCATTCAAAAGGATCATCATCCCCAGAAGGACCATAATGGCAGCCGAGGTGCGGGCTTCAAAGAAATTCCGGTTCTCATTGCCCTGCCAGAGATAGATCTGGACCGGCAGAGCCGTTGCCGAGTCCATCGGGTTTGCCGGAATGTTGGCGATGAAGGCGCTCATGCCGATCAGCAAGAGCGGCGCCGTTTCGCCCAGGGCCTGGGCGACGCCGATAATGGTGGCGGTCAGGATGCCGGGGAAGGTCAGCGGCAGGACGTGGTGGAACACCGTCTGGTTGCGCGAGGCGCCGAGTCCGAGCGCCGCCTGGCGCAGCGAGGGGGGCACGGCCCGCAATGACGAACGGGTGGCGATGATGATCGTCGGCAGCGTCATCAATGTCAGCACAAGACCGCCGACCAGCGGCGCCGAGCGTGGCAGGCCGAGATAGTTGATGAACACCGCAGCGCCCAGGAGACCGAAGACGATGGAGGGCACCGCGGCCAGATTGTTGATGTTGACCTCGATGAGATCGGTCCAACGGTTCTTGGGCGCGAATTCTTCGAGATAAACAGCACTCGCGACACCGATGGGCACAGCCAGGACGATAACGATCAGCATCATGTAGAGCGAGCCCATGAACGCCCCCGCCAGGCCGGCCGAAGCGGGCGCGGAGCGGCTGTCGACATTTGTGAAGATGTGCCAGGCGAAATCGAAGCTGATGACGCCTTCAGCGAGAAGTCGATCGGCGAGCTGACGGGTTGAAGCAGAAAGCTGCTGGCGGGAGTCGGGCTGAGTGCGGTCGATTGTGCCCTTGAGCCAGTTATCGGTATTGGCCGAGGCGAGCATGGTCACCGGCACTGTCTGACCGAGCACAGCGGGATCGGCGATATAGCGGTCGCGAAGCTGGAAACGGGCAGCGGACGTGACCAGCGCAAGGATTTCGCGGCTTTCGATGTCGAAATCGGGCGCGGTCCTGCGAACCGCCGTTTCGACGATGGCGTTCCAGTTGGAAAGGGTGACGTCGCGCTGCCATTGGCTGATCGCCGCGCGGTAGTCAGCGTCCGATGCACTGTCCTGACGTTCGGGTTGCGGTCCGCCTTCGATGAGTTCGGGATCGAAATAGACTTCGGCATGCAGCGTGGACTGCCAGAAGGACGGCAGGCCCTTGGAGATGATCATCCCAAACAGGATGGCGACGAAACCCAGCGCGGCGGCAATCGAGAGGATGCCGGCCCAGCGGAACATGGCTTCGCTGCGATGGCGCCGCGCGAGACTCTTGCGGACGCGCTCGCGATTTCCGGATTCGGGGCTGGAGAGCAATGTATCGGTCATGGCTATTCGTATTGCTCCCTGAACTTGCGGACGATGTAGAGGGCCAACACGTTGAGCAGCAGGGTCATGACGAACAGCGTCAGCCCCAGCGCGAAAGCCACGAGCGATTGCGGACTGGTGAAATCGGCGTCGCCGGTCAGCTGGTTGACGATGCTCACGGTTACCGTCGATGTGGGCTCGGCGGGATTGAAGCGCAGGACGGGGCTGTTGCCTGCCGCCAAAACCACGATCATGGTTTCACCGATGGCCCGGCTGACGGCGAGGAGGATGGCTCCGACGATCCCCGGCAGCGCCGCAGGCAGGAGAACCCTGCGGATGGTTTCGGACTGGGTTGCGCCGAGGCCCAGCGAGCCGTCGCGCATGGTGCGCGGCACCTGGGCGATGATGTCGTCGCTGAGCGAGGAGATGAACGGAATGATCATGATGCCCATCACCACACCGGCGGTCAGCGCGCTGGTTGCGTTGATATCGAGCCCGACGGCATCGCCGACCCCCGCGAGGAAGGGACCAACGGTGACCAGCGCGAAAAAGCCGTAAACAATGGTGGGGATACCAGCCAGCACCTCGATGATGGGCTTGACCACATTGCGGACACGCTCGTGGGCGTACTGGGACAGATAGATCGCCGACATCAGCCCTATGGGCACAGCGACCAGCATGGCGATCAGGCCTATCATCAACGTGCCCCACAGGAGCGGCAGCAGCCCATATTCGCCGGCCGAGCCCGTGCCAGTCGACTGGAAGCGCGGGTTCCAGGTGGTGCCGAAAAAGAATTCGAGCGGATTTATGAACGAGAAGAACCGCAGAGCATCGGCCAGAAGCGACAGCACGATGCCAATCGTTGTCAGGATGGCGACGGTCGAGCAGGCAATCAGTCCGATACGCACGGCCATTTCGACCTCGGTGCGCGCCCGGAGCCGCGCGCCGATACGGCGCTGCGCCAGAAAGAGAGCGCCTGCGCCCAAAGCGGCAGCGGCGCCGATCACGGCAAGGAAGGAGACGAGCTGGAAGGTCTCAAAGGCGCGGGCCGCCGCCACTTCCTCGGGTGCGGGCTCACCGACCACACCAAATCCGTTGGCAAGAGCCTGGACCCGGCTGATGACCGCCTGGAGCTGAACCTGGGAAAGCTGGGCCGTTTCGGGGGGCAATTGCGCCAGAATGAACGCATGCCAAACCGAGCCGCTGAACAGCGCCCAAAGGCCGAGCACGACGATGGCCGGCAGAAGCGCGAAAAGGGCAACAAGAACACCGTGGTAGATCGGGCGTGAATGCAAGCGTTCGCTGCTTGCTCCGGCCAGCCTGCGGCTGCGCGACCAGCCGACCTGATAGGATATGGTGAGGAGAACCAGAAGAAGGGCTGCGATGACGAAAGCGTTCACGGCGGACTGGTCCTTCCAGACGGGCTGGGGCTCTCACACCCCCGTTAAGGCTATAAAGCCAGCAGCGGAAGGCCCCGGACAAGACCGGGACCTTCCTGTTTTGCGCGCCGATTACTGCGGCTGATACTGGTCGCCATTGTTGAAGGCGTCGAGCTGTGCGGCAAGGAAGTCGCTGGAAGCGGGAACGAGGCCGGCAGCTTCGAGGATACCGCCCGAACCGGCCATCTGGTCGGACAGGAAGAAAGCAATATAGTCCTCGATGCCCGGGACAACGCCGATATGAGCACCCTTGACATAGAACTGCAACGGACGGGAAACCGGGTAATCGCCGGCAGCGATGGTGTCGAGCGTCGGTTCCACGCCGGACACTGTGGCAACCTTGAGGGTGTCGCGGTTCTGGTCATAAAAGGACAGGCCGAACACGCCGATGGCCGAAGGGTTCGACTGAAGGCGGGCCAGGGTCTCGGTGTAGTCACCGGCGATCTCGACCACAACGTCCTGACGCGGGGTCAGACAAGCGGCCTCCATGGCGTCTTCTTCCATTTCAGGAAGACCGGCTTCTTCGCAACCAGCTTCAAGAACGCGAAGATCGAAAACTTCGCGGGTGCCGTGGTTGGTGCCCGGGATGGCAACGAAGATGTCCTGGTCAGGCAGCGAGGCATCGATTTCCGACCAGTTGGCGTAGGGGTTGTCGACCATTTCACCGTCGACGGGAACCTGGGCGGCAATGGCCTTGTAGAGGTGGACGGGCTCGAGAGCGAAATCGCCCTGCTCAATGCCGGTGGCGAAAACGATGCCGTCATAGCCGAAAACGACTTCGCGGACGTCTTCAACGCCATTGGCCTGGCAGCTTTCCAGTTCGCTGGCGCTCATCTTGGACGAGGAGTTAGCGATATCGAGCGTGCTTTCACCAACGCCTTCGCAAAGCTGACGCTTGCCGCCGCCCGAACCGCCACCGGCAACATTGGGCGTGTTGTAGTCGGGGAAGGCGTTGCCGAACTCTTCGGCAACGATCGAGGAGAACGGCAGAACGGTGGAGGAACCGGCGATCTGGATGGTGTCGCGAGTCTGGGCCTGAGCGGAGGTTGCGCCAAAGGCGGCAACCACGGCGAGCGCTGCGCCTGCGTAAAGTGCGGATTTCATGATGTGCTCTTCCTCTGTGTCAGAAGCGTCCGGGCATTTGCCCCTGGGTTTGATGAAACCGAAACTTTTCGGCCCCATCTCGAAAACACGGGCAAACTAGGGCCGGCAGCTAAAGGTTCTATGTCGTTTCAGTGACAGTTGAATGACACCGCAAATCATTGGATTCAAACATGAAAAAGCACAGCACCCTGTGGGAAACGATGCTTTGACGACAATTGTGACAGATACCGCTCAGCGCGGCAGAAGGATTTCCACGCGAGTGCCCTCGCCCAGCTTGGAGCGTATGGAGAGCTGACCGTGATGGCGGGCGACGATGTGCTTGACGATGGCAAGGCCCAGGCCCGTGCCCTTCTTCTTGCGATTGGCTTCCGCATCGCCGCGGTAGAAGCGCTCGGTCAGGCGCGGGACGTGCTCTTGGGCAATACCGGCGCCAAAATCGGTGACGGTAATGGCGTGATGGTCACCTGATCGGCTGGCGCTTGCAGCCAGAGCGATTTCCACCCTGCCCCCGTCCCCACCATATTTGATGGCGTTGTCGGCAAGGTTTTCAACGACCTCGAACAGCTCCTGCCTGTCCCCAATGATGGTCACGGGTTCATCGGGCAGTTTGAGATCGAGAACAAGCTCGGTCGCTTCGATCTTGGGCTCTAGGGTTTCGGCAACCTCGCGCAGCAACAGGTTGAGGTTGACCTCGGTGGTCGGCTTGACGTGCTGACGCAATTCGATGCGCGAGAGCGAGAGCAGGTCATCGATCAGGCCCGACATGCGCTCGGACTGGCTGCGCATGATGCCGAGGAATCGGGCGCGCGCCGCCTCGTCCTTTGCGGCCGGCCCCTGCAATGTGTCGATGAAACCCATGAGCGAGGTCAAAGGCGTGCGCAGTTCGTGGCTGGCATTGGCGATGAAATCGCCGCGCATGCGGTCGGTGCGCTTCTGCTCAGTGAAATCGTAAAGCGTGATCGCGACGAAGCTGCGGTCCTCTGCCGGCCGGTATGGAACCACGGACGCGCGATACCAGGTTTCGTTGGGGACGGGAATGTGCAGTTCGGTGCTTTGCGCCGCGCCCGTCCCGATGGCCTTGTCGATGGCCTCGACGAGGTCGGGGTCACGCAGGGTGAAAGCCAGGGGATCGCCTGTCCGGGCGCGGGGAAAGCGTTTGAGGGCGGCGGGATTGCGATAGATCAGCACCGCGCGTTCGTTGATGATGAGACAGGGTTCGGTGAGGATGTCGGAAAACCCCTCGACGGCCGCATCGATGCCGGCAAGCGCCCCCGCTTCCTCGTTTTCGGCATCCGCGTTGCGCGAGGTCCGGGTCGCAATGGCGCTGATGGCGACAATCGCCAGGATGACCACACCCGAATCGAGAGGGGCCAGCCTGCCCAGCACACCAAGTGCCAATACGATAAGCACAGCCGCACCGCCAACCAGCAGCGGCGGTGCCATGACGATCGGCCGGCCCGCCTCGGGTCGCGTCCTCACCCTGTGTCCTGTGCTCATTGCAAATGAATCATCAATCATGACAATGGCCATATCGCGCGCGCATGACAATGGCATGATGGATCGGGCGCGGACGATTGTTACAGTTGCGACACAAAGCGCCTGAGAGGACTTGATTTCAATGAGTGCCTTCGACCTCGAAAATCCCGAACTGGACGACACCATCAAGGACCGGGCGCTGACCAGTGGCGGCTATCCCTACAACGAAGGCTTGAAAACCAAGGACTACGAAAAACATCTGCGGGCGTTGCAGATCGAGCTGGTCAAGCTTCAGCGCCACATGGCGCAGACCGGAGAGCGCGTGTTGGCCATTTTCGAGGGCCGGGATTCGGCGGGCAAGGGCGGCACGATCAAGCGCTTTTTGGAAAACCTCAACCCGCGCAACGCGCGCACCGTTGCCCTGCCGGTTCCATCGGACCGCGAGCGCACGCAATGGTATTTCCAGCGCTATGTGACGCACCTGCCGGCGGGCGGTGAAATCGTTTTGTTCGACCGTTCCTGGTACAATCGGGCAGTGGTCGAGCCCGTGATGGGGTTCTGCACACCGGGCCAGACCGAGAGCTTTCTGCACGAGGCGCCACCCTTCGAGCGGATGATCACTGAAGAAGGCATCCATTTTTTCAAGTTCTGGCTGGAAATCGGGCGGGAAATGCAACTCAAGCGTTTCCATGACCGCCAACACGACCCGCTCAAGATCTGGAAACTTTCGCCGGTCGATCTCAAGGCGCTCGACAAGTGGGACGAATACACAAAGGCGCGCAACAAGATGTTCGTGGCCACCGATACGCCCGACACGCCCTGGACGCTGATCCGGGCCAACGACAAGAAGCGCGCCCGCATCGCGGCGATACAGTCGGTGCTGTGGCCGATCGACTATACGGACAAGGATTTTTCGGCGATCGGGGAAATCGACCACAACATCGTCATGTCTCCTGAAGGCTTTCTCGCCAGGGCCGGATAGGGTATTGCGAGGCGCAAAACGGGGAGGACGCGTGTGAGCCGGACAGCAGTTTCCATCGGCGAAGCCATGATCGAAATGAGCGGGGGCGAGGACCGCACCTACAGGCAGGGTTTTGCCGGGGACACGCTCAACACCGCCTACTACCTCAACGCGCTGCTCGGTGCGGACTGGACTGTGCGCTATGCGACGGCAGTGGGGGACGATCTCTATTCCCGCCAGATGGTCGAATTTATCGGGCAAACCGGCATCGATACCGGCGCAATCCGGACAATTAAGGGCAAGCGCGCGGGGCTCTACATGATCCATCAGGCCGATGGTGACCGCCATTTTACCTATTGGCGCGACACTTCGGCGGCCAAGCTGCTCGCCGATGATGCGACAGCGCTGCAAGAGGCGCTGGAGCGTGCCGACCTTATCTATTTCTCGGGTATCACGCTTGCAATTCTTGCTCCCCAAGCGCGGGAGCGGTTGATTGCGGCGATCGGGGCGCGGCGTGCAGCCGGAGCGCTTGTGGCTTTCGACCCCAATATCCGACCGGCCCTGTGGGCGGACAACAAGAGCGTGGTCGAGGCGCTGACCGAGGCGGCAAAGGTTTCGCGCATCGTCCTGCCCACGCATGCCGACGAGGTTCCCTATTTCGGCGATTCCGACGATGAAGCAACCGCGCTGCGGTATCTTTCAGCAGGCTGCGACGAGGTGGTCGTCAAGAACGGCGCCGATCCGGCGCTTGTTGTGACGCGCGACGGACAGTGGCGCGTGGGCGCAAGACAAGTCGCCAAGGTTGTCGATGCGACCGGAGCGGGCGACAGTTTCAATGGCGGTTATCTGGCGGCACGGCTGGCCGGCGCCAGCCCCGAGGATGCTGCCAGAGCGGGCCATGCCACCGCTTCGGTGGTCATCGGCCATCATGGCGCGCTGATCGCGAAAAATCTGCTCGAACGCAGCGATCAGTGATCTTTCCGGCCCTTGTCGAACCCGCGCCTTATGGCGCGCAGGCCAAAGAAAACCGCGACAAGAGCGATGGGCGAGAGGATAGAGATGGCGAGCGTCTTGCTCCAGCCCGTCGCTTCAAGCGGCCCGGCCAGCGCGTAGCCTAAAATGCCGATCAGATAGTAAGTGATGGCAATCGTCGAGAGCCCCTCGACGGTGTGCTGCAGGCGGAACTGGCTGCGCGCCGTTTCAGCGATGGTTTCGAGCACCGATTTGTTCTGGATCTGCATGTCGAGGCTGATGCGCACATTGAGCAGTTCGACGGCGCGCTGCAGCTTTTCGAGGAGGACGGCGAGCCGCTTGTCCATGGCCTCGCAGGTCGCCAAAGCCGGTTCGACCCGGTTGCCGATGAAGCTCGACAGCGAGGACCCCTGCCCCAGCGTCGTTTCGCGCAGCTTTTCGAGCCGGTTGCGCAGGATCGCGCCATAGGCATAGGCGGCGGCGAAGCGGTAATTGAGCTGCTCGGAAATCTGGCCTGAGCGCACGGCGAGCGCGTGCAGGCTCTTGAGCCGCTCCTGTACGGCGTCGGTGGTCTCGACGGCCGAAAGATCGGTCATCACGTCGGTCAGGCCCATCTCGACGGCGCGCAGGTCGGGGCCGGCCCGGCGGGCGAGCGGCAGGGCCAGGAGCGCCATGTTGCGGTAGGTCTCGATCTCGAGGATGCGGCGCAGCGTGATGGCGCGTCGCAGGGGCGAGAGCTTGCCGGCGGCAAATTCGAACCGGATGAACTTGTCCTTGTCGGGCACGAAATCGGTGGCCAATTGGGCATTGGCGTGTTCGACGGCGACCAGGCAGAGGCTCGTGGGGCTGAACGAGGGGAACACCCGCTCGGGCAATTCGGGCTCGTCCATCAGATCGACCCGCATGGCCCCCACCAGTTCGGCCTCACCGACGGCATCCAGCCCGATATCTTGCGGCCAGCTCTCGGCGTCGGTCAGCGCCGCGTACCAGGTGATGGTGATGAATTCGGTGTGAAACTCCCAGGTCGCCACGCGTTCGGGTGTGGTGAACTGGTACTGGCGGCTGCCGTCATCCTTTACGGCATGGCCGTTGCGCGCCGCGAACTGGCGGAATTCCTCCATGGCCTTGCGCATGCCGCCCGAGCGGTTGGGCACTGTCAGAACCAGACGCCGCACACGCATATTGGGAGCGACGAGTTCGACGGGACGCGCGTGCAGTTCGGCCAGAACCGCCTCGCGATAGGGATGGTCAGCTATGGGTGCCGCGAACATTGTTTCCGAGCCTCAAAGACAGCGTCCGCGCATCGTACGCTCTCTCAAAAGTCATACCCATGCACCTTTGGTGTGATGCGCGCTTTTGACCTAATAGGCTTTGCCCTCGCGCTCTTTCATATAGGCCAGCTCCTCTGGCGTGGAGGTCCGGCCCAAAGCTGCGTTGCGGAGCGGAAAGCGGCCGAAGCGGGCGATGATGTCGTGGTGCTCTGTGGCGTAGGGCAGATATTGATCGTCACCGAGCGATTGGAAAAGCCGCACGGACTCCTGCTGAATGGCCGGCGATTCCGAGTGCTGGTAGGGCATATAGGCAAAGAGCCTTTCATGGACCGAAAGGTCGGCATCAAGGCCGCGCGAAACGACTTCCTGGGCCAGCGCAAGCGCCATGGTGTCCGATGCGAATGCCGAGGCGCTGCCGCGATTGAATTGCCGCGAGAGCTGATCGAGCAGGATGATTTCGGCGAGCCGGCCCCTGGGTGTTTCGCGCCAGGTCCAGAGTTCGGAGCGTATGGCCCTGGCGTGAACGTCGCTGAGCCGAGCCGCGCAGCGGGCATCGAATTCGGGGTCGCCCGAATACCAGTCTTGGGGGCCATGTTCGACGAACCAGAACTCAAGGACATCATCGGGCTGCATGAGCCTCTCTCCAATCTCGTTTTGTTCGCATTTTGGGTTTCGCCACGGCGTTTGCCCGGCAATACTGGCGGGAAACTGATTCCCCCTCATTGTGTTGGAGTGTGTCTCACAAATGGTCGCTTGGTCCAGCCAGCAGGATGAGGCCCTTAAAGCGGTGGCGGCGTGGCTCAAGGACGACAACGGGCCGCAAGTGTTCCGGCTGTTCGGCTGGGCGGGCACGGGGAAATCGACGCTGGCCCGGCATCTGGCCCAGGACGTCAAGACCGTCAAATACGCGGCGTTTACCGGCAAGGCGGCGCTGGTGATGCGCAAGCGCGGATGCAAGGGCGCCTCGACCATCCATTCTTTGATCTACACGCGGATTTCGGAAAAGGAAGGCGAGCCGCGTTTCGTGCTCGACCCGGAATCGGCGGCGGCGGATGCCGATCTGATCGTCATCGACGAGGTTTCGATGGTCGATGAGGTGCTGGGCACCGATTTGCTCTCGTTCGGCACCAAGGTTCTGGTGCTGGGCGATCCGTTCCAGCTTCCGCCGGTTCAGGGCGAGGGTTTTTTCACGGCGCAGGACCCTGACGTGATGCTGACCGAGATTCATCGGCAGGCCGCTGACAACCCCATCGTCAGGCTCTCGCTCGACATTCGCGAGGGGCGCGGGCTGGACTACGGCACCTATGGCGAAAGCAAGGTGGTTTCGCGCCGCGAGGTCGATCAATCCGAAGTGCTCAGTGCCGATCAGGTTCTGGTGGGGCGTAACAAGACGCGGCTCGACTACAACAACCGCATTCGGGAATTGAAGGGCCTGCCCACCGAAATTCCGGTCAAGGGCGACAGGCTGGTGTGCCTTCGGAACAATCCGCAGAAAAAGCTCCTGAACGGGCAGATATGGACGCTCAATTCGATAAAGAAGCGGGCCGGCGGCACGCTGGAAATGACCATCGATCCCGAGGAAGCCGACAGGACCTCGGTGCAGACCAAGGTGCGCGCGCATCAGAGCTTTTTCACCGGCGAGGATGCGGAAATGAGCTGGCAGTTGCGCCGCCAGTACGACGAATTCACCTATGGCTACTGCCTGACCGTCCATAAATCGCAGGGCAGCCAGTGGGACAGCGTCTATCTGTTCGACGAAAGCTTCGTGTTCCGCGACGAGGCGCAACGCTGGCTCTATACGGGCATCACGCGGGCCGCCGAGCGGATAATTGTCGTGCGATAAACGCCGCTATCAGGTTTCGGCCGGCTCGGCCTTTTGCAGGATTTCCTGGGCCTCGGGGTTGAGGGCCGTGCTCTTTTGCCGGGGCGTGAAGGAGGGCGTGGGCTTTGGGCCTTCGGCATTGCCGATCATGAGCGCGGCACCCTCACGCACCCCGCCGGCGATATCGAGTTCGAACCGCGCCTTGTCGCGCTCGCGGACATCTTCGAGAATATCTGCGGCCTCCTGTTCATCGACGCCCAGGGCAACCAGGGTTTCGTAGCCGAAGACAAAGGCGGATTCGAGCATTTCGCGGATCTGGTAATCGACGCCCAGGTGTACGAGTTCGACCGCATGCTCGCGATCGAAAGCCCTCACGTAAAGCTGGGCGAGCGGGTATTCGGACTTGACGTGCTCGGCGATCACTGTGGCGTCGGCGGGCCTGTCGATGCAGACAAGAATTGCCGTGGCCGTCGATGCACCCGCGGCGTGGAGAATTTCGGGGCGGGTGCCGTCGCCATAATAGATCTTGAAGCCGAAACGGGCGGCGGCCTGGATCATTTCGACGTCGTTATCGATGATCGTGACATCGACGCCCTTGGCCAGAAGGGGCTGGCTGACGATCTGGGAGAAACGGCCAAAGCCGATGATGAGGACCGTTCCGGCCAGACCATCGGCAATTTCGACACCATCGAGATCAGGCGTCTGGCGCGGCATGATGCGGTTCATGCCGATGATTGCGATGGGGGTGAGAACCATCGAGATGATGACCGTTGTGGTCAGAATAGCGTTCATTTCCGCATCGAGGATGCCCACGCCCAACGCAGCGGAAAACAGAACGAAGGCAAATTCGCCGCCCTGAGCCATGAGCACCGAACGCTCCAGCGCCTCGCCATGGCTGGAGCGCAACAGC
The DNA here is from genome assembly GCF_965249125.1 of Pelagibacterium sp. Lineage (GTDB taxonomy): Bacteria > Pseudomonadota > Alphaproteobacteria > Rhizobiales > Devosiaceae > Pelagibacterium. The sequence goes on from NZ_OZ252217.1 coordinate 2,688,341, forward strand.
CGGGCTATGGCGTAGATGCCCGCGAACTTGACGACCATATAGACGATGACCGCCATGATTATGAACGGGTAGTTCTGGCCGATAACGCCAAGATCGAGCGACATGCCGACGGCGATGAAGAACAGGCCGAGCAGGATGCCACGAAATGGCTCGATATCGGCTTCGAGCTGGTGACGGAAGGTGGATTCCGAGAGGAGCACACCGGCAAGAAAAGCGCCCATGGCCATGGAAAGCCCGCTCATGTTCATGGCCAAGGCAGCCCCCAGCACAACGAGCAACGCAGCAGCGGTCATCACTTCGCGGGCATGAGCGTTGGCGAGAATGCGAAACAGGGGATTGAGCAGGAAGCGCCCCACCAGCACGAGGGCGACCAGCGCGCCGACGGCAATGGCGATGTCAGTCATCCGCTGGCCCATGGTGACCGTTTCGGCCTGTGGCGCAATGAAGGCGACGAGCGCCAGAAGCGGGACGATGGCCAGATCTTCAAGCAAGAGAACGGAGACCATTTTCTGGCCCGCCGGGGTCGAGATTTCGCCGCGCTCCTCGAGTACCTGGAAGACAATGGCGGTCGAAGTCAGGACAAAGCCCAGCCCGGCGATCAGGGCGATTGTTGGTGGAAGACCCATCAGGATTCCGGCGCCGGTCATCAGCGCCGCGCAGGTTCCCACCTGGAGGACGCCCAGGCCGAAGATCTGCTTGCGCAGGCTCCACAGGCGCCGCGGCTGCATTTCGAGCCCAATCACGAACAGGAACATGACGACGCCGAGTTCGGCGGTATGAAGGATGGTTTCGGGATGGGTGATAACGGCAAGCCCGAAAGGTCCGATGGCCAGACCGGCGGCGAGATAGCCGAGGACCGAGCCCAGCCCGATTCGCTTGAAAATTGGGACCGCGACCACGCCTGCCGCCAGAATCCCGACGACAGGAAAGAGATCGAATCCGTGTGCCGCTTCGCCCGCCATTGGGTCCCCCGGGAAATGTCGATTTTCACACTACGCTAAGCCAGACCGGGACGGGCGACAAGGTGATTGACGGTTGTGTATTGGTGTGTTAGTTATATAGTACACTATACGGAAGCACACATGACACAGTGGCGCGACGACCAACCGATATTTCTGCAAATCCGGCAAAGGATGATCGAAATGATCCTCAACGGGGCGATCAACGAGGGCGATCCCCTGCCCTCCGTCCGACAGGTGGCGACCGACCTTTCGGTCAACCCTCTGACGGTGACCAAATCCTACCAGTCGTTGGTGGATATGGGCACTGTCGAAAAGCGCCGGGGGCTCGGCATGTATGTGACCGAGGGGGCGCGGGCCGCCCTGCTGGCGCATGAAAGAGACAAATTTCTTAAAGAGGACTGGCCGGCGATTGCGGCGCGGATTTCGGCGCTCGGGCTTTCCGCTGGCGATTTACTCAAGGATGGAGACGAGAAATGAGTGCTGAAAATCCAATCGTTTCCGCGCGCGGCCTGCGCAAGCAGTTCGGCAAGACCGAGATCCTGCACGGGCTCGATTTCGACATTCCGGCGGGCCGCATCTACGGGCTGGTCGGGCACAACGGTGCCGGCAAGACGACGACGCTCAATGCGCTTTTAGGCCTGACCCAGTGCGAGGGCAAGATCGAGGTTTTGGGGCTCGACCCCTTTGCCAACCGCGCGACGCTGATGAACGATGTTGCGTTCATTTCCGATGTGGCCTCCCTGCCCCGGTTCCTGCGGGTGCGCGAGCTTTTTGCACTTTTGAGCAACATCCATCCCAACTTCTCGCAGGACAAGGCACGCGATTTTCTTTCGGGCACCGACATCAAGCCGGAAGCCAAGATCAAGAACTTGTCCAAGGGGATGATCGCCCAGCTTCACCTGGCCGTTGTCATGGCGATCGACGCCAAGCTTTTGGTGCTGGACGAACCCACGCTCGGACTCGACATCACCTATCGCAAGCGGTTTTACCGGCGGCTGCTCGAAGACTATATGACCGAAGAACGCACGCTGCTCATCACCACCCATCAGGTCGACGAGATCGAATTCATGCTCTCGGACATCATGTTCATCCGCGATGGCGAGTTGATCGTCCATATGCAGATGGAGACGGTCAACACCCGCTATTGCCAGCTGGTGATCGCGGACCCTGCCCATGTGGAAGCCGCCCGGGCGCTGGGCCCGGTGTTCACCGAAAGCCGGTTCGGCCAGACGGTGATGATCTTTGACGGGGTGGAGCGCGAAACGCTTTCGCCGCTCGGCCAGATTTCCACACCGAGCCTTTCGGACCTTTTCGTCGCGCTGATGCAGCGTGAAACCCACAATGCGGGAGCTGCCTGATGCGGGCCTTCGTTGCGCTTATCAAACGCGAATATCTCGAGCATCGCGGCGCGTTCATCTACGGCCCGATGCTGTTGCTGGCGCTTGGATCGCTGGCGGCGATCTATGGGGTGTTCGGAACCGATTTCCGGGGTGAGTTCAGCGGGTCGCTGCCCACCGTGCTGCGCTTTTACGAGACGGCCTTCGCGTTGGGGGCGGCGGGATGGCTGGTCTATCTGATCATCATGCTGTTCTTTTACTATGGCGATGCATTTTCGGCCGACAGCCGCAACAATTCGATGCTGTTCTGGAAGTCCATGCCCCAGAGCGACCTCAAGATCTTTGCATCGAAAGTGGCCGCGTCGCTGACGGTGTTTCCCACGGCGATCCTGCTCGCCCTCGCCATTACCGGGGTGATCGCCTATCTGCCCACGGTGATCGCCAGCAATTTCCTTGGCGGGTTTGCGCCGCCGACCCTCGGAGACACGCTGAGCGCCTGGTTCAACATCATGGTTTCGGCCATCGTTTTGTTTGCCATCGCGCTGCTCTGGTACCTGCCGTTCCTGGCATGGGTCGGGCTTTTGGGCACCATCTTCAAGCGCTGGGCCATTCCGCTGGCGTTTCTCATACCGGCGGTGATCGGGCTGTTCGAGCGGGTCGTGATGCGCAACATATTGCAGGAAGGCGCCTTCTGGTCCTTCATCACCCAGCGGTTCGAGCTGCGGTTCGAGGACCTGGATTTCGAGGGCTACTGGCTGGCCGGCCAGCCCTGGAACGGGCTGGAACTGGCCACCCTGATGCTGGCCGGGATCGACTGGATCCAGCTTGTCGGAGGGGTCGCGGTGGCCGTGATCCTCGTCTATGCGGCGAGCGAATATCGAAGGCGATATATCCTGACCTGACCAAAAGGGTCGCCCTGGGGGGCGGCCTTTTTTTTATGCCATCGTCGGCATTGAAAACTGGGTGCCTTCCCGCAACCCCGAGGGCCAGCGGGCGGTGACGGTCTTGGTGCGGGTCCAGAACTTTATCGAATCGGTACCGTGCTGGTTGAGATCGCCGAAGGAAGATGCCTTCCAGCCGCCGAAGGAATGGTAAGCCAGCGGGGTGGGAATGGGCACGTTGATGCCCACCATGCCGATATTGATGCGCGCGGCGAAATCGCGCGCCGTATCGCCATCGCGAGTGAAAATCGCAACGCCATTGCCATAGGGGTGCTTGAGCGGCAGTGACAAAGCCTCCTCATACGTCGAGGTGCGCACGACCGAGAGAACGGGACCGAAAATTTCCTCGCGATAAATGTCCATCTCGGGGGTGACACGGTCGAACAGCGTGCCGCCGACGAAATAGCCGTTTTCATAGCCCTGCAAGGTGAAACCGCGTCCATCGACGATAAGGTCTGCGCCCTGTTTCTCGCCGCTGTCGATAAGCGAAACGATACGCTCCTGCGCCGCCCTGGTGATGACCGGGCCCAGGTCCGTCGCCTTATCGGTGTAGGGACCGATCCTCAGGCTCTCGACGCGGGGGGCGAGGGCGGCGACCAGGCGGTCGGCGGTTTCCTCGCCCACCGGAACGGCAACCGAAATCGCCATGCAGCGTTCGCCCGCAGAGCCGTATCCGGCGCCGATCAGGGCGTCGGCGGCCTTTTCGATGTCGGCGTCGGGCATGATTATCATATGGTTCTTGGCACCGCCAAACGCCTGCACGCGTTTGCCGTGGGCGGCAGCGGTTGCGTAGATGTGGCGGGCAATGGGCGTGGAGCCGACAAAGCTCACCCCGGCAATCTCATCATGGGAAAGGATGGCGTCGACGGCGGTCTTGTCGCCATTGACGACGTTGAGAATGCCGGCGGGCAGCCCCGCGTCGATCATCAACTCGGCCAGCCGCATGGGGACCGATGGCGCGCGTTCGGAGGGCTTGAGGATGAAGGCGTTGCCCGCCGCGATGGCGGGCGCGAACATCCACATGGGGATCATGGCCGGGAAGTTGAACGGGGTGATGCCCGCGCCGATGCCGAGCGGCTGGCGCATGGAGTACATGTCGATCCCCGGCCCTGCCCCTTCGGTAAACTCACCCTTTTGCAGATGGGGGATGCCGCACACGAACTCGGCGACCTCCATGCCGCGCACGATATCGCCTTTGGAGTCCTCGATGGTCTTGCCGTGCTCGGCCGACAGCAGTTCGGCCAGTTCGTCCATGTGTCTATTGATGAGATCGACGAAGCGGAAGAATACGCGCGCCCGGCGCTGGGGATTTGTGGCGGCCCAGCCCGGCTGGGCTGCGGCGGCAGAAGCGATCGCAGCGTCGAGGTCGCTGGCGTCGGCCAGGGCGACTTTGGCTGAGACCTCGCCGGTCGCGGGGTTGAAGATGTCGGCGAACTGACCCGACTTACCCTCCACATGGGCGCCGTTGATGAAATGTCCAATGGTCTTCATTGCTCGCTCCCTGGAAAAATTCCCGCGAGAATGAATGCCTATTATTATAGGTTCAACGTGATAGTTTTCACATTTGATATGCAAAAATCGTAGAGCAAGATGAACTGGGACGATATTCGGATATTTCTGGCGATTGCGCGGGCCGGGCAGATCCTTGCCGCGGCGCGGGGACTGGGCGTCAATCACGCGACGGTGGCGCGGCGGCTGAGTGCGCTCGAGGACGCCATGGGCGCGCGGCTTTTCGTGCGGCGCACCAATGGGTGCGATCTGACCGCCGAGGGCGAGGCGCTGCTTGAGCGCGCCGAGTTGATGGAGACCGCTGCGCTCAATGCGCAAACGGTGATCGGAGGCACCGACGCGGCGATCTCGGGCACCGTCAGGATCGGGGCGCCGGACGGGTTCGGGGTGGGATTTCTGGCATCAAGGCTTGGTCAGTTGCGCGCCCGGCATCCCGGCCTAACGGTGCAACTGGTTCCCGTGCCGCGCAGTTTTTCGCTGTCGCGCCGCGAGGCCGATATCGCGATTACGGTGGCGCGGCCGACCGAGGGGCGGCTCGTGTGCCGCAAGCTGGTCGACTACCGGCTCGGGCTCTATGCGTCTTCCGACTATGTCAAACAGCGCGGCCTGCCAAAGACGGTGGCCGATCTGAAAGATCATAGCCTTGTCGGCTATGTGGAGGATTTGATTTTCACGCCCTCGCTCGATTATGCACGCGAGATATGGAAGGGCTGGCGCTCCGATATCGAGGTGTCGAGCGCGCTGGGGCAGACCGAGGCTGTGCGGGGCGGCGCCGGCATCGGGATTCTGCACGACTTTCTGGCGCAAAGACACGCAGAACTGGTGCCGGTGCTGCCCGAATTGGGATTGATGCGGAATTACTGGACGGTGATGCACGAGGATGTGCGAGCGATAAGGCGGGTTTCGGTGGTGGCCGATTTCATCGCCGAAACCGTGTCGATGGCGCGCGGGGATTTCTCCCGGACAGAGCGCGCCTGATTCGAGACGGGGAAGTATGGAACAGCAACAAGTCTTTGAGAATCCCCCTTTTTCTCAAGCCCACTCAAACATTCGTGCAGGACCGGTGGAGCAAAATAGGGTTGCCAGCGTTGTGGATTCGGGCCACCATGATCGTGGTCTTAACCAAGCGAAAGGAGGTGATCCAATGTCTAGTGAGATCCGCGCAGGCGGGAGCGACTTTGGGTATGAGGTGATTTCGGCGAGGCAGCCCTCGGCGAAATAGCCCTTTCTCTCCGAACCGCTTGGTGCAAACGGTTCCAACGGTTCAAGTCACCCCGTGTGACGGTATCATGGAAGGACTGTTCGAGTTATCGGACAGTCCTTTTCTTTTTGCCCGCTTGATTGGCGCGCGAGAGGCGCCTAAGTTATCCATCGGCGTTTCACGATGGAATGCCTTGTTTTTAGAATTGCGTTCTCAGGGCGGGGTGAAAGTCCCCACCGGCGGTGACAGTCTTTCAGACTGAAGCCCGCGAGCGCCTCGCCAGACTGGCGAGGGTCAGCAGATTCGGTGCAACTCCGAAGCCGACGGTCATAGTCCGGATGAGAGAGAACGGGAATTGCGCCTTGTCGCGTACCGAAACTCCCGAGGGGGTGCGGGGCGCTTGAGGTGTCGTCTCCCGTAACCCTGGGGAAACTGGTTACGGAAAGGACGACAGATGAACCAGATTTCCTCCTTGCCCCACGCCCCGGTTCTGGGCGCCGTGTTCATGGTCGGGGCCGGCGTTACCTTTGCCATCATCAACATTTTGACGCCGATCATCACCTATCAGATGGGCGTGCCGTCCACCGCGCTGGTGTTCTGGCAATATGTCATCGCCACGCTTTTCGCCTTGCCGCTGATCCTGCGGATCGGAGTATCAAAACTGCGCACAAGCCATCCTTATTGGCATGAGACCCGCGCGCTGCTTTCGGCGCTGGGCGTGCAGTTTTTCGCCTTCGGCTTTGCGCTCGGCGTTCCCGTCTGGCAGATGGTGGCGCTGTCGATGACCGGGCCGTTTTTCATCCTTATCGGGGCAACGCTGTTTCTTGGCGAGCGCCTGACCGTGCAAAGGCTCGGGGCAACGATTACGGGCTTTGTCGGCGCGATGATGGTCTCCCAGATCGGCACCGAACAGTTCACGCTTGCTTCGCTGCTGCCCGTGCTTGCGGCGCTCTGCTGGGGCTCGGTTTCGGTGATCACCCGATATCTCAGCCGCGATGAAGAACCTGAATCGCTCACGCTTTACATGCTGGTGCTGATTACGCCCAACCACTTTTTGCTGGGCCTTCTGGTCGGGATTGCCGTTGCGGTGCTGCCGGCGGGCGCGCTGCCTGCCGGGCTTGCCACCGGGTTCGACTTCCAGCTTCCCATGGGCGAAGCGCTGGGCCTGATCGTGCTTTTGGGACTGGTCACGGCTGGAGCGCAATATTTCCTGAGCTTTGCCTACAAGGTGGCCGACGCCAGCTATCTGCAGCCGTTCGACGATCTGAAGCTGCCACTCAATACGCTTTTGGGCTGGATCGTGCTCTCGCAGGTGCCGGCGATGTGGTTCTGGCCGGGGGCCGCTCTGATCCTTGGCGCGTCGAGCTTCATCCTGTGGAGCGAACGCCGGGCGGCACCGGCCCGGCTGCAGGTCGCTTAAAGTCTGACCCAGCAGCCGTCACGATGACTGTGCGCGATAGCGTGCACCGTCTTTTCGATGGCCAGCCCTTTTTGGAAATCGATGATGTGCGCCGTCTCGCCGGAGACGGCGCGCATCACTTCGCGGGCCTCGATGATTTTGAGCTCGTTGAACCCCAGCCCATGGCCGGGGGCGGGGATGAATTTGTCATAAGGGGGATGGATGGGGGCGGTCAGGATGGTGCGAAAGCCCTGTTCGCTGGCCCTGCCCTCGCGGGTGAAGAGCTGAAGCTCGTTCATGCGCTCCTGATCGTAGGCGATGGTGCCTTCGGACCCGAAAATCTGGATGGCTATGCGGCCCTTGCGGCCCCAGGCGGAGCGCGAAAGCTGGATGGCGCCCGAGACCCCTCCCGCAAAGCGCATCAGGATGTGGGCAATATCGAAGGTTTCAACCTCGCGGTCCTTTCCATCCTGGGTAGGACGGGTGGGAAAGGGTTTGGCGAGATCGGCCATAACCTGTTCGGCCGGCCCCAGAAGGGTCGAGAGGATCGAGAGCGGATGGACACCGAAATCGTCGAGCGCGCCATAGCCCGAACTCGTCTCGCTTTTCCAGGAAAACAATGCGGCGGGATCGGCCATGAAGTCCTCGTCCATTTCCACACGCACCGAATGGAGCTTGCCGATGGCCCCTTCGGCCAGCAGTTTGCCGATATGGCGGATCAGCGGGTTCTGGATGTAATTGTATCCCAGCACCGCCGCTCGGCCCGAAATCCGTGCCGCTTCGGCCATGCGCTCGGCATCGGCGAAGGCGGGCGCCATGGGCTTTTCGCACCAGACGTGCTTGCCAGCTTCAAGCGCGGCAATGGCCATTTCGGGATGGAAGGCGTTGGGGGTGGTGATCGAAACCGCATCGATCTCGGGGTCGGCGATCAGTTCGCGCCAGTCGCCGGTGGATTTTTCAAACCCGAGTGCTTTGGCCTGCCGCGCGGCCAGATCGGGATTGGCTTCCGCGAGATGGACAAGGCGGGGGCGCTGGACGTCTCCGAAGACCGGGGCGACGGCGTTCCAGGCCAGGGCGTGGCATTTGCCCATGTAGCCGGTGCCGATCAGGCCGATCCCGAGAGATGTCATTGAAGCGCTCCGGACAAAAAAAGACGGCGGAATATGGGAAACCCATATTACCGCCGGAGGTTGCTCTTGCCCTTCGCGCTCTCGCGAAGGAGGCCAGAATACGCGCCTTGGCGGGCAAGTTTCAAGGATAATGGCTACAAAACGGCGCGATTTGTGTCGCGCCGTTTTTCTTTTGTCACAGTCGGGCGCCGTTGATGGCCAGATTACTGGTATTCGGCGGCGTTGGACGCATCGACCAGAACGGTGCCGGTATCGACCCATTCCTCGATGGTTTCGCCATTGCCCAGGGCGATGAGGGACTCGATGCCGAACCGGCCCATGTTCTCGGGCGCCTGGGCGATCGAGGCGGTCATTTCGCCGGCCACGATGGAGTTGGCGGCGTCGGGATTGGCGTCAAAGCCCACGACCATGACGCTTTCGAGCATGGCGGCCTGCTTGAGCGCCTCGACGGCGCCGAGCGCCATATTGTCGTTGGACGCGAAAATCCCCTTGATGTTGGGATTGCCGGCCAGGATGGTCTCGGCGACCGAAAGTCCCATGGCCCGATCCCAGTTTGCGGGTTGCTCGGCGACGATGTTGAGGCCGCATTCGGTCAGGCCGTCATGGGCGCCCTGGGCGCGGGCCTGGCCGGTGGACTGGCTGATGAGGCCCTGGAGAATGGCGACGTCGGAGCCCTCTTCGAGGTTTTCGCACATATATTGGGCAGCCAGCGCGGCGCCGACTTCGTTGTTGGTCCCGATGAAGGACACGCCCTCATTGGTGCCGCGGGTATCGACGAACACCACCGGGATGCCCTGCGCGATGGCGGAATCGACCACCGGGGCGAGGGCATTGGGATCGGTGGGGGCCAGCGCGATGCCGTCCACGCCCTGGGCGATCAGATCCTCGATCTGGTTGATCTGGGCCTGGACGTCGGATTCCTGGGGCGGGGCGACGACGATGACCTCGACGCCATGTTCCTCGCCGGCAGCCATGGCGCCCGCCTCGACCGCAGCCCAGAACGGGTTGCCCGCGCCGGGGCCCTTCATGCCCAGAACGTAAGTTTGCGCCTGGGCGCCGACGGTCATGGCGCCGAGCGCCAAGCCTGCCAGAAGCATTGCTTTCATTTCGTGGTCCTCCCTTTTCGACCAGTCTCCGTTTGATCGTCGACCGGTCCGGCTGGAGCGCACCGGGCCGGCCGTAAACCCTACCTGCGTACCGACGCCCTGCGGCGGATCACGTCGATCCAGACCGCGAAGATTATGACGACGCCGATCAGCACCATCTGCCAGAAGGAGCTGACATTGTTGATGTTGAGCCCGTTGCGCAACAGACCCATGATGAGCACGCCGGCCAGAACGCCGAGCACAGTGCCGCGCCCGCCAAAGAACGACGCGCCGCCGATGATGACCGCCGCGATCGCATCGAGCTCAAGCATAAGGCCGGCATTGGGGAAGCCGGAGTCCGTGCGCCCGGCCAAAAGCAGCCCGCCCAAGCCGGCCATGAAGCCGGAAATGACATAGACCAGGACAAGCACCTTATCGACATTGACGCCGGACACGCGGGCCGCCTGCGGGTTGCCGCCAATGGCGTAGATGTGGCGGCCGGTGCTGGTTTTCTCAAGAAAGAACCATAGTCCGACCGCGCAGACCGCGACGACGATCAGGCTGGCCGGAATGCCTGCGGGAGGTGCGAGGAATCCCAGATCGTAATAGGCCTGGCCCAGATAGCGAACCTCATCCTGAAGCCCGGAAATCGGGGCGCCATTGGTTACCAGATAGGCGACGCCGCGCACCGCGTTGAGCGTTCCCAATGTCATGATGAAGGGATGGGGCAGCTTGAGCCATGTCAGTCCCACCCCGTTGACCACCCCCACGGCGATGCCGACGAGCGGCCCGACCATCAGGACGAGCGGCCAGGGCAGCCCGGCCCGGCTGGCGAGCGCGAGGGTGACCATGGAGAGCGCCATTGTCGAGCCGACCGAAAGATCGATGCCAGCGGTGACGATCACCACGAACATACCCAGCGCAACCAGAGCGAGGGTGGCGTTCTGCTTGAGGATATTGGTGAGGTTCTGAGGGGTCAGGAACACCTCGGGGCGCGAGAGGGCGATAACCACCATCATCACGATCACGACAAGCACGATGCCGTAGGATTCAAGGAATTTCGAGAGTTTGGGATTGTAGAACACTGCGCCCGCCCTGCCCTAGTTGAGCCTGTCGTGAGCCAGGGATTCGGTGTGTCCCTTGGTGCCCATGATCCAGCCGATAACCTCGTTGCGGGAGGTGTCCTTGAGCTCGCTCTCGGCAAAATTTGTGCCCTGATAGAGCGCCATGACCCGATCGCAGCAATAGAAGATATCGTCCATGCGGTGCGAGATGACGATCACGGCAACACCATGATCTTTCAGTCTTTTGATAAGGTCGAGCACCTTGCCGACTTCCTTGATGGCAAGAGCGGCGGTGGGCTCGTCCATGATGACGAGCTGTGCATCGAACGCGGTGGCGCGGGCGATGGCAACCGCCTGGCGCTGGCCGCCCGAGAGATCCTCGGTGTTCTGGGACACCGATTTGACATGGATGTGGAGGTTGTCGAGATGGGACTGGGCCATCTCGCGGGCCTGCTTGTGATCGATGATCGTTAGAGGGCCGAGCCTGGTCCCCGGCTCGCGGCCCATATAGATATTCTCGTAGATGGGCATGTTACCGGCCAGCGCGAAGTCCTGATAGACCATCTCGATGCCCTTGCCACGGGCGTCCTTGGGGCTGGAAAAATGGACCGGGTGACCCTCGAAGATCAACTCGCCCTTTGAAGGCTGATAGAGGCCCGAGAGGATTTTCATCAGCGTGGATTTACCCGCGCCATTGTCGCCCACGACCCCCAGCACCTCCCCGTGATCGACGTGGAAATTGACGTCGTCCAGCGCGGTGATGGCGCCGAAATATTTGGCGATTCCGCGTGCTTCGAGAAGTGCCGTGCCGTTTTCGGCCATCTCCCTCTCCCCTCCTCCTGCATCCACCAAATAGAATGCTTGATGCACTCATTTATAATTGTGGAATGTTTATTCCATTTCGTGCAGAATACGTCAAGACCCAATCGCGGCGCGGGGCGCGAAAAACGCGGTCGGAACGGTGAAAAATGCGGATTCGGCGCGGCGCGAGAGCGAAAACGCGGGTGGCGATTGCCGGGGACAATGACCGGACAAGTATAGATGCAACGGGCCCGCTGGGGATAAGATAGGAGAAACCGACCATGGGGCGCAGCAAGGCGATGGACAGCGCAGAGCAGATCGATGTGCCGCGCGATTTCGCGGCCCTGCGCGAACGCGTACTGGCGCGCTGGGAGGAATTGCCGCGCCGGCTGACCCAGGTGGCCGAATATGCGCTCAACAACCCCGACGAGATCGCCTTCGGCACGGCAGCCTCGATCGCCGCCAAAGCCCATGTGCAGCCCTCGACGCTCGTGCGGTTTTCCCAGGCGCTGGGCTATCAGGGCTTCTCGGGTCTGCAGGAGGTGTTCCGGTCGCGGCTGCGCGACCAGGTGCTGGGCTATGACGAGCGCATGGCGCAACTGCGCGAGCACGGAGAAGGCTCGCCGCGTCCCTCGATGATCCTGGAAGGGTTCGCCGAAGCCTCGCTGCGCTCGATCTCGGCGCTGACCTCGCGGCACGATCCGGCGGTGTTCGAGCGGGCGCTGGACGCGCTCGAGAGCGCTGAAACGATCTATCTGATCGGGCTGCGGCGCTCGTTTCCGGTGACCTCCTATATGGCCTATGCCATGGGCAAGCTTGGCATAAGGACAATCCTTATCGACGCAGTGGCGGGACTGGCCGCCGAACAGGCCAATTTCGCCAGCGACAAGGACGCGGCGCTGGCCATCAGCTTTACGCCCTATGCCAGCGAAACCGTGGCGCTGACCACGCAAGTGCGCGAAGCGGGCGCCAAGGTGGTGGCGATCACCGATTCTATCTTTTCGCCCCTGGCCTCGCAGGCCGAAGCCTGGTTCGAGGTGGCCGAAGCCGATTTCGAAGGGTTCCGCTCGATGAGCGCGAGCATGACCCTGGCCATGGCGCTGACCGTGGCGCTGGCCGATCGGCGGAAGGGACGGGGGCGGTAGAGCGGGCGAGGCGAGAGCCGCCAGCGCTCAAGGCCCCCTCACCGGCCTGCCGGCCACCCTCTCCCCCGAGGGGCGAGGGTTTTTCTTGGGGAGGCGTTGGGGATGGACAGTCGCGCCTAGGGACCTCAGCAGCGCTGGTCCTGGGGGACGGCGGCAAGCCGGTCGGCGAAATCGTCGCGGATTTCGGCGAGAGTCATCGATCCAAACCGGTCGACGATCATGGCTTCGGCGGCGGCAAGCGTATCGCCGATGCGGGCGTTGACGGCCTTTTCGATCAGGCATTTGGGGTCGTCATTGGCGAGGCCCAGCGCGAACATTTCGGGCGAACCGAGCGCGCGGTAGATATCGGCCATGGTGATCTTTTCAAGCGGGGTCGCCAGTTCCCAGCCGCCATTGTGCCCCTTGGAGGAGGTGACATAGCCCGCCTCGCGCAGGCCGGCCATGGTGCGGCGCACGACCACGGGATTGGTCGAGAGCATTTTTGCGATGGTTTCAGACGTGGCCGCACCCTTCTGGTTGCTCATGTGGATGAGAACATGAAGCATGCGGGAGAGCCGGTTGTCGGTGCGCATGGGCGATACCTCTGGGCACAGACCTAGCCCGGCGGGCCTTGTCGCGTCAATCGGCGCCCACTTGTGCGCGACCGCGCAAGGCGCGATCGTGGGGCCATTGGGAGACAGGGATGGCACAGGACATTTCAACACGGCTGCTGGCCATTGTGGACGCGTTGCCGCTGGCGCCGGGCATGCGGGTTCTGGAAATCGGTTGCGGACCGGGGGCGATGGCGCGGGAAATGGCAAGACGCATCGGAGCGGGCAAGGTTGTGGCCATCGACCGCTCGGCCAAGGCGATCGCATTGGCGCGGGCCGGATCGGCGCAGGAAATGGCCTCGGGCCTTCTCGAATTCCGGCAAAGCGCGATCGAGGGTTTTGCGCTCGAGACGGAAGAAAGGCCCTTCGATCTTGCCGTGGCCGTGCGCGTCGGCGCGCTGGATGGCCGGCATCCGCAGGCGGGCGAAAAGGCGCGCGCCGCTATTGCGCGGGCACTGGGGCCGGCCAGCATTCTGGTGATCGACGGACGGCAGGAGACATTCTGAAGCAGGCCTCGACGCAACGCTGTTGCCTGCCGGACACAGGCAAATTTGATTTTGGCCACCCCGGCACCGGCTTCGGAACGAACAGGTCCTGGCGACGTTCGACCACCGCGGGGAAACAAGCAGCACGAGCCGATACCGAGGCCCGGCCATCGCGCCGGTTCGAGGGAAGGTTTGTCTGCCCAATCAACGGAGTAGAACAATGAAAACCGCTCTTGCAAAAACAATCCTGGCGACAACCGCCGGACTTCTGATGACCGGCACGGCACTGGCCCAGACCGCCACCGCCACGGCCACAACCGATCTCAACATCCGTTCGGGCCCCGGCCCGCAGTTCGAGACCGTGGGCGTGATCGCCTCGGGCGACAGCGCTACGGTCAATGGCTGCGTCGCGGATTCAATGTGGTGCGAAATCGACTATAACGGCACCATGGGCTATGCCTATTCCGACTATCTGACGGTGCAGGCCCAGGCCGAGGGTGAAGTGATCGTACTGACCGAACGTCCGCCCGAACTGGTCGGCGTTGCCGAACCGTCCACCACCGCCAATTCGACGGTGACGGGCGCTGCCGGTGGCGCGATTGCCGGCGCATTGATCGGCGGGCCCGTGGGCGCCGCGATCGGCGCAGGGCTGGGCGCAACCACCGGCGTGGTCGTCGATCCGCCGGAAAGCGCACGCACCTATGTGACCTCCAACCCCATGGAGCCGGTCTATCTTGAAGGTGAAGTGGTGGTCGGCGCCCAGGTGCCCGATACGGTGACGGTCCAGCCGATCCCTGATTATGACTATGAATATGTCTATATCAACGGCCAGCCGGTGCTGATCGACCCGGCCAATCGGCAAATCGTCCACATCTTCCGCTGATCGCTGAAGACAAGGGAGTGGGGCGGCCCGGCGGGTCGCCCTACTATTTGACCTCGACCACCTGCCCCGTCTTGAGGCTTTGGCTGGCGGCTTCGGCCAGCTTCTGGGCCATCAGCCCGTCATGGCCGGAGGCGCGGGGCGCTTCGCCTTTTTCAAGGAAATCGAGAAATTTTTCGATTTCGGCGGTGTAGGCGGCCTGGTAGCGCTCGACGAAGGAAAAGGGAATCTTGTCCTGCGTCCAGCCGGCCTGGTTGGCCATCTCGACGGTGGTGTCATGGATATTGGCGGCACGCAAAAGCCCTTTTGAGCCATGCACTTCGATGCGCTGGTCGTGGCCGTAGGTGGCGCGGCGGGAATTGGTGATGACGACGATCTTGCCCGATGCTGTCTGCATCTGGACGCTGGCGGTGTCGATATCGCCGGCCTTGCCGATTTCCGGGTCGGTGAGGACGCCGCCAAGGGCGTGGACGGTGACGAGCTCCTCATCGCCCAGAAGGAAGCGGGCCATGTCGAAATCGTGGATCATCATGTCGCGGTAAAGCCCGCCCGAGCGCTCGATATAGGAGACCGGGGGCGCGGCGGGATCACGGCAGGTGATGGTGATGATTTCAGGGTCGCCGATTTCGCCTGAGCGCAGGCGCTTTTCGAGGAAGGCGAAGTTTGGATCGTAGCGGCGGTGAAAGCCGATCATTAAGGGAACGCCTGCCTTTTCAACGACTTGCAGGCAAGCCTCGATACGCTCGACCGACAGGGAAACCGGCTTTTCGCACAGAATGGCCTTGCCGGCGCGGGCGGCCTGTTCGATCAGGTCGGCGTGGGTGTCGGTGGGGGTGGCGATGAGGATGGCATCGACATCGGAAGCGGCGATAACGCCTTCAACCGATTGGGTTTTCGCGCCGACCACCGAGGCCAGTTTTTGGGCGGCATCGGGCATGGCGTCGGCGATATAGCCGACCGTGGCCCGGCCCGATGACGCTATGGCGCGGGCGTGGACATTGCCGATGCGGCCGGCTCCCAGAATTCCGAAACGCAGCATGAAACCCTCCTCGAACACGCAGCCAACAAACGCAACATTGGCTGTAAAAGCTATGGACTTGTGCGATGTTGACCGCTGTGTTGCGCAACATTTGCACCCATGCCTTTTTGCGTCACCCGCCGATGGAATGCAATCGGCAAAATGGAACATATATTCCGAATTGACAGATTTTCGGAATTGATGTTTCAATCAGGGGCGATTAAACCGGACGGCAAACACGTGTCCGGATTTCGGGGAGGCCAGCGCCATGGAAGAGCGGGAGAAGACGCTGGACGTCATCACCATCGGGCGCGCTTCGGTGGACCTCTACGGCCAGCAGATCGGCGCGCGGCTGGAGGACGTTGCCAGCTTTGCCAAATCCGTGGGCGGGTGCCCGGCCAACATCGCCATCGGCACGGCGCGGCTGGGGTTGAAATCGGCATGGCTGGGGCGGGTGGGCGATGAAGCCTTCGGGCGTTTCATCACCGAACAGATGGCGCGCGAGGGCGCTTCGACCGAGGGGATCATCACCGACAAGGAACGGTTGACGGCGCTGGCCATTCTCGGGGTCGAGGACGACAAGCGGTTTCCGCTGATCTTTTACCGCGAGGACTGCGCCGACATGGCGCTGACCGAGGGCGACATCTCCGAGGATTTCATCGCGCGGGCCAAATCGGTGCTGGTGACCGGGACGCATTTTTCGCGGCCCCATACGGCGGCGGCGCAAAAGATCGCCATGACCTTTGCCAAGGGCTATGGCGGCAAGGTGATCTTCGACATCGATTTCCGCCCCAATCTGTGGGGGCTGGCCGGGCATGGGGCGGGCGAGGAGCGCTATGTCCGCTCGCACACGGTTTCCGAGCGGCTGAAATCGGTGCTCTCTCATTGCGACCTTATCGTGGGCACCGAGGAAGAGATCCTGATCGGCTCGGGGGAGACCGATCTGGATGCCGCGCTCAGGACGATCAGACAGGTTTCCTCCGCCGTGATCGTCCTGAAGCGCGGCCCTATGGGGTGCATCGTTTATGACGGGGCGATCCCCGAGGACATCGAAGACGGGATCGTGGGGCGGGGTTTTCCCATAGAGGTCTATAATACTCTGGGGGCGGGGGACGCGTTCATGAGCGGGTTCCTGCGCGGCTGGCTGACCGGGGAACCGCTCGAGACCTGCGCGACCTGGGCCAATGCGTGCGGAGCGTTCGCGGTGTCGCGGCTGCTGTGCTCGCCCGAGATCCCGAGCTTTTCCGAACTGAGCCACTTCCTCGAACATGGCAGTCAGCACAGGGCGCTGCGCAGGGACGCGGCGCTCAACCACATTCACTGGGCGACGACCGGGCGGCGGCGGGAGTATCCAAGCCTTATGGCGCTGGCCATCGACCATCGGGTTCAGTTCGAGGAAATGGCGGACAAGGCCGGAGCCGACCGGGGCCAGATCGCCGCGTTCAAGCTTCTGGCCGTCGAAGCGGCAGCGAAGGTGGCTGACGGCCGCGACGGGTTCGGGATGCTGCTCGACGAGAAATACGGCCGCGCGGCGCTGTTCGCGGCGGCGAAACTGCCCGATTTCTGGATCGGGCGGCCGGTGGAGCTGCCCGGATCGCGGCCGCTCAAGTTCGAGTTTTCCCAGGACGTCGGAAGCCGGCTTGTCGAGTGGCCGGTCGATCATACCATCAAGTGCCTGGCGTTTTTTCATCCGGACGATCCCGACGATATGCGGCTCGAGCAGATCGAGACACTGGGCGCGCTCTATGATGCGGCGCGCAGCGTGGGACGCGAGGTGCTGATCGAGATCATCGGGGGCAAGAACGGGGCGGTTGCGACCGATACCGTGCAGCGGGTTCTGGCCGAGCTGTATTCGGCCGGGGTCAAGCCCGACTGGTGGAAGCTCGAGCCGCAGGCCGATGCGGGCGCGTGGGTGCTGATCGAGGAAACGATTGCCGCCAACGACCCCTTCTGCCGCGGCGTGGTGCTGCTGGGGCTCGATGCGCCGGCAGAAGAACTCAAGGCGGCGTTCAGGGCGGCGGCGGAATCGGAAATCGTCAAAGGGTTTGCCGTGGGGCGGACGATCTTTGCCAGCGCGGCGGAAAAATGGTTGGCTGGGGAAATGGACGACAAGGAGGCAGTTGCCGACATGGCCGAACGCTTCGGGGCGCTGGTGGCCGCCTGGGAGGCGCGGGGGCAATGACCGGCACGATCAGGCTGACAATGGCGCAGGCCACAGCGCGGTTTCTGGCGGCGCAGATGACCGAGATCGAGGGCGAAAGGCTGCCGCTGTTTGCGGGCGTGTGGGCGATATTCGGACATGGGAATGTCGCGGGGATGGGCGAGGCGCTCTATGGCGTGCGCGAGCAACTGCCGACCTATCGCGCCCATAATGAGCAGGGCATGGCGCATGCTGCAATCGCCTTTGCCAAGGCCAGTTTCCGGCGGCGGATGATGGCGTGCACCACGTCCATCGGGCCGGGGGCGACCAATATGGTGACCGCCGCCGCGCTGGCGCATGTCAACCGGTTGCCGGTGTTGTTTCTGCCCGGGGATGTGTTTGCCAATCGGCGCCCCGATCCGCTGTTGCAGCAGGTCGAGGATTTTTCCGACGGGACTGTATCGGCCAATGATTGCTTTAAGCCCGTGTCGCGTTATTTCGACAGGATCACGCGGCCCGAGCAGATCATGCCGGCGCTGCGCCGGGCCATGCAGGTTCTGACCGATCCGGCCGAATGCGGGCCGGTGACTCTGGCGCTGTGTCAGGATACGCAGGCCGAGGCCTATGATTATCCGATCAGCTTTTTCGCCGAGACCGTGCACAGCCAGCGCCGGGTGCGGCCCGATGCGGACGAGCTGGCGCGGGCCGTCGCGGCGATGCAAAGCGCTAAACAGCCTGTGGTGATCGCTGGCGGCGGGGTGCTTTATTCGGGGGCAACCGAGGCGCTGGCGCGGTTTGCGCAAAGCCATAATGTGCCGTTGATGGAGACGCAGGCGGGCAAATCGGCCCTGCCCCATTCCCACCCGCTCAACATGGGATCGGTGGGCGTGACGGGGACGAGCGCGGCCAATAGGCTGGCGGAGCAGGCCGATGTGGTTTTGGCCGTGGGGACGCGGCTGGCCGATTTCACCACGGGGTCGTGGGCGCTTTTCAAGAACCCCGAGGCGGAATTTGTGGCGCTCAACGTGGCTGCCGTCGATGCGGGCAAGCATGGGGCGTTGCCGCTTTTGTCCGACGCGCGCGTGGGGCTCGAAGCGCTTCATGAAGGGTTGGGCGCGTGGCGAGCGCCGGAAAGCTGGCGGCATGAGGCGGAAGCGGGCAAGCGCGAATGGCTGGGCGAAGCCGATGCGGTGACCGCAGCCACCAATGCTCCCCTGCCCTCGGATGCGCAGGTGATCGGGGCGACCCAGCGCGCGATGGGCGAAGCGATCGTCGTGTGCGCGGCGGGCGGATTGCCCGGGGAGTTGCACAAGCTGTGGAAGGCGGAAAGTGTTGGGCGCTACCACCTCGAATATGGCTATTCGACAATGGGCTACGAGATCGCCGGGGGGCTGGGGGTCAAGCTGGCGCGGCCGGGCGACGAGGTGGTCGTCATGGTCGGGGACGGCAGCTACATGATGGCCAATTCCGAACTTTCGACCGCCGTGATGATGGGGCTGCGGCTGACCGTCGTGGTGCTCGACAATCGCGGGTTCGGCTGCATCAACCGGCTGCAAATGGCGACCGGGGGCGAGAACTTCAACAATCTGTTCGAGGACGTGCGCAAGGAGGCGATGCCCGAGATCGACTTCGTCGCACACGCGGCCGCCATGGGCGCGCATGCGCAAAAGGCCGCCGGGATCGCCGAGCTGGAAGCGGCGCTTGCCGACGCGCGGGCGCGCGGCGGGGTCAATGTGGTGGTGATCGATACCGACCCGCTGGTGACAACCGAAGCCGGCGGGCATTGGTGGGACGTTGCGGTGCCCGAAGTGAGCGAACGGGCAGGTGTGCGGGCCAAGCGGGCCGAGTATGAAGAGCGGGTCAAGGGGCAGCGGATCGGGTGACGGGGGAAAGGCCCCCTCACCCGGCGCCTTCGCGCCGACCTCTCCCCCTGAGGGAGAGGTGAAGATGGCGTTTGTCGAAGCGGTGTGAGTAAAACGCGAGGGTGCCGGGCCTGGTGAGTCCCGAGCACCCCTCTCCCCTCCCGAGGGGCGCGGGGGCTCCTCGGAGCCTGGGGCCAAGCAGAGCGAGAGACAGAAGAAAAATGATCCGGATCGGTGCGAACCCTATTGGGTGGTCCAATGACGACATGATCGAGATCGGCGGGGAGACGCCGTTGGAGGTGTGTCTGGCGGAGGCGCGGGAAGCGGGATTTGTCGGCATGGAGCTGGGCAACAAGTTTCCGCGCCAGACCGAAGCGCTTCGGCCCGTGCTCGATGCGCATGGGCATCGGCTGGTTTCGGGGTGGTATTCGACCGAGCTTTTGGTTCGCGATGAAAATGCCGAAATCGAGACGGCCACCGCCCATGCGACGCTGTTGCGCGACATGGGCTGCACGGTGATGATCGTGTGCGAGACGTCCAACGCGATCCATGGGCAGATGGAGACGCCGCTGTCGCAGCGCCCGGTCCTGCCCCATGACGTCTGGGGTCGGTTCGGGATGCGGCTGACGGCGTTCGCGCTCAAGCTCAAGCAGGCTTACGGGCTCGATCTTGTCTATCACCATCACATGGGAACCATCGTGCAGACCGAAGCCGAGATCGACAGGCTGATGGCCTCGACCGGCGATGCGGTGCGTCTGCTGCTCGACACCGGGCATGTGACCTGGGGCGGGGGTGACCCGGCGCGGGTGGCGCGCAATCATTTCTCCCGCATCGCGCATGTGCACACAAAGGATGTGCGCGCCGATGTGATGCTGAAATCCAATTCGGAGGATTGGAGCTTTCTCAAATCGGTGCTGGCGGGGGTCTATACGGTGCCCGGCGACGGGCTGATCGACTTTGGCGCTGTGTTTGCCGAACTCAAAGCCTATGAGGGCTGGGTTGTGGTCGAGGCGGAACAGGACCCCGAAAAGGCCCATCCACTGACCTATGCGAAGATGGGATACGGGCATTTGCGCGGGGTGCTGGAACGGGCCGGGTTTGAGGTAGGGGCGTAGAGTAATTGCCGGTTCGGAAAGGCCCCCTCACCCCAACCCTCTCCTCCAAGGGAGAGGGGGTTAGGCTGGGGATCGGAATGATCGCGGGGGCCGTTGGAGCGCGCTTGGATTGCGGGAGGGCGCGGGGACAGGCTGCAGGTCGAACCGCAGGCGCTGCCGGGTACTGGGTCCCGGGTCTTCGCCCGGGATGACGGTGGTGGGGAGGTGAGGATCGGAGCTGGGACCGGGATCAGAACCAGGATCGGGACCAGAGCCGGGATCGGGGGCTCGGACGGAGAGGAAGGAAGCAAGGTGATGTCTGAACTGCTGGTCAAACCGTCGGGACAAACCGGCAAGGTGATCGATATAACGCCGCAAAGCGCGGGATGGCGCTATGTGGGGTTTGCGCTGCACAGGCTGGCGGCGGGTCAGGGCATTTCGGCGGTCACGGGGGATCGGGAGGTCTGCCTGGTTTTCGTTTCCGGCACAGGGAGCGTGACTGCCGGGCGCCGGCAACTGGGCCAGATGGGCAAGCGGCAAAACCCGTTCGACGGCAAGCCGGCGGCTGTCTATTTGCCGGGCAACAGCAATTGGTCGGTGATGGCGGAAACCGATCTGGAACTGGCCGTCTGTTCGGCCCCTGCCCTTTCGGAACGCGCCGTAAAGGTCATCGCACCCGAGGCCATGAGCCAGGAGGTGCGCGGCAAGGGCACCAATACGCGCTATGTCACCAACATCCTGCCCGAAACCGACGGGGTGGCCGACAGCCTGCTGATAGTTGAGGTGATAACGCCGGGCGGACATACATCGTCCTACCCGCCGCACAAGCACGACCGGGATGCCCTGCCCGACGAGTCCTATCTCGAAGAGACCTATTATCACCGGCTCAACCCCCATCAGGGGTTCGCTTTCCAGCGCGTCTATACCGACGATCGATCGCTTGATGAAACGCTGCTGATCGAGGACGGGGTAACCACTCTGGTGCCCAGGGGGTATCACCCCTGCGCGGCGATCCATGGGTATGACCTCTATTACCTCAACGTGATGGCCGGGCCGCGCCGCGTTTGGCGCTTTCACAACCAGCCCGAGCATGAATGGCTGCTCGGGGGGTAAGGCAAGGGGATTGCCCCTTGCTTCCGATCCCACCCGATCTCTCCAACAAGCAGTGTCTAAAGGGCGTGTTAAGCCATTGGCCCTAACAGTTTCCTGTGTCGAGAAATGCGGTGCGGAGGGCAGACAGCGTGCCAGGCGCTCTTCAAAGCAGAACAAGGCAATTGGGGCGAGCACTCGTGCGCGCCAGCAATATACCCGCTTTGATGGCCGTCGTGGTGATCGCCGTGGCGGTCGGCTTTGCCGACTATCAGAACCGGGTGATCTTCGCACAATCGCAACGTACGGCGGTGCTCGACAAGCTCGGGCTGGTGCGGGCCCAGCTCGAGGGCAACGTCAATGCCAATTTGCAGCTGATTCACGGGCTGGTCGGCACCATCACCACCGAACCCGATATGGGCCAGAACCGGTTTTCCCAGCTTTCCGCCTATCTGTTCGACCGGAGTAACCAGCTCATCAATATCGCCGCAGCGCCCGACTTCGTTGTGCGCATGGTCTATCCTCTGGCCGGAAACGAAGCGGCGCTGGGGCTCGACTACCAGATCAATTCCGACCAGCGTGATGCGGCAATGCTGGCCCGCGACACGCGGGAAATCGTTCTGGCCGGGCCGGTGCATCTTGTGCAAGGCGGGCGGGGCTTCATCGGGCGCTATCCGGTCTATTATCACAATGGAGAGGATCAAGAGCGTTTCTGGGGCATCGTTTCGGCGGTGATCGACGCGGACAAGCTCTATGCAGACAGCGGCCTTGCCGCAATGGAAGGCGATATCTCCATCGCCATTTCCGGACGCGACGGGCGGGCCGATAACAACTCGGTCTTTTACGGGGACGCGGCCGTGCTGGAAAACGATCCGGTGCGTGCAGAAGTGTTGCTGCCGTCGGGAAACTGGGTCATCTCGGCAATCCCGAGCGAAGGCTGGGGGGAAAATCCGCCCAACACCATCCTGCTTCGGGTCGGCATGGGGCTGGCAGCGGCGCTGATCCTGGTTCCGCTGGTGCTTTTGGGGAGCCTGAACGAGGAACGCCGGCGGCGCATGATCGAACAGCGACGGCGCGAAAAAGAATTGTCGCGCCTGTCGCGCCGGCTGGAGCTGGCATTGGCAACCTCCCAGGTCGGCGTGTGGGAAATGAACATTTCCAACGGCGCCCTGTCGTGGGACGACCGGATGAACGAGCTTTACGGCCATCCCCGCGATGGCGGCGCGCGCAACTACGCCCATTGGCGCGACAGGCTGCACCCGGATGACTTTGAACGTGCCGAGCGTGACTTCAACGAATCCATCCGCTCGGGCAGCCAGTATCTTTCCAACTACCGGGTCATCACCGCCGAAGGTGAAACGCGCCATATCAGGGCCATCGGCACCGTTTATCAGGACCCGGGCACTTCGCCGCGCATCGTGGGGGTCAATTGGGACGCGACACCCGATGCCAAGTTGTCAGAGGCGCTGCTGCGCGCCAAGACGCAGGCCGAGGCGAAAAACTTCGAGCTGGAAACCGCCAAGGCGCGCATCGAGCATAACGCCATGCACGACCCGCTGACCGGGCTGCCCAACCGGCGCTATCTCGACGACATCCTGGACATGCACACCCGGAGCAGCGCGCACGATGGCGGGTATGTCTCGATCCAGCATATCGATCTGGACCGCTTCAAGCAGATCAACGACACGCTGGGGCATGCCGCGGGCGACGCCATGCTGGTCCACGCCTCCGAAGTGCTCAAGGCCTCGGTACGACCCTCCGATTTCGTGGCGCGGATCGGGGGCGACGAATTCGTGATCCTGTCAATCGGGGAAAAATCGGACGCGGAGCTGCGCGTCATGGCCGAGCGGATCATCGCCGCCATGCGCAAGCCGGTCTCCTATCAGGGCCATGAGTGCCGGTTCGGGGTTTCGATCGGCATCGCGGGGGGCGACGTTTCGATCACGCCGGCCAAGCAGGTGCTGGTCAACGCCGATATCGCGCTCTATCGCGCCAAGGAGCGCGGCCGGAACCGGGCCGAGTTCTTTTCCGAGGAATTGCAGGCCGAAATCATCACCGCCAAGCGCGTGGCGGACGACATTCTTGCGGGGCTTGAAAACAGTGAATTCGTCGCCTTCTACCAGCCGCAGGTGGACGCAAAGACGCTCGACATCGTGGGCATGGAGGCGCTGGCGCGCTGGAACCACCCGATCAGGGGATTGCTGGCGCCCGACGCATTCATGGCGATCGCCGAAGACCTCAACGTTGTTGCGACGATCGACAAGCTGATCCTCGAGCAGGCGCTGGCCCAGCACAGGAAATGGAAAAAGGCCGGGCTGGACGTGCCGCGGGTGTCGGTCAACGTTTCGGCGCGGCGGCTCAACGACGAGGGGTTGATCGACACGCTCAAGGCGCTCGATATCGAGCGCGGCACCGTGTCGTTCGAATTGATCGAGTCCATCTATCTCGACGAACGCGACTCGCTGGTTTCGTTCAATATCGACCAGATCAAGGATCTGGGCATCGATATCGAGATCGACGATTTCGGGACGGGCTATGCCTCGATCGTTTCGCTTCTGCAATTGCGGCCCAAGCGGCTCAAGATCGACCGGCAGCTCGTGATGCCGATCACAAGCTCGGCCGGCCAGCGCAGGCTTGTCGCCTCGATCATCGAGATCGGCGCTTCGCTGGGCATCGAGGCGATCGCCGAGGGCGTCGAAAGCTTCCAGCACGCCGAAATACTGGCCGAAATGGGGTGCGCGGCGCTGCAGGGCTATGCGATCGCCCGACCCATGGACGGCAAGGCCGTGACGCAGTTCATCAAGGAACAGAGCTGGCGCAACGCGAGTTAAGCGTGGGCAGGTCAGGGCTGGCCCCAACGCACTTTGGGTCAGCTTCTGGGTTTTGCCCGGTTGGTGGCCTGGGCGGCGAGTGGGTTGTCGGGCCAGTAATGGCGCGGATAGCGACCCTTCAGATCCTTTGCGACATCGGACCATGAACCGCGCCAGAAGCCGGGGAGATCGCGCGTGGTCTGGATGGGGCGATGGGCCGGGGAGAGGAGCGAGAGCAGAAGGGGCACCTTGCCCCCCGCGATGGCGGGATGGGTGTCGAGCCCGAACAGCTCCTGCACGCGGACGGCGAGAACCGGGCCGTTCTCGGCGGCGTAGTCGATGGGGATATTGCTGCCCGAGGGGACGGGGAAATGGGACGGCAGGAGGGTTTCCATCCGCGCGCGCCGGTCCCATGGCAAAAGATCGAACAGGGCGGCGGCGAGGTGATCGGGCGTGATGGCATCGAGGCGCGACAGGCCGGCGATGTGGGGAGCGAGCCAGGCGGCATCGTCTTGCGCCAGTGCCGTGTCGGAGAGGTCGGGCCAATCATTCCCCATGGTGCGATGAAGGAAACCGGCGCGGTCACGCAGGGTGCGCTGGTCGCGGGTCCAGGGAAGCTTATCGATACCGATCTGCGCAATGCCCTTGGCCAGCATGGGCGCGGCGGCAGCGGGATCGTCGATAGCGGCCGGGCCGTCTTCAAGCCGCAGGGCGCCGAGGCGGCGCTGGCGGCGGGCGCGAACCGCACGGGCGGTGACCTCGAAGGCCAGCTCGGTCGCGGTTTCGATGTGGCTTGAAAAAATATCCTCGATGTCATCGCGATCGATGGCGATGGCGGCGCGGATATGAGCGCTGGCGGCGGCGCCGGTCATGTCGGTGACAACGAGGAATTTTTCGCGCGCAAGGCGTTCTGTGTCATCGATGCGGGCCTGACGGCCATTGGCGAGACGGAACCGGCCGGGACCCGTCTGTTGGGCGACGCGGTCGGGGTAAGCGCGGGCGAGGTGGCGGGCCAGATCGGCGCCGGAAAGCTGCCCTGCCCCGCCAGCGGCTTTGGCCCAGCGAGACGCGAGGGATTTGGCTTCAGTGGCACGTCTGGAATTGTCGCGGCGCAAGCGCTCGAAGCGGTCGGAGAGATCGATGGCGTTGCCGCCAAGGCCGGGTTCACCGACCAGAACGCCGAGCAGGGCCGCGTCCATGGCCTTGCCTTCAGTTGCGGCAAGCGCGATCATGTGACCGAGGCGCGGATGGAGGGGGAGTTTGGCGAGCAGCGTGCCGTGGGGCGTGATGCGGCCAGCGGTGTCGAGCGCGTCGAGATTGGCCAGCAGATCGACGGCCTCGGACCATGCGGGAGCCGGCGGGGGATCGAGGAAGGCGAGGGTTTTGGGATCGGTGACGCCCCAGCTCGCGAGATCGAGGACGAGGTTGGTCAGATCGGCCTGGGTAATTTCGGGGGGATCGAAGGGAGCAAGGCTTTGGGTCTGGCCTTCGTGCCAGAGGCGATAGCAGACGCCCTGCTCGGTGCGCCCTGCCCGGCCGCGGCGCTGATCGGCGGCGGCGCGGGAAACGCGGCGGGTTTCGAGCCGGGTGAGACCGGTGTTGGGCTCATAAACCGGTAAACGGGAAAAACCTGAATCGATAACGATGCGAACGCCTTCGATGGTCAGCGAGGTCTGGGCGATGGCGGTGGCGAGGACGATCTTGCGGCGACCCGGCGGGGCGGGCTGGATGGCGCGGTCCTGTTCGACCGGGGTGAGCTGACCGTAAAGCGGGGCGATATCGGTGTCCGGGCCGACGATTGGGCCAAGCGCTTCGGCGGTGCGGCGGATTTCGGCCTGACCGGGGAGGAAAACCAGGATCGAACCGGCCTCTTCGGCCAGCGCGCGGTGGGTGGCGGCGGCCACCGCGTGGTCGATGCGCGCGTTGGCATCGGGGATGATGTGGCGGGTTTCGACGGGGAACGCCCTGCCCTGGCTTTCGATCACCGGGGCATTGCCGAGCAGGCAGGCCACCGCCGCGCCGTCGAGGGTTGCCGACATGACGAGGATGCGCAGATCCTCGCGCAGGACCGATACGTCGAGGGTGAGGGCGAGGCCGAGATCGCCGTCGAGGCTGCGTTCGTGAAATTCGTCGAACAGGACGGCGGCAATGCCGGTCAGTTCGGGGTCATCGAGCACCATGCGCGTAAACACGCCCTCGGTGACCACTTCGATGCGGGTTTTTGCCGAGATCTTGGTGTCGAGGCGAACCCGGTAGCCGACGGTTTCGCCGACCTGTTCGCCCAGCGTCCGGGCCATGCGGCGGGCCGCGGCCCGCGCGGCGAGGCGGCGCGGTTCGAGCATGACGATCCTGCCATCGCCCCGCCATTCGGCATCGAGCAGGGCCAGGGGCACGCGGGTCGTCTTACCCGCGCCGGGCGGGGCAACGAGGACGGCGCGTGTCTCGTCCTCCAGCGCGGATCTGAGCGCGGGGAGGACGGCGTCTATGGGCAAGGGGTCGGTGGGGTGCATGGAGCGCTCTTAGAGCATTTCCGCTTTTCTGGGAAACGCTTCGATTGCGCGATGGCCGTTCAGCTTTTGACAAAAACGATTGCCGCCCGCTCCCCATCGCTGTCCCGGGCTTGATCCGGGACCCAACTGCTTTTGCCTGACGCTCTAAAGTGCGTGGAAAGGCACATGGGCCCCGGCTTTCGCCGGGGAAGCGAGGGGGAGATAACTTACGCGCCGGAGCTGGTGCCTGCTACCAGCGGCGCGTCAGGTCTTGGGGGACCGTGTAGCGCCCGGCATCGAAAGTCAGGTGGTCGGTGGACGCGGGGCTGTCCGTCAGGGCTTCGGTGCATTGGCCATCGCGTTGGTAGGAAACGCTGGTCTCGGAGCGGGTCGAAACGATGATGTCGGCGACGCCATTATGGGCTTTGGGCGCCATGGCGAGCGTGCGCGTGGTTGCGTAGAACTTGCCCTCACAATTGCCGTCCCATTCGCCGCCGCGTTGATCAACGGTGACATTGTCGAGGATGGCGCTGAGGTCGTTCCCCTCCATGTCGAAGAGCCACAGCGTGGTGAGCATAAAGGGATTCACGCGCGAACTTCCCTCCTCGACGATCCGCAGGCCGAAGGCGATCCGGTCCGGTGCCAATTGGTAGAATGCGGTGTCGAAGGCCACGCGATAGATCCGGACGGCATCGTCGGACATCATGTTTTCCAGACGGGTGCGCGCAGCCACCGCGTGGGTTTCGGTATCGAGAACGAGAAGGTCGAGATCGCCCCGCGTCGCATCGTCGGTCTGCTCGTAGATCAGCGGGACGGCGACGAGGCGGTAATGGGGATTGGCCGGCCAGATGCGGCAGATCATCTTATCGGGGGTATAATCGATGATGCTGTCGGCGGGCAGCGTGATCGTGCCGCCATCGACCGAGTAGGTTTCGTCGGAAATTTTGGTGCCGTCGGGATAGGCGGTTTGTACGATCAACGCGGCGCTGGAGCCACACTGGCTTTCCTGCGCGGTGGCGGGGGACGAATTGAGACCAAACATCGCAACGATGAACAGCGTCACGAGGCCGACAGGGAATGGCGCTTTTTTCATTGGGGTCTGTTCTCGTGCGGTTGTCGCCGCACGCTATTGCGCCGCCGTGCGATTGCCAACAGTTAAGCGCCGCGCTGGAGATCGAACCGTTGGCGCTGGGGGTACTGGGTCCCGGGTCTTCGCCCGGGATGACCCGGGGTGGGGAGGATCGGCGGATTGCCCCGCCATCGCTGTCCCGGACGTGATCCGGGACCCAGCCGGGTCTGCTCAGCCACTGGAGGGTGCGGTCGCGTACATGCGCCCGGGGTCAAGCCCGGGGCAGCGAGGGTGTGGGGCGCCGCTCAGGCGGTCGTCATCGCCCGCTTGAGCGCGGCCACAAGATCGGCATCGGTGCGTTTCATGCCGGGTGCGACATAGCCCAGATCGGCGGCGCGGCCAGCGGGAATTGCGATGGCGCGGCTGGCCGAGGCGTGGAGGTCGGTGACGCCGAGGGCGAGGAAGGTTTTGGCGTTATCCGCTGTGACGCCCGAGCCGGGCATTATGGCGATGCGACCGGCGGCGTGGGCGATGATGGTCCGCAGGGCGTCGAGCCCGTCGATGGCGCGTGGGGCGCCGCCTGAGGTCAGGATTTGCTCGAACCCCAGATCGATTGCGGTATCGATGGCGGCGGGGAAATCGGGGGCCAGATCGAAGGCGCGGTGAAGGGTGAGCCTAAGGCCGGTGGCGCGGGCGGTGAGGCGTTGGAGGATCGCCGTGTCGAGGGTGCCGTCGGCCTTTGTGGCGCCGAGGACGACGCCGGAAAGCCCGGCGGCGCGGGCGGCGTCGATATCGGTTTGCATGGTCGCCACATCGTCTTCGGAAAATACGAAATCGCCGGGGCGTGGGCGGATCATGGCGTAAACGGGGATGGGCGATTTGGCGGCGAGGGCCATCAGGCCCGGTGTAGGGGTGAGCCCGCCAATGGCGAGGGCGGAGCACAGCTCGATCCGGTCGGCACCGCCTTCAATGGCGGCGGCGAGACCTGTGGCGTCGTCGACGCAGATTTCGAGGGTTGGGGCTATCGACATTGCAAACCGGGTGTTTGAGGACGCTCTGCGCACCCCTCACCCCCAACCCCTCTCCCCTCAAGGGGCGAGGGGAGATATGGCGGCTCCGATCGTGACCACTTGAGGCGCTGGAATCGATGCGAGGGCGCGGCGTCAGGCATAGGCGAACCGGTCGAGGCCCAGAAGCGCGGCGCCGACAAGACCGGGTTCGGTGGCACACTGGGCGGGGACGATGAGGGGTCGGTCGAGCTTGCGCAGGATGGAGGCGCGCACTGCGGCATCGAGGGCGGGGATGAGGCCCGGCGCTCCGGCGAGGCCACCGCCGACGGGCACGATGGACGCGCCGGTGATATTGACCGCAAGGGCCAGCGGGGCGGCGACGAGATCGACATAGACATCCATGGTGCGGCTGGCCGCCTCGTCGCGCCCGGCCCAGCCGACGACGATTTCGCGGCTGTCGCGGGCCTGGCCGGTCAAATGCATGTGCAGCTTTTCGAGCCCGCGCGCGCCGCCAACGGTATCGACGCAGCCCATGCGGCCACAGCCGCAGCGGAAATGGGGAATGGCGAGGGGCGGATCGCCGGCTGTGGTGGCAAGGATGGTCGCGTGGCCCCATTCGCCGGCATAACCGCCCCTTCGGTTGGCGAGCCGGCCTTCGACCACGAGGCCGCCGCCGACGCCGGTTCCCAGGATGATGCCGAACACCACGTCATGGCCCTGCCCTGCCCCGAGCCCGGCTTCGGCCAGCGCGAAACAATCGGCGTCATTGGCGATGGAAACGGGCAGTTCGAGCGCTTCGGAGAGATCGGCATCGAGCACGCGGCCATCGATGCAGGGCACGTTGGCGCAGATCATTTTGCCCGTCTCGATATCGACGACGCCGCAGATGGAAATCGAGACGGCATCGGGCCGTTCGGGCACGGCGGCAAGGATGCCGCGCAGGGTTTCGACGAAGGCGGCGAAATCATTGCGCGGGGTTTCGATGCGGCCCATCTGGACGATGGAGCCGGTGTCGCGCGCAAAGGCCGCCTTGATGGCGCTGCCGCCGATGTCGAGTGCTAAAATCATGGATTTGACCCTAGCGGGGGATGGCGAGCGGGCAAGGGGAGATTTCGTCAAAAGCGGAGATTTGGCGATTTTGGCGAATGGGAACGGGCGAGGCTGGCGCAACAATCATGGGCGATGGGGGTACTGGATCCCGGGTCTTCGCCCGGGATGACCGTGGGGGCTGGATAAACGTTGAGCAAAAAGGCGAGCGTTGGGAAATGCCAGCCTACTCTGCCGCTGCCCTGCCGTCCGGGCTTTCCGCAGGACCGTTGGCGTCGCCGGGGGCGGTTTCGCAGCCAAGGTCGGGGAAGGCGGCGATGCGGCGGGAAGAGAAATCCTCGCGCAAGACGATAAGGCCGCGATCCTCGAAAAAGGTTAAAAGCCGCCGGGCGCGGGAGGCGGAATGGGAACCATAGGCGCGGGCCAGCGTGGCATCGGACGGACAGGGAAGCGTTTCCACCGCGGCGCGGGCGACCATTAAGAACACACCCTGCAGATCCTCGGGGAGCGTGCGGGCCAGATCGAGGGCGGTCTGCCAGACGTCGGACTCGGCAGCCGCCGTATCGACCCCGGCGCGGGCGACGGCGAAGCGGCGCTTGAAATCGCTCAAATCAGGCGGGGTGCCCGGCACGCGGCGGATGCGGCAGCGCACAAGAAAATCCTGATAAAGCACGGCGACCGAGCGGAAGCTGGCCTCGGGGTCTTCGAGGATTTCGACAAGCACGGCATCGATCAGGGCGGCGCGCTCGGCCTCGTCGATTTCGGGGAACAGGCTTGCCGGCTCGGGGTCCGCTTTGGGCGCTGGTCGGCTCAGCTGGGCCAGAATATCGGCGGTGGGGCGCGGCGCAGACTGGACGGTACGGCGCGGGAGGGGGCGGATGTCTTCCTCGGCGCCGGGGGTAAAAATCAGATCGGCGGCGTCGGCCCCGGTTTCGGGGAGCGGCATGAGCTTTGGCGATGTGGAGCGGGCGCTGGTTTGGACGGCACCGATCCTGATGGGCAGCGGGCGGCGCGACAGCGCGGGGCCGAGCGCGACGAAATTGCCCTTTTCGAGATCGCGAAACATTTCGGTGCCGCGCCGGTCCATGCCCAAAAGATCGCCGGCGCGGGCCATGTCGATATCGAGGAAAGTGCGGCCCATCAGAAAGTTCGACGCTTCGGCGGCGACGTTCTTGGCGAGCTTGGCGAGGCGCTGAGTGGCGATGACGCCGGCAAGGCCGCGCTTTCTGCCACGGCACATGAGGTTGGTCATGGCGCCGAGGGAGAGCTTGCGCGCCTCGTCGGAGACTTCGCCGCCCGAAGACGGCGCAAAGAGCTGGGCTTCATCGACAACGACCAGCATGGGATACCAGAAATCGCGGTCGGCATCGAACAGCCCGCCAAGGAAGGCGGCGGCGGCGCGCATCTGGGCTTCGGCCTCGAGCCCTTCGAGCGAGAGAACGACCGAGACGCGGTGCTGGCGGATGCGGCCGGCGATGCGCGTCAATTCATGCTCGGAGCGATCGGCCTCGACAACCACGTGGCCGAATTTGTCGGCCAGGGTGACGAAATCGCCCTCGGGGTCGATGACGCATTGCTGCACCCAGGGGGCGCTCTGTTCGAGAAGGCGGCGCAGGAGGTGGGATTTGCCCGAGCCGGAATTGCCCTGCACCAGAAGGCGGGTGGCCAGCAATTCCTCGAGATCGAGCTTTGCGGGCGTCGCCGTCTTTGTCGTGCCCATGTCGATTTCGACGGTCATCGCCTTTTGCCTGCTCCGGGGTTGGTTGGTGATTCGAGGTGGGACTCAGGCAAGCCGAGCCAGCCTAGTGTAGCATCGGGGAAAGCGGGCTGCACAACCCCCTTGGCCGCGATTCACAGCCCTTGGTGTTTGTTTTGACGTTCAGGGCCAAATCAGCCTAGGATTCCGAGCGTTCGCAATGGAGTCGCCATCAATGCCCATGCGTCTTTGGTCCCACTTTTTTGCCAAGCCTCCCGTTGAGCCGGTGGGGCCGCAATTTGGTGCGCTGCCGTACAGGATGGTCGACGGGCAGTTGGTGGTGCTGCTCATCACATCGCGTGGCCGGGGGAAATGGATTTTCCCCAAGGGTCGGCAGATGGATGGCAAGACGCCCTGGGAAAGCGCCGAGCTGGAAGCCTATGAGGAAGCGGGCGTGGTGGGCGAGATCGAAACCGCGCCGATCGGCTCATATTTCCTGCCGGTGACCGAGGAACGGCCGCAGCCCATAGAGGTCAAGATGTTTCCGCTGCTGGTCACCGACCAGCGCGAGGACTGGAAGGAAATGGGGCAGCGCTATCGCCACTGGGCGGTTCTGGCCGAGGCCAAGCGGCTGATTACCCATGACGGGCTGGCCGATGTCGCCCTGGCGCTGGCGCAGCGGGAAACGTCTCGTTCTGTCTCACGGCGCGCACCGCTGCAGGCATGACGGGCTAAAACCGCCCTATGCCTTCCGCTGCGCCTGCGACGGCGCGGCCAAAAAGTTGGCCGGGGCCTCGCTGCGCTCGTCCAGTCCTGTCTCGCGGCGCGCACCGCTGCAGGCATGACGGGCTAAAACCGTTCAGGTCTTGAAAAGGCCAGCCACCCTCGGCCGCTTCCCCGGTCCCGGCTTTCGCCGGGATAAACTCCAGCCGGGGTCCAGCAGCAGGTACCGAGCCGCTGGCGGCTGAGGAAGCCCTCATGGGCCCCGGCTTTCGCCGGGGCAGCGATGGGGACAATGCCAATTCCGTGTAAATCTTGGGCGTCGTCAGGCATCACGGGGCCTAGATCAAATCCGCTTTTCGCTTGCGCGGCCCTTCGGGTCTTCGAATCGCGGACTTGATCTAAGTCCTTGGTTCGTCGCGTGTCCAAACCGCAAAACCGTTTCCATCCCCGATCGGGTCGAGGACATGCTTTTGCTGGACACGCTTGTCTTATGAAAGAACCGGCTGTTGTGCGATGAAAGGGCCAGTGTGCGCCATGTGCTTTATGGCGCGCACTGGCGGCGGTTGGATCGATACGGGCTTGGTCGTGATGGACCGTTTTAGAGTGTGATCGACCGCCGTCTTCGCCTGAGGCCTGAACGGATACAGAGCGGCGCAAGCCCTCTAGGACAAGCATAGGACACGCGAAGATGACCAAGGATAGCATCGGCATCGACATCTCGAAAGCCAATCTCGACGCCCATAGCGCCAGAACCGGTGAGACGGCCCGGTTTGCCAATTCTCCGGCCGGCCTGCGTGCCCTGAGGCGCTGGATCGGACCCCAACGCCCCGATCTGATCGTCTATGAAGCGACCGGTCCCTATCACGCAGCCTTCGAGCGCGCATTGGCCGCAAGCCTGCCCCTGGTCAAGGTCAATCCCCTGCAGGCGCGCCGATTTGCCCAGGCACGAGGAACCCGGGCCAAGACCGATGCCGTCGACGCGCGCATGCTGGCTGCCATGGGCGTCGCATTCGATCTCGATCCCCAATGAACCCCAGCCCGAAAATCAACACGTCCTCAAAGAATTGCAGATCGCGCGCATGGCGCTGATCAAGGACCGTACACGCCTGTTGAACCGGCAAAAGACGCAGACCTTGGCCATCACCAGACGCCAGACAAGGGCAAGGCTCGATCAGATCAAACGGCACCTCGCCGAGTTGGACACCCAGGTGCAGCGCCTTGTACGCCAGTGCCCGGACCGGGCGCGGGCCTTCGATATCATGTGCTCAATCCCGGGAGTGGGGCCGGTCACTGCTGCCGCCATCGTGATCGAATGTCCCGAAATCGGTACAATGACCCCAAAGCAGGCCGCAAGCCTTGCAGGCCTTGCTCCCATGACACGGCAATCGGGGCAGTGGCGCGGAAAGGCTTTCATCCAGGGAGGGCGAAAGTTCCTGCGCGACGCCCTCTATATGCCAGCCCTGGTCGCTGCCCGATACAATCCCGACCTCAAACGAAAATACAACGCCATGATCGGAGCCGGAAAACCACCAAAACTCGCCCTGACCGCCCTGATGAGAAAACTCATCGAACTCGCAAACACACTCATCAAACACGACCGGAAATGGACACCAAAAACCGCTTGATCAAAACGGATACTCTAGAGCCCGAACAGCAGCACCATGCCCCAGAATATCCCTCCGGCAATCAGTGCGGAGGCCGGGACGGTGATGATCCACGCGGCGCCGATGGACAAGACGTGCTGGCGGCGGACAAGGTAACGGCGCCGGCGTTTCTGGTAATTGGCGACGGCCTCCTCGGCGGTCTTGTTGAGATGGTCGGTGCGCAGGAAGACGCCTTCGGGGCTGACGGCCTTGTTGCGGATGCCCTGATTGGAAAACCCTTCGCGCAGAAAGCCCACGCCGAACACGGCGCCCACCGCAATATGGGTCGACGACACCGGCAGGCCGAGAGCGGAGGCGACCAGTACCGTTGCGGCCGCCGAGAGTGCGACGCAATAGCCACGGATTTCGTTGAGCTTGGTGATTTTTTCGCCCACCGTGCGGATCACGCGGGGGCCGAACAGCGCAAGCCCCAACGCGATGCCCAACGCGCCGATGGCCAGGACCCAGATCGGCAGCGCAACCGATTCACCGACAGCGCCCCCCTGCACCGCCGAAACGATGGCGGCGAGCGGGCCGACGGCGTTGGCGACGTCGTTGGCGCCGTGCGCGAACGAGAGCAGGGCCGTCGCAAAGATCAGCGGCAGGCGAAACAAGGTGCCCACCTGCTTGTTGGAATTGTCCATGCCCTCGGTGCGCGCCCGCACCCATGGCTGGGCGGCGAACCAGCCGATGCCGCCAGCCAAAAGCCCGATCAGCAGGACGATATGGCCCTGGGGCTTCCAGACACGGGAGAGGCCCTTCATGGACATGTACATGGCGAAGATGCCGATCATCACGCCAACAAGAACCGGCACCCATATGCGCGCGGAAAGCACCTTTTCCTTCTGGCGCAGGATGGTGAAATTGATGATTGTGAGCAGAACCGCAGCCAGCAAACCGCCCATGAGCGGGGAAATCACCCAGCTCGCGGCGATCTTGGCGATGGTGGGCCAGATGATTGCGGAAAACCCGGCGGCGGCGATCCCCGCGCCGACCACGCCGCCAACCACGGCATGGGTGGTGGAGACCGGCGCGCCGATGATGGTGGCCAGATTGACCCAGAGCGCCGAGGACAAAAGCGCAGCCATCATGACCATCACGAATGCAGTGCCGTCGATGTGAGCGCCGGGAACGATGATGTCGCGCGATATGGTGGAGACCACGTCGCCACCGGCCAGCAGCGCGCCCGCCGCCTCACAGATGGCAGCGATGGCCAGGGCGCCGGTCATGGTGAGGGCCTTGGACCCGACAGCGGGGCCCATATTGTTGGCCACGTCGTTGGCCCCGATATTGAGCGCCATATAGGCGGCAATGACCGTGGCGATAATGACCAGATAGCTCAGGGGACCCGAAGATACGGCGAAACTGGCCCAGATGAGAGCGGCGAGCAGGAAGACCAGCGCGATGCCCGGAGCGGCCATGGCACGGGAGCTATCCTGGGTTGCCTCACGCAACTGCCGGACGCGCTTGAGATCCTTGTCGATGGCTGACTTGGACATGGGGCTCCTGGAAGACCTGTCGGATTTATTCTGGCCTTAGCGAACCTGAGACCGCTTGGCCACAGCCATTGTGACGTTATCGTCATAAAAGGCGCCCGTTGAGGTCTGTTTTACCGCGTCTGCGCAAAACCGCCACACCCTTTAGCAATTGTCTGGTCGCAGACCCCCAATCGGGGTTAACATTTGTCCCAGATAATCGGGCAAGACCGGCCCCAGGGCAGAACCGAATGGCAGACAGCAGGCAAAAAAAAGATTGGCAGACGCGGGTGCGGGATGCCGTCTGGCCCCGCATGGGGCTCAAGCGGTATTTCACCTATCTGCAAAAGCGCGTGCTGCGGCTGACGGCGAGCCCGCACGCCATTGCGGCCGGTGTTGCCTCGGGGGCGGCGGTTTCGGTGTTTCCGCTGATCGGAGTGCATTTCTTTTTAGGCTTTGTTCTGGCGTTCGTAACGCGCGGCAACATGCTGGCCGCAGCCATCGGCACGGCGTGGGGCAACCCGATCACCTTCCCGCTGTTTTTCTCGCTGAGCTTCCAGTTCGGCTCATCGATCCGGGCGGCGCTGTTTCCCGACGATCCGGCGGCGGTGATGCGCCATGCGGACACCACGGCACTTTCGGGCGGGCTGTTCTCTCTCGATCTGGGGGCCATCCTGCCGCTGTTTCAGACAATGATGATCGGCGCCCTGCCGATTGCCTTGTTCTGCTGGGTGTTCTTTTACGTGATCGTGCGCGGATTGGTGAGCGGCTTTCAGACCGCCCGCAAGGCGCGGCTCGAACGCCGCCGCGCCCGACAGGGCCAGACCTCGCCGCGCAACGCTGTGCGGAGCTAATAGATAAAAAAGGAAAACATAGTGGTTCAATCGGTTTTTCATCTCGCCTATCACGTGACCGATTTGGATGCGGCGCGGCGATTTTACGGCGGGGTGCTGGGATGCGCCGAAGGGCGCTCAACCGAGAC
Source organism: Pelagibacterium sp. (assembly GCF_965249125.1). Classification (GTDB taxonomy): domain Bacteria; phylum Pseudomonadota; class Alphaproteobacteria; order Rhizobiales; family Devosiaceae; genus Pelagibacterium. The sequence goes on from NZ_OZ252217.1 coordinate 2,725,017, forward strand.
CTGGGTCGATTTCGATTTCTTCGGGCATCAGATATCGCTGCATCTGGGCGAACCGTTTAAGACGACGCGCACCGGCAAGGTGGGCGATCACATGGTGATGATGCCGCATCTGGGCGTGGTCCTTCCGCTCGATGACTGGAAGGCGCTCGCCAATCGTCTCGAGGGCGCCGGGATCGGGTTCGACATTCCCCCGGTTGTGCGGTTCGAGGGCGAACCGGGCGAACAGCGGACCATGTTTTTCACCGATCCATCGGGCAATCCGATCGAGGTGAAAGGCTTTGCGGACTTCGCCGGGGTTTTTGCCAAATAGCCCCAGAGCCGATCAGGATTTGATTGAATCAAATCCGCTGCTCTAGGATTTTGTTTTGTCGCGTGTCCGAACCGCAAAACCGTTTCCACTTTTGCTGGACACGCTCTGGCCCGGACTTGCCACCTCCCGTACGGCCGCGATGAAGGCGGTCGTGGGGAGATCGATTTCGGCGCCGGCGCGCGTGGTGATGCCGATGGCGCCATGGCTGGCGGACATATCGACATCGAGCGTGGCCAACGCACCGCTTTGCAGATCGGCGGCGACCACGGAGCGGGAAATGAACCATACGGCATCGGTCAAAAGGGCATAGGCGCGACCGAACGAATTTGACACCGTTTCGATCTCGCGCGACAGACGGGCGATTCCGGCGGCCAGCAGCACGGTTTCCACGGTCTGGCGGATGATGGCGCCGCGCGGGGGCACAAGCGCCGGGTAGGATTCAACCATGCGCAGGGATGGCGCGGGAGCCAAGAGCAGCGGATGGCCGGGGCGGACGGCGAGGACCAGCGGTTCGGAATAAAGATGCTCGAAACTGAGCCCGGCCATGACATCGGGCGCGGGCATGCGCCCGACCACGAGGTCGATGGCGCCTGTGCGCAGCAGACCGAGAAGGTGCGGGCTGGGGCCGCTTTCCACATGCAGGCGGGCGGCAAGCGGGCCCATGGCAAAGCGCGCGACGGCGCGTGGCACCACTTCCACTTCGACGGTGGGCAGCGCGCCGAGGCGCACCACGGCATCGGCATGGCTGGCCAGCGAGACCGATTCAACGCCCTGCCGCAGTGCGGCGAGCGCGGCATTGGCGTAGCGCAGGAACTGGGCGCCGAATTCGGTCAGCGCCAGCCTGCGGCGGGTGCGGTCGAACAGGGCGACGCCGAGAATGTCTTCGAGTTCGGCCAGCGATTTCGAGATGGCCGGCTGGGACAGCCCCAACGCCTCGGCCGCGGGCACGACGCCGCCATGCCTGTCGGTCTCGACAAAGCAGGAAAGATGGCGGAGCTTTATGCGCGGGTCGATGAGGGGCATTGGGCGCCTATGTCTGCTCGGGTGATCGAGGCAAGCGCTGCGCACCCCTCATCCGCCCCTTCGGGGCACCTTCTCCCCTCGAGAGGCGAAGGCAAGAAGGAGGCAAGCGCCTCAGCGAAAGCTCCATCGTATGACGTTAAGTTATACATTGCCGCATATTTATCATTTTACCGCGCGCTTTCGCCAGTGTTAATTATGCTATCGGTTATAGAACTGTTTTCCGGGATGGAGACCAATGAGCAAGATCATGCCGCTCGAGCAGGCGGTGCGCGAGAACCTTAAGGACGGCGATACCGTCGCTTTTGAAGGGTTCACGCATTTGATCCCGCACGCGGCGGGGCACGAGGCGATCCGGCAGGGGTTCAAGGATTTGACCCTGATCCGGATGACGCCCGACATCATCTATGACCAGATGATCGGCATGGGCATGGCGAAAAAGGTGATCTTTTCCTATGCGGGCAATCCGGGCGTGGGCCTGTTGCGCCGCATGCGCGACGCCATCGAGAACAAGCATCCACGCGCCATCGAGACCGTCGAGCATTCGCACGCGGCCATGGCGAACGCCTATGCGGCGGGGGCCGCGGGTCTGCCCTGCGCGGTGTTTCGCGGCTACAAGGGCGCCGACCTGCCCAAGGTCAATCCCGACATCAAATCGATCACCTGCCCCTATACGGGCGAGGAGCTGGCGACGGTGCCGGCCCACAATCCGGACGTGGCTTTCATTCACGCCCAGAAGGCCAACGAAAAGGGCGACGTGCTGATCGAGGGCATTGTCGGGGTGCAAAAGGAAGTGGCGCTGGCGGCGAAAAAGGTCGTGGTGACGGTCGAGGAGATCGTGCCCGATTTCAAGGGCATGCACCCCAACCTCACGGTGCTGCCGCACTGGACGGTGACGGCGATTGCCAAGGTCAAGGGCGGGGCGCACCCCTCCTACACCCATGGCTATTACGCGCGCGACAACGCTGCCTATCTGGCCTGGAACGAAATTTCGGCCGACCGCGAGCTGTTTGCCAAATGGATGGACGAGAATGTCCTGAACGCGACGCCCGAAGCGTTCGCCGACCGTGTGAAGGGGCTTTGACCATGAGCGATGTTACCCCAACCGAAATGATGACAATTGCCGCTTCGCGGGCACTGTCCTCCAAAGACGTGTGTTTCGTGGGCATCGGCGCGCCCTCGGCGGCGTGCAACGTGGCGCGGCTGACCCATGCGCCCGACATCACGCTGATCTATGAGAGCGGCACGATCGGCACCGCGCCTGACGTCTTGCCGCTTTCGATCGGCGATGGCGAATTGTGCGAGACGGCGGTTTCGACCGTCGCGGTGCCCGAAATGTTTCGCTACTGGCTGCAGGGCGGCAAGATTACCGTCGGGTTTCTGGGCGCGGCGCAGATCGACAGGTTCGGCAATATCAACACCACGGTGATCGGCGATTACGACAGCCCCAAGGTGCGCCTGCCGGGCGGCGGCGGGGCGCCGGAAATCGCGACCTCGTGCGGGGAGATTTACATCACGCTCAAGCAGGCGACGCGCTCGATGGTGGAAAAGATCGACTTTTTCACCTCGTTCGGTCACGGCGAGGGCGGGGATCACCGCGAGCGGCTGGGGATCAAGACCAAGGGGCCGACGCTTTTGATAACCGATCTGGCGATCTGGAAGCCCGATCCGGTGACCAAGGAATTCACTGTGGTTTCGCTGCACGAAGGCGTGACGCGCGAGATGGTGCAGGAGACTTGCGGGTGGACGGTGAAATTCGCCGACGATCTCGAAGTGACCCCTGCCCCGAGCGAGATCGAGCTTTCGACCCTGCGCGATCTCAACGAACGCACCAAGCGCGCCCATGCGGGCGGGAGGGCAGCATGACCGAAGCTTTTATCTGCGATTACATCCGCACGCCCATCGGGCGGTTTGGGGGAGCACTGTCGAAAGTGCGGCCTGACGATCTGGGGGCGCTGGTGCTCAAGACGCTGGTCGAGCGCAACCCCTCGGTCGATTTCGAGGCGGTCGAGGACGTGATTTTCGGCAACGCCAACCAGGCGGGCGAGGACAACCGCAACGTGGCGCGCATGAGCCTGCTTTTGGCCGGATTGCCGGTCACGGTGACGGGCACGACGATCAACCGGCTATGCGGATCGGGGCTCGACGCGGTGCTGACAGCGGCGCGGGCCATCAAGGCGGGCGAGGCCGAATTGATGATTGCGGGGGGCACTGAATCGATGAGCCGGGCGCCGTTCGTCATGCCCAAGGCCGAGTCGGCGTTTTCGCGCAATGCGGAGATCTACGACACGACCATTGGCTGGCGCTTCGTCAACCCGGCCATGAAGGCGCAATATGGCGTGGATTCCATGCCTGAGACCGGCGAGAACGTCGCTGAGGATTACAAGATTTCCCGCGCCGATCAGGACGCGTTTGCGGTGCGCAGCCAGGACAAGGCGGCGGCGGCGCAGGCCAATGGGCGGCTGGGCAAGGAAATCGTTGCGGTGAGCATCCCGCAGCGCAAGGGCGACCCCGTAGTGGTGGATAAGGACGAACATCCGCGCGCCACAACGCTGGAAACACTGGCCAAGCTGCCCACGCCGTTCAAGAAAGAAGGCGGCACGGTGACGGCAGGCAATGCCTCGGGCGTCAACGACGGTGCGGCGGCGCTGATTATCGCGTCCGAAGCGGCGGTGAAGAAATACGGCCTGACGCCGATTGCGCGGATCGTTGGCGGTGCAACCGCCGGTGTGCCGCCACGCGTCATGGGCATCGGGCCCCTGCCCGCTTCGCAAAAGCTGATGGGGCGGCTGGGGCTGGCTGCTTCGGATTTCGACCTCGTCGAACTCAATGAGGCGTTTGCAAGCCAGGGGATTGCCGTGTTGCGTGGGCTGGGGATTGCCGAGGACGCGGACTTTGTGAACCCCAATGGCGGCGCGATTGCGCTGGGGCATCCGCTGGGCATGTCGGGCGCGCGGATTGCCGGGACGGCGGCGCTGGAGCTGAGCCTTTCGGGCAAGAAGCGCGCGCTGGTGACGATGTGCATCGGCGTGGGCCAGGGGATCGCGGCGGCGCTGGAAGCGGTTTAGGCCGCTGTCTTAGACCGGCGAGTAAAGTAAGGCCCCCTCACCCGTCGCTTCGCGCCGACCTCTCCCCCCAAGGGAGAGGTAAGAATGCCGCATGCGCTCAAGGCCCCCTCACCCAAACGCTCTCCCCCGAGGGGAGAGGGAGCCGGGCTGTGGATACGCCAATACTGCCGGCAATCTTGGGCCGTTCGGCACGATAAACCCTCGCCCCTCTGGGGAGAGGGTGGCCGGCAGGCCGGTGAGGGGTCTTCTTATGTGTCGCGTGGCAGAGGCGGTGGGCCGGGCCGGGGCGCTGGGGGTACTGGATCCCGGGTCTTCGCCCGGGATGACGGCGGCGGGTGTGGTTGGCGCCGGGGAGGCCCTCGCCCGATAGTCAGACATTACGTCCGCCTTGCAAATCCGGTGGCGAACGCATACATAGCGGTCAGGCTCGATGGTGCGCGATTTGATTTTCGCGCTGCCCAATCGCAAAAGTGATGTCGCTTTTGCTGGAAACGCGCTGATGGCAGCGCCCTCTTCCGAGCCATTTCAGACAATCATAAAACCGTAGCAAGGCTGCCCGATAAACGTGGCGCCGCTATCGTTAAGACGAGGCCGTCAAATGGCGGCCAGAAAGACAAATGAAGACCATAGATTTCAACGCCGAAGCGTCCCTCTATCTGGGCCGCGACTGGCGGACCGCGCTCGAGCAGGGATCGAGACGGTTCCCGAGCGCTGCAAAGGCCATTCGATTTGCACTAGAAGAGGTGCCGCCAGTGAGCCTTCACGGGGCGCGGATGATCGTTGCGGGGCGAAGCTATTCGTCGCGCGATCTGCAAAAACTTTACAGTGACAAGGCCTATCCGCTCAACCGCAAGGCCGAACGCGAAGCGATGCTCGCCGAACCGTTCAACGTCTGAACCGGTTGGGCTCTTCCATTCCGTGCCCATGGCGTTATGGTCCTCCGCCAGCAGAGAGGACCGCCCATGACCGAGCAACTCGTTTCCACTTTCCGTTCCATTGTCGGCCCGCGCCATGTGCTGGTGGGTGATCGCGCGACGCGGCGCTACCGGAAGGGATATCGCTATGGAGACGGGCACGTGCTGGCCGTGGTGCGGCCGGGCACGCTGGTGGAGCAATGGCGGGCGCTCAAAGCGTGCGTGGAGGCGGGGGTCATCGTCATCGTCCAGGCGGCCAATACCGGGATTACCGGCGGATCCACCCCGTTCGGGGAGGGTTATGACCGCCCCATCGTCATCATCAATACAATGCGGATTTCACGCATCGACCTGATCTCGGGGGGCAGCCAGGTGATCGCCCTGCCCGGCGTCACGCTCGACAAGCTCGAAAAGGCGCTGCGGCCCATCGGGCGCGAGCCGCATTCGGTGATCGGGTCGAGCTGCATCGGGGCGTCGGTGACCGGCGGGGTGTGCAACAATTCGGGCGGATCGCTGATCCAGCGCGGCCCGGCCTATACCGAGCTGGCGCTTTACGCGCAGGTGGATGAGAACGGGACGCTGAAACTGGTCAACCATCTGGGGGTGGAGCTTGGGGACGGGGCCGAAACCATTCTCTCGCGGCTCGACAATGGCGAGTATTCAGAGGCCGACGTTGCGCCCGAGGGCAACCGGCGCGCTTCGGACCACGATTACCATATCCATGTGCGCGACATCGAGGCCGATACCCCTGCCCGGTTCAACGCCGACCCGCGCAAACTGTTCGAGGCTTCGGGCAGCGCGGGCAAGCTGGCAGTGTTCGCGCTGCGGCTGGACACCTTTGCGGCGGACAAGGACACGCAGGTTTTCTATATCGGATCGAACGACCCGCTCGAGCTCAATACGATCCGGCGGCACATGCTGAGCCGGTTTGCCCATTTGCCGATCGCCGGGGAATATCTGCATCGCGACGGCTATAAGCTGACGCAAAAATACGGCAAGGACACATTCCTGATCATCAAGCGGTTCGGCACCGACCGGATACCGACCGCGTTCGCGGCCAAAAGCTGGGTGGACGGGATTACCGAAAAGCTCGGGCTGGGCGGCGCGATTTCCGATCGCATCGTGCAGATGATTACCGGACTTTTGCCCGAGCATCTGCCAAAGCGGATGAACGATTATCGCGACCGGTTCGAGCACCACCTGATGATCCGCATGGGCGGAGAGGGCATCGCCGAGGCGCGGACCTATCTCGAGGGCATCTTTCCGTCGGCGAGCGGGGATTATTTCGAATGCACACCGCAGGAGGGTGCCGACGCTTTCCTGCACCGTTTTGCCTTTGGCGGCGCGGCGGTGCGCTATCGCGCCACCCATTCCCATGAGGTCGAGGACATTCTGGCGCTCGATGTGGCGCTGCCGCGCAACGAGATCGACTGGTTGCCCGAACTGCCCGCCGATCTGGAAGCGCAGATCGAGTACAAGGTGCTGTGCGGGCATTTTTTCTGCCACGTCATGCATCAGGACTATATGATCAAAAAGGGCGCCGACGTTCCCGCCATCAAGGAAAAGCTGCTGGCCCTGCTCGATACGCGCGGCGCCGAATACCCCGCCGAGCACAATGTGGGACACCTTTATGCGGCCAAGCCGGCGCTCGAGGATTTCTACAAATCTCTCGACCCCACCAACAGCTTCAACCCCGGCATCGGCAAGACCAGCAAGAAGAAGCAGTGGGCTTGAATAAAAAGCCCCGCCGTTTTTGCCGCGGGCCTGTGCTCGTTTCAGGCCGCCTCATACCAGAGCGGTTCAACATCTCACGGAACCGGAAGTCGGCTCACCTCTCCGTTAGGGGAGAGGAGAGCCCGTGCTTGCCTTGTTGCCGTCAGGGCCTCAAGGCGTCCTAGAGCATTTCAGCGCTTCTTCGAATCGCTTCAATTGCTCTAAGTCTTTGTTTTGTCGCGCTTCCGAACCGGATAAGTGGTGCCCACTTATCCTGGAAGCGCTCTAGAGCGCGTTGATGCGCTCGAGCATGCCTTCGGGCCAGGACTGGGAGAGCGGGGACGCAAGGTATTGTTCCTGCGCATATGCCTTGAACGCTTCGAGGTCGGGCTCATAGACCTTTAGGCCCTCTTCCTGGAAGAACGAGACGAGTTCGGCTTCCTGATCGATATATTGCTGGTCGGACCACGCAAAAGCCTCGGTCGCTGCATCGCGCATGGTCTGCTGCTGCTCGGGGGTCAGCGAAGCAAACAGGTCCGCGTTGATGATGAGCATGCCAAAGCCCATGTTGTGGCCGGTAAGGACGATCTGATCGGTCACCTCATGGAACTTCATGAGCTGATTGTTGGGGAGCGGGTTGTCCTGGCCGTCGATGGCGCCGGTCTGAAGTCCGGTATAGACTTCGGCATAGTCCATCGGTGTGGGGTTGGCGCCAATGGCGCTCCCGAGGAACTGCCAGCTTTCGCCGCCCGGCATGCGCAGCCGGACGCCGTTGAGGTCCTGGGGAGTCATCACTTCCCGGTCGCCGCGCAGATTGACGTGGCGGGCGCCGTAATAGGCAATGCCGAGAATTTCGAGACCCATTTCGTCGCGGGCCATCTGGCGGAACTGGTCGCCGACATCGCTGGCGAAAACAGCCTGAAGGTGCTCGGGGTCGCGAATAACATAGGCGGCGCCAAGAATGTCGAAGGCGGGAACCTGTTTGGCGAAATCGGAGGGCGGCAGCAGCGACATTTCGAGGTTGCCGCGCTGGATGGCCACGATCTCGGACCCCTGGGGGATCAGCGTCGAGGAGAAATAGGGCTGGAACTCGAAATCGTCGCCCAGACGTTCGGCGAACATGTCGGTCAGCGCCACCGAGCGCGGAGCTTCGGCGGTTGTGGAATCGGAAAAGCGCAGGGCAATCGGTTCCTGCGCCATTGCGACCGCCGGCGCCGCGAGCGCCAGAACGGCCAAAGCCGAAAGGGTCTTGGTGGGGATGGTCATTTCTGGGTTCCTCCTCAGGGGGTTTCAGGAAAAGACAAATCTGTGTTCGGGGCCGCCCTGTCCGATGCCCTCGACGACCAGAAGCGAGCCGGCCAGCGGCTCGGCGGCCAGTTGGTCGTCGGAAAGAAACTTGCGGGCCGTCGTGACAAAGAGCGTGCGGAAATCAGGCCCGCCAAAACACACGCAGGTGGGATTGGTGACGGGCATTTCAACGACAGTGTCGATCCGGCCGTCGGGCGCGTACCGAACGATCCGGCCACCGGCAAAGAACGCCTGCCACAGGCACCCTTCGGCATCGATGGTGGCGCCGTCCGGGCGGTCGCCGGTTTGGGCGTAGTCGGCAAAAACCTCCCTGCCGATAATCGCGCCATCGTCGGGATCGATGGCGAGGCGCCATGAGAGGTGTCGTCTGGTGTCGGTGAAATAGCCGGTCCTGCCATCTGGCGAAAAGGCAATGCCGTTAGAGACGATGACATCGTCGATCATCGCATGGGCCGTGCCGTCGGCATCGATGCGGTAGAGGCTGCCATTGGGGCGATGGAGCTGGTTGTCCATGGTGCCGACCCAGAACCGGCCGTTTGGGTCGACCCGTCCATCGTTGAGGCGGTTGTCGAGCCCAGCATCGACGCTGACCATTTCCGCAAGGCTGCCGTCACCGGTCAGTCGATTGAGCGTGAGGTCTGTGGCGATCAGCTTTTCGCCATTGCCAGCCAATGCCAGCGAGCCGAGAAAGGTCGCATCAAACGAGCGCGCATCATGTTTGCCGGACGCCGGGTCCAGGCGATGCAACGTGGGCCTTTCGATATCGAGCCACCAAATTAGGCGCTCGCGGTCGCACCAAAGGGGCGTTTCGCCCAATTGGTCGAGGCTGCGATGCGCAATCTCCACAGCGCTTGCGGCAACGTTCCGCATGGTTTCCCTTCCACCCCGGCTTCACCCGTCCGTTTCGGTCAGCACTTTTAACTAACAAGTTAGTTAAGTCAATTGAGCAGCTTCCACCCCGAGGTCAGCCGATCGCTCACCCGTGGCCGCCCGACGCACCAACGTGTGGAAAATGGGTCGCCGGCCCATAATGGAATGCGATGTCATAACACTGTTATTTCCCGGCCCTAGCTTCCGCGGACGGGCGCCGGCGGAAGGAGGACGGGAATGTCATCCACGCCATCGAGCACCCCTACCGCTCATGGATACCGGCCTCACACCTGCACCATGAGCCCCGCAACGCAACCCAGCAGGGCTTCCCGATGAACGAGCACAATCCCACCTTTCCGACCCAGGGTCTCGAAAACGCCGAGTTCGATCCCGTCAATCCCACGTCCAATCCGACGATGGGCGAGCTGATTTCCCGCCGTTTCTCGCGCCGCGGATTTCTCAAGGGTTCGCTGGCCACAACGGCGATTGCCGCGACGGTCAGCCCGCTGGCCCTGCTGACCGCCGAAAAGGCAAGGGCGCAGGAAGGCTCGGTCTTTTCTTTTGCCGAGGTGGAGGCAGGCGTCGATGCCGATCATCACGTGGCCGAGGGCTATAATGCCGATATCCTGATGCGCTGGGGCGACCCGGTGACCAATGACGCGCCCGAATTCGACCCGACCAACCAGACGCCCGAGGCGCAGGCCGGTCAGTTCGGCTACAACAACGACTATGTCGGCTATGTGCCGCTCGAAGGCTCCTCCGAGCATGGCCTGCTGCTGGTCAACCATGAATACACCAATGCCCACCTGATGTTTCCAGGGCTCGTGACGATCGTCGACGGCGCGCCGCAGCAGGGTCCGCTTTCGGCTGAACAGGTCGATATCGAGATCATGGCGCATGGCGGCTCGGTCATCGAGATCGAAAAGGTCGACGGCAAATGGCAGCGCGTCGCAGGCAGCCCCTACAACCGCCGCATCACCGGTGAGACCGAAATGGAAATCACCGGCCCGGCGGCCGGGCATGACCGGCTCAAGACCAGCGCCGACGCCACCGGCACCAAGGTGCGCGGCACGCTCAACAATTGCGCCGGCGGGACAACCCCGTGGGGCACCTATCTGATGGCGGAAGAGAACTTCCACGGCTATTTCTCGGGCGAGCTGGCCGCCGATCACCGCGAAGCCGCCAATTACGAGCGCCTTGGCGCACCGGGCAACAGCTATGAATGGGCCAATTTCCACGACCGTTTCGACGTCTCCAAAGAACCCAACGAAATGAACCGGTTCGGCTGGGTGGTCGAAGTCGATCCCATGGATGCCTCCTCGACTCCCAAGAAGCGCACTGCGCTGGGCCGTTTCAAGCATGAAGGCGCCGAATCGATCGTCGCCCCGGACGGCCGGGTGGTGTTTTACAGCGGCGATGACGAGCGTTTCGACTATGTCTACAAGTTCATCACCAACGGCAGGTTCAACGCGGAGGAACGCACCGCAAACATGGACCTGCTCGACGACGGTACGCTCTATGTGGCCCGCTTCGAGGAAGACGGGTCTATGGAATGGCTACCGCTCACTTTCGGCGAAGGTCCGCTGACCGGCGAAAACGGCTTTGAAAGCCAGGCCGACGTTCTGATCGAAACCCGCCGGGCCGCCGATCTTGTGGGTGCCACCCCGATGGACCGCCCCGAAGACATCGAGCCAAACGCAAGCAATGGCCGCGTCTATGTGATGTTGACCAACAACACGCGCCGCAGCGAGGAGCAGGTGGACGCCGCCAACCCGCGTGCCGAAAACGCCTTTGGCCACATCATCGAGATCCACGAAGAGGGTGGCGATTTCGCCGCCACCACGGGCCGCTGGGAAATCCTGCTCCAGTGTGGCGATCCCTCGATCGCCGAAGTGGGCGCAACTTTCTCGACAGCAACGACCGAAAACGGCTGGTTCGGCATGCCCGACAACGCCGCCGTCGACAGCGAAGGCCGGTTGTGGGTTTCCACCGACGGCAATTCGCCCTCGGCGACCGGGCGCACGGACGGGCTTTGGGCCGTCGATATCGAAGGCGATGCGCGTGGCACCTCAAAGCTGTTCTACCGCGTGCCGGTGGGCGGGGAAATGTGCGGCCCACTGCCGACCCCGGACCTGACCACGTTCTTTGTCGCCGTCCAGCACCCCGCCGATGGCGGAGAGGATTGGGAAGGCCATGGCCGTCCGTCCTATTATGAGGACCTTTCGACCCGTTGGCCCGATTTCCGCGACGACATGCCGGTCCGTCCGTCCGTCGTCGCCATCACCAAGGCCGATGGCGGCAAGATCGGCATGGACTGAGTCATCAGCCATCAGCAAGCAATCGGGCCGGCACGCGAGGTTTCGCGTGCCGGCCTTTTTGCTGGCCCCAGGGCCTTGGGTTGGCCCCATTGAAGGCGTTAGGGTGGCGGGAAACGAAAGGGACTTGCATCATGAGCGATACCGTCAACGCCGCCGCTTCGGGCACATTCTCGCTGGGCGATTTCACCATCAACCGGCTCGGATTCGGCGCGATGCGGATCACCGGCCGCGGCATTTGGGGGCCGCCGGCCGATCACGACGGGGCGATGGCGACGCTCAAGCGCCTGCCCGAACTCGGCGTCAATTTCATCGACACCGCCGATTCTTACGGGCCCGACGTTTCCGAGGAACTGATCGCGCAGGCGCTGCACCCCTATGAGGGGCTTCTGATCGCCACCAAGGCGGGGCTGACGCGGGCCGGACCGGATCGTTGGGCGCCGAACGGCATGCCCGACTATCTGATCGAGCAGGCGAAAAAGAGCCTCAAAAAGCTCGGGGTTGAACAGATTGCGCTCTGGCAGCTCCATCGCATCGATCCGCGCGTGCCGCGCGAGGAACAGTTCGGGGCGGTCAAGGCGCTGCTCGATCAAGGGATCATCGCCCATGCCGGGCTGAGCCAGGTCAGCGTTGCCGAGATCGAGGCGGCACGCGAGGTGTTTCCCGTTGCCACCGTCCAGAACCGCTACAATCTGGTGGATCGCAACAGCGAGGATGTTCTCGACTATTGCCAAACGCATGGGATCGGGTTCATCCCATGGTTTCCGCTGGCGGCGGGGAGCCTGGCCAAGCCTGGATCGGTGCTCGAGGGGATCGCCAAAAAACACGGAGCGGCGCCCAGCCAGATCGCCCTGGCCTGGGTGCTCAAGCGCAGCCCGGTGATGCTGCCCATTCCCGGGACATCGAAACTTGCTCATCTCGAAGAAAACGTTGCCGCCGCCAATATCGAGCTTTCCGACGAGGACTTCTCCGCGCTCGATGCGGCCGGGCGCACATGACCGCTTATATCGCGCTGCTGCGCGCGGTCAATGTGGGCGGGACCGGGAAACTGCCGATGAGCGAACTCACCGCGATGTGCGAAGCGGCGGGGTTCGAGGAGGTCAAGACCCATATCGCCAGCGGCAATGTGGTATTTGTTTCCGATCTCAGTGAAGCACAGGTGCGCAAGGCGCTGGAGGAGCGACTTGCAGCCTATGCGGGCAAACCGGTGGGCGTCGTGGTGAGGACGGCCAGCGAGATGGCCGCAGTCTTGAACGCCAACCCGTTTCCCGATGCCAAGCCGAATTTCACTGTGGCGATCTTTCTCAACGGGAAGCCGGCCGGCGATGCTCTCGAAACCCTGCGCAACCGCGCCGAAGACGAAGAGGTGCGCCTGGGCAAGCGGGAGATCTACGTTTCCTATGGCTCGGGGATGGGGCGGTCGAAGCTGGCCATACCGGCGGCCAAGGAGGGCACGGCGCGCAACATGAACACCATCGCCAAACTGGCGCGGATGGCCGCGGACCGGGAATGAAAAAAGGCCGCCTCGCGGCGGCCTTCTCAAAACCTTCGATTTCGAGGCAAATGCCTGAAATCAGTCAGCCGGCTGCAGGTTGACTGCAGACGAGCGGCCGTCGCGGCCCTTTTCCAGCTCGTAGGAAACGGCCTGACCTTCGGTCAGCGTGGTCATGCCCGAACGTTCCACAGCGGAAATGTGGACGAAGGCGTCCTGGCCGCCCTGGTCGGGCTGAATGAAGCCGAAGCCCTTGGTGGTGTTGAAGAATTTGACTTTGCCAGTGATCATCTAGGGATCCTTTCGAATGGCGAATAGTTCGCGCGCGACATGCGCCGAACCCAACGTCTTGCAATAAAGGATATCCAAGTGACCGGCAGAACCGGCAGATCAGGTAGCCAAGCGCATCGAACGTATGAAAACGATCATTACAGCGCTACTGCGCCCAAAACAAGGCCGTTCATCGACCCGGCGCACCATTTTGATTCGGCGCGCCGGACGGAGCCGGTTCGGCAGGGATCAGCCGAGTACCGATTTGACTGCGGCAGCTGTCTTTTCGACAACGATATCGGCCTCCGCCTCGCTCAGGCACAGGGGCGGCGCAAAGCCGATGATATCGCCCTGCGGCATTGCGCGCGCGATAACGCCGAGCTTTGCCATTTCGCCAACGATGCGAGGGGCGACTTTTTCTGAGGCGTCAAAGAAGGTGGCCGCATCGCGATCCTTGACCAGTTCGACGGCGCACAGCATGCCCTCGCCGCGCACTTCGCCAACATTGGCGTGATCGCCGAGCGCGGCGCTCATCTGCGCGTTGAGATATGCACCGGTTTTCCCGGCGTTTTCCACAAGGCCCAATTTGTCGATGAGGTTGAGATTGGCGATGCCGGCGGCCGCGCCAATGGGGTGCGCCGAATAGGTCCAGCCGTGCCCGATGGGGCCGAACTCGTCGGTGCCGTCCATAAGCACCTGCCACATTTTTTCTCCCACTATCGATCCCGACAGCGGCGCATAGGCCGAGGTCAGGCCCTTGGCGATGGTGATGAGGTCTGGGCGCAGGCCATAATGATCAGACCCCATCATGGTGCCCAGGCGGCCAAAGCCGGTGACCACTTCATCGGCGATGAGCAGGATGTCGTGCTTTTTGAGGACCTGCTGGATAGCTTCCCAATATCCGGCCGGGGGCGGAACGATGCCACCGGTGCCAAGGATGGGCTCGCCGATGAAGGCGGCAATGGTATCGGCGCCCTCGCGCGCGATCAGTGCTTCGAGTTCGGCGACGCAGTGCAGGACGAATTCGGCCTCGCTCATGTTGCGGCGCGGGCGGCGGTAATAGTACGGCGCCTCGGTGTGGATCACCTGAGAGAGCGGCAGGTCGAACTTGTTGTGGAAGGTGGCCAGCCCGGTCATCGAACCGGTCATCAGGCCCGAGCCGTGATAGCCGCGCCAGCGCGAGATGATCTTTTTCTTTTCCGGGCGGCCCAGGATGTTGTTGTAGTACCAGACCAGCTTGATGTTGGTTTCGTTGGCATCGGACCCGCCGAGCCCGAAATAGACCTTGCTCATGCCCTTTGGCGCGCGTTCGAGCACCATTTTGGCCAGCGTGATCGAGGCTTCGGTGCCGTGGCCGACATAGGCGTGGTAATAGGCCAGTTCCTTGGCCTGTTCGGCAATGGCTTCGGAAATCTCGGTGCGGCCATAGCCGACATTGACGCAATAAAGCCCGGCAAACGCATCGAGCAGTTTGTTGCCGTCACGATCCTCGATATAGACGCCGGACGCGGTTTTCACGATCCGATTGGGGCTTTCGCCGCGCGCGTGCTGGGCGAGATGGGTCGAGGGATGGAAGAAATTTTCCCGATCCCACTGGTCGAGCTGATCGTTGGTGAGCATTTTTGTGGTCCTTGGTACCTAGTCTTTAAATCCGGTTCTTTTGGCAGGCGCCGATGTCGCCATCTCAGGCCCAGTCGCGGCAGACATATTTGACTTCCGTGAATTCCTCCATGCCCAGCCGGGCGCCTTCGCGGCCCATGCCGGACTGCTTGTAGCCGCCGAAGGGAATGGGGGCGCCGGTGACCTTGGTGCGGTTGACGGCGACCATGCCGAACTGGAGTTGGCGGGACGCGCGATAGATGCGGCGCGGGTCCATGGTGTGAAGGTAGGCGATCAGTCCGTATTCGGTGGCGTTGGCGCGGGCGATGGCTTCTTGCTCGCTATCGAAGGGGCAAAGCGCTGCGACGGGCCCGAAGGTTTCTTCATTCATGATGAGGGCATCGGCGGGCACGTCGGTGAGGATTGTGGGCTGGAAGAACAAAGGCCCCTGCCCGTCCGCGGCACCACCGGTCAGGCATTTGGCGCCTTTGGCCAGAGCGTCCTCGACATGGGAAATCTGTTTGGCGATGGCCTTTTCGTTCATCAGCGGGCCGATATCGGGATCGGTGGAACCGGGGCCGACCGAAAGCGCCGCGGCGGCTTCGGCGAAGCGTTCGGCAAAGCTTTCGTAGATGCGGCGGTCGATGAAGAACCGGTTGGCGCCAAGGCAGTCCTGCCCGGAAGTGGCGAACTTGGCCTTGACCGCTTCCTCGACTGCCTGGTCGAGGTCGGCGTCGGCAAAGACGATGAAGGGGGCGTGGCCGCCCAGTTCCATGATGAGGCGCTTGACGGTGCCGGCCGATTGCCGGTAGAGCAACTTGCCGATTTCGGTGGAGCCGGTGAACGAGAGCACGCGCACGCGGGCATCGGCTGTCCAGGGCTCGACGACGGTGGCGGCCTTGCCGGTTACCACGTTAAAGGCGCCGGCCGGGATGCCGGCGCGGGCGGCGAGAACGGCAAGCGCGGTCGCGGAAAACGGTGTTTCCGAGGAGGGATGGACAAGGCAGGTGCAGCCGGCAGCCAAGGCGGCGGCGGCCTTGCGGGTGATCATGGCCGAAGGGAAATTCCAGGGGGTGATCAGCGCGGCAACGCCAGCCGGTTCACGCCAGATTTCCACTTCCGCATCGGGGAGGTGGGAGGTGACGGATTCGATATTGGGGCGCTTGGCTTCCTCGGCGAAGAACTCGACGAAGGATGCCGCGTAGGCGATTTCGCCGCGCGATTCGGAAATGGGCTTGCCCTGTTCGGCGGTCATGATCTGGGCGAGGTCTTCGCGCGCGTCCATGATGAGATCGTACCAGCGGCGCAGGATGGCCGAGCGCTCCTGGGGCAAAAGGGCCGACCAGTGCGCAAAGGCGGCTTCGGCCTGTGCGATCGCGGCAGAGGATTCTTCTGCGCCAAGCGCCGGGATCGAGCCGATTGCATCGCCTGTTGCCGGATCGGTGACGGCGATGGCGTCTCCCGAAACAGCCGCCACCGGACGGCCCGCGACATGGGCGAGCTGGCAGAACAGTTCGGGGTCGGTCAGCGTCGTGACAAGGCCGGACGGGGCATATTTGGCGGACAGGCTCGACATGGGGCACGAAGTCCTTCGTTTAGCGGGGAACCGAGCCGACCATAGCGGGGAACGGGGAGAGACGGGCGCCAAACTGACCGGGGGTAAGGCGATGATTCTGACGGTTTGATGGGCGAAGCCAAGAAGGTTATTCTGGTGCCCCTCGACTTGCCGCTTTCCAGCCTGCCGGGCGAAAGCCGGGCAAGAGCACAGAGCGACGTCAACAGCACATCACAAGTGCCGTTCCGATAAAGGCCTACCCCGCCTCGGCCACCGCGCTTACCGGCAGGGGGGTGTCTTTTACGGGGGCGGTGACGACATAGGAATAATACCGCCGCACGCCGATCTTGGCGGCGAGCAGGTCTTCGATGAGTTTTTGATAGTCTTCGAGATCGCGGGTGATGATCTTGAGCATGTAATCGATGCCACCGCCGACGGCCCAGCATTCGACGATCCTGTCGATCTTGCCGATGGCGGCTTCAAAGCGGGAGAAGTCTTCGGCCTGGTGGCTTTCGAGTTCGATCTGGACGAAGACGATGGTCAGCGGCCCGAAGGCACGCAACGAGATTCGCGCGCCGTAGCTTTCGATGATGCCGGCGTCTTCGAGGCGCTTTAAACGCTCCCAGCAGGGAGTGGGGGTGAGGTTGACACGTTCGGCGAGCGTAGCCTTGGGTATGCGGCCCTCGCGCTGGAGGATCGCCAGAATTTTCAGGTCCCGGTCGTCGAGCTTGATTTGAACCTGGCGAATGGCAGCGCCCCTTTTTGCCAAATGCTTTTGCATCGGCGCACGCTACTCTTTTGGAAGGGCTAACGTCCAGATTTATGACGAGAAAAAGTTTCACACGCCAATGGCCCACCGAAACGTCGTCCGGTGGGTCAGCCAGGCCGGGAGCCGCTGGAAGAGATTAATTGTCTTCCAGGACGGCCTTGAGAAATTCGCGCGTGCGCTCTTCCTTGGGCGCGGTGAACAGGTCCTCGGGCTTGCCCTGCTCGAGCACCTTGCCTTGGTCGAAAAAGCAGACGCGATCTGAAATCTGCCGCGCGAAATTCATTTCGTGGGTCACCAGCAGCATGGTGAGGTCGTGCTCCTCGGCCAGCCGCCGGATGACGTTCAGCACCTCGCCGACCAGTTCGGGATCGAGGGCGGAGGTCGGCTCGTCGAACAGCATGATCTTTGGCCGCATGGCCAGCGCGCGGGCGATGCCGACGCGCTGCTGCTGGCCACCGGAAAGCTGGTGGGGATATTTGTCGGCGTGAGCGGTCAGGCCCACCATTTCGAGCAATTCGTCGGCGCGCTCTTTGGCTTCGGCCTTCGAGACGCCCAGAACCTGGGTGGGCGCCTCGGTGAGGTTACGCCGCACGGTCATGTGCGGGAACAGATTGAACTGCTGGAACACCATGCCCATCTTTTCGCGCATCTTGTGCAGATGGGCTTCGCCGGCGGGCTTGAGGCTGCCGTCATTGGCCTTTTCGTGCCAGAGCGTATCGCCATCGACATAGACCACGCCCTCGGAAATCGGCTCAAGCGTCATCAGGATGCGCAGCACGGTGGACTTGCCCGAACCCGACGGACCGATGATCGTGACCTTTTCGCCGCGCTGGACCTCGAAATCGAGTTCGTTGATGACCGTGAAGGCATCGAAGCGTTTGACGACTTTGTCGAACTTGATGATGGGATCGGTCATTTGAGCGGAATTCCTCTTTTGGGCAGGGCGCGGTCAACGAAGCGTACGCCCGTCGAAGCCACAAGAGTCATTATGAGATAGAGCCCGCCCACCATCGAGAGCGGAATGAGATAGTTGAAGGTGCGGTCGCCGATGATGCGGGCGACGTTGAGCATTTCAAGAACCGTGACCACCGAAAGCAGCGGTACGTCCTTCATGATCGACACAAGATAATTGCCCATGGCCGGGACGATACGCGGAATGGCCTGGGGCAGGATAATGTGGGTGAAGGTGCGGCTGCCCGAAAGGTTGAGCGCGCGAGCCGCTTCGTGCTGGCCCCTGGCCACCGCCTCGATACCGGCGCGATAGACCTCCGAGGTATAGGCCGAATATTGCAGGCCCAGCGCCAGCGCACCCGTCATGAAAGCCGGGAGCGTGATGCCGAATTCGGGCAGCACATAGTAGAGAAAGAAAAGCTGGATCAAAAGCGGGGTGTCGCGCAGAAACTCGGTGACCACCGTTGCGGGCCAGGAGACGATCTTGAGCGGAGCCGCCTTGAGCGCGGCCCAGACCAGTCCCACGACCAGCGCGATGAAAAAGCCCAGCACGGTGGCCTGGATGGTGACCCACAGGCCAAGCAGCAGGATGGGCAGGATGGAGACCGCGAAGGCCCAGTTCGACGAGGTGTCCCATGCAATTCCGAAAAGCATCTTGCTACCTCGCTCCGGCGCGCCAGCGGCCAACAAACCGCTCAAGCAGCTTCATCATGGCCGTCAGGACCAGCGCCAACCCGAAATACATCAGCAGCGCCATTGTGTAGATCGTCGTCGAATCCTGGGTGAAATTGCGCAATTGCTCGGCGCGGAAGGCCAGGTCGGACAGCGAAATGAGCGAAACCAGCGCCGTGTCTTTCAGGTTCTGGATGGCCAGATTGCCGAACGACGGCATCATTTCGGGGATGGCCTGGGGCAGCGCGATGCGCCAGAGCGTCCTGCGCGGGGTGAAATTGAGCGCCTTGGCGGCCTCATACTGATCCTTGGAAACCGATTCGATGGCCCCACGCACCACCTCGGCGCCATAGGCACCGATGTTGAGCGAGAGCGCCAGAACGCCGGCAACGACCGGCGGCAACCGCAAGTCAACGCCGATGGCCTGCCCCGCGACCGGCAGGGCGAAATACAGCCAGAAAAGCTGCACCAGCAGCGAAGTGCCACGGAAAATCTCGATATAGCCTATCGAAATCGCCTTGATGAGCGGGTTGTGGGCGAGCTTGCCGATGCCTGCGGCGAAGGCGAGGATCGCCCCGAATATCGTTGAATAGATCGTCAGTTCGACGGTCACCCAAGCCCCTTGCATCATGGGGTTGAGATATTGGGTCCACTCCATATGCGATCCCGATTTGCTTTTTGAGGGTGAAGCTTAACCAAAGAGCCGGCGGGCACGCGGTCCGCCGGCAGATCAGATCGAGGAACCGAAATTACTCGGTGCAGAGTTCTTCGGTGGTCATGTCGAACGAGCGCGAGGTGTCGGCATCGGTAAAGCCGTAGCCAGACACCGAAGCGAGCCACTCGTCGGTCTGCTTGTATTCGGCAAGCACTTCGTTGACCGCGTCGCGCAGACCTTCATTGCCCTGGGCAAAGACGAAACCGCCCCAGGAGCGCTGTTCGGTGCCGTCGATCACCGGATCGGTGAAACCTTCGGCCACCTCAACGGCATCGCTCTGGCCGGCCAGTTCGCTGGCGGTCAGGCCCGTCGCGGCATAGGCATTGGCCCGGCCGGTCGAGACCGTCGAGATCGCGTCTGCGTTCGACGAGATGGTGACGAGCTGGTCTTCGGACACGCCGAGGGCCTGCATCATGTCGAGCTGGTTGGCGCCGGCCATGATGGCGACGGTCAGGTCGGAATTTTCGGCAAAATCGGCATAGCCGCTCAGCCCCTCGGGATTGCCGGCGGGCACCAGAAGACCTTCACCATAGGAGGTGTTGGGTTCCGAATAGATGACCGTGGCGCAACGGGTGGGGATGATGGCCATTTCGGCGGCGACCATGTCGAAGCGGTCGGCCTGGAGACCCGGGATCAGCGAGGAAAAGTCGGTGGTGATCCACTCGATGTCGGTCACGCCGAGCTGTTCGACGATGTGCTTGGCAACGTCGGGGCCAGCGCCCATGGCCTCACCGGAAACCGGATCGATATAACCATAGGGAATTTCGTTGGCGACGGCGATGCGGATGGAGCCGCTTTCCTGAATTTCTTCAAGGCTGGCGGCCTGTGCGGCGCCTGCGACGACGAGCGCGGCGGCGCTGGCGAGCAGGGTTGTCTTGAGGGCCTTGGAAATTGTTGCGTGCATAATGTTCCTGTCCTTTGATATTATCGCTGACATCGTGCGCAGTGTGGAAATTGAGACCAAATAGGGCTTCAATTCACCCGAAGTCGGGCGGCATCGCTCCCGAAGTCAATTCGGGGCCAAAGCCACCTCGTCACTGCCGAACTTGAGCGTCCGCTGCACATAATGCTTTAACACTGGCTAAGGTTGCCAACTTCTCGCCACAAGTCGAGGGACGATACGTCTATAAGGGTGCGGTCTGGCAGCAAGATCACCTGCAAGGGGCGGGTGAAAATGGCGGGACCGCCTTCACGGAGTGGCTGCATAGTCGTTGGACAAATTTGCCGGACAAGCCCGATCGTGGCGCATAGAGCCGGCGCGTCGGCTAACTCTTAATTGAGGAACAGGGGTGGTGCATGGCCGCAATGGTGACGATGGCAGACGTACTGGCGGCACGCCGGCGTATAAGCCCGCTCGTGCACCGAACGGCGCTGGCACCGAGCCTGACGCTCTCGGAGGCCAGTGGGCAGACCATCCTTTTAAAACATGAACAGCAGCAGCTGACCGGCAGCTTCAAGCTCCGCGGCGCGACCAATGCGGTGCTCTCGCTTTCCGACGAAGAGCGAGCGCGCGGGGTGGCCGCTGCTTCGACCGGAAATCACGGGCGTGCGCTGTCCCACGCGGCCAGGGCGGCGGGGGCGCGGGCGGTGATCTGCATGTCCTCGCTCGTGCCATCCAACAAGATCGAGGCGATCAGGGCGCTTGGAGCCGAGGCGCGGATCGTGGGCAAAAGCCAGGACGATGCGCAAATCGAGGTGGACCGGCTGGTCGCCGAGGAAGGATTTGTCGACATTCCGCCGTTCGACCGGGCCGAAGTGATCGCCGGACAGGGCACGATCGGGTTGGAAATTTTAGAAGACGCACCTGAACTCGACGCCGTGCTGGTGCCGCTTTCGGGCGGAGGGCTGATCGCGGGGGTGGCGCTGGCGATCAAGACGCTTTCGCCCCGAACGCGAGTCATCGGGGTTTGCATGGAGCGCGGCGCGGCAATGGTCGCCTGCCTTGCGGCGGGCAAGCCGGTCGAGATCGAAGAACTCGAAACGCTCGCGGATTCGCTGGGCGGCGGTATCGGGCTGTCCAACCGCTACACGTTTGCGATGGTGCGTGAGCTTGTCGATGAGACCATCGTTTTGACCGAGCGGGAAATCGCCGAGGCGATTGTCCATGGGTATGTCAAGGAGCGCGAGGTGCTCGAGGGCGCCGCTGCCGTGGCGATCGGGGCTATCCTTTCGGGCAAGTTCAAGCCCAGGGGACCGACGGCGCTGGTGCTGTCGGGGAAGAATATCGACATGGTCGTCCACGGGCAGATCATTGCGGGCACGCACAAGGCATTGGATGAGGCGGCGTGATGACTGACGTCCAGATCCTCACCGAAGCCGATCTTAAAAAGCTCGTGCCGCTCGATCTCGAGGCCGTCCAATGCGTCGAGGATGCCTTCAAAGCGCTGGCGGGGGGCAAGGTGGTGATGCCGCCGATCCTGCGGCTCGATATCGCCGAGGCCAATGGCGAGGTGGACGTCAAGACCGCCTATGTGCCGGGGCTGGACAGCTTTGCCATCAAGATGAGCCCGGGGTTTTTCGACAATCCCAAACTGGGGCTGGCTTCGACCAATGGGCTGATGGTGGTCCTGTCGGCCAAGACCGGCCTGCTCGAAGGGTTGCTGCTCGACAATGGGTATCTCACCGATGTGCGCACGGCGGCGGCGGGCGCGGTGGCGGCGCGGCACCTTTCGCGTGAAAATTCCGAGACTGCCGCGATCATCGGTGCCGGGATGCAGGCGAAATTGCAGCTCGAAGCGCTGGCGCTGGTGCGGCCGATCACAAAGGCCGTCATCTGGGCGCGCGACCGGGGCAAGGCCGAAGATCTGGCGCGGCACGCATCGCAGAAGATGAAAATCGCAGCGCTGGTGGCAAGCAGCCCCGAGGCGGCGGTGCACGGGGCCGATATCGTGGTCACGACGACCCCGGCCACCGAACCGCTGGTTCTGGCCGACTGGATCGCGCCCGGCCAGCACGTAACCGCCATGGGGTCTGACGCCGAGCACAAGAACGAGATCGATCCGGCGCTGGTGACAAAAGCGGACCTCTATATCGCCGACCGGTTGAGCCAGACGCGGCTGCTTGGGGAATTGCACCACGCCATAAAGGCTGGTCTGGTGGGCGAAGACGACAGCTTTGCCGAACTGGGCGCGGTGATCGCCGGGACGGCGACGGGCCGGATATCGGAAACGCAAATCACCTTCGCCGACCTCACCGGCACCGGGGTTCAGGATACGGCGATTGCCACCCTGGCCCGAACCCGCGCGCAGCAGAGCGGCGCGGGCACACTCTTTCAGACCTGATCGTCAGGTCTTTTTCTGGAGCGCAAAGGCAAAATGCCCAATACCCGCCTGCCCTTTACCCTGCCCGAATATTACGAGCGCCTCGAGGCCGTGCGCCGGTCGATGCAGACGCAGGGCATCGACGTCTTGATCGTCACCAACCCCTCCAACATGCATTGGCTGACCGGCTATGACGGGTGGAGCTTTTACGTGCATCAGGCGGTGATCGTTTCGCTGACCGACGAGCCTTTGTGGTGGGGGCGGCCCATGGATGCGGTGGGGGCCGAAAAGACAACGTGGCTGGCCACCGAGTCGATCTATTTCTATCCCGACGATTTCGTCCAGAACCCCGAAAAGCACGCCTATGTGCATTTGTGCGGCGTGCTCAAGGACAAGGGCTGGGATCAGCGCCGGATTGGCGTGGAAATGGACAATTACTATTTCACCGCCGCGTGTCTTGAAACGCTGCGGGCAGAAATCCCCGATGTCGCAATTGTCGATGCCACATCGGTTGTCACCTGGCAGCGCTCGGTCAAATCGGAAGCCGAAATCGAATTCATGCGCCGCGCGGCGCGGATCGTTGAAGCGATGCACACGCGCATCCGCGAAGTGACACGGCCCGGTCTGCGCAAGAACGAACTTGTCGCCGAAATCTACCACGCCTCGCTGGTGGGCGCCGATGGCTATGGCGGGGACTATTCGGCAATCGTTCCGCTCACCCCTTCGGGGCGCGACGCGGCGGCGGCTCATCTGACCTGGGACGACCGCGAACTGGTCAAGGGCGAAGGGACGTTTTTCGAAATTGCTGGCTGCTACAAGCGCTATCACTGCCCCATTTCGCGCACCGGCTATCTGGGCAAACCGCCCAAGGACATGCTCAAGGCGCAGGAAGCGGTGCTCGAAGGCATGGAGGCGGGCATGGCAGTGGCCAAACCCGGCTATACATGCGGGGAAATCGCCGACGCGTTTTTCGGCGTGCTCAAGAAATATGGCGTCGAGAAAACCTCGCGCACCGGTTATTCGGTGGGGCTGTCCTATCCCCCCGACTGGGGCGAACACACGATGAGCATCCGTCCGGGCGACCCTTCGGTTTTGCGCGCCAACATGGTGTTCCATTTCATGCCCGCCATCTGGACACCAGAATGGGGGCTGGAGATCACCGAAACCATGCGCATTACCGACGAGGCCGGGCCGGAGTGCCTGGCCAATGTGCCGCGCGAGATGTTTGTGAAGAATTAGAAAGGAAGGCCCCCTCACCCGCCGCTGCGCGGCGACCTCTCCCCCAAGGGAGAGGTGGATCGCGGCGCTCGCGGTCTTCTTAACCTCTCCCTTGGGGAGAGGTCGGACCGAAGGGCGAGGTGAGGGGGCCTTCGCCAAAGACACCAACAAACATTGGAGACCCCATTGGCCCATAGACTGCTCGGTGAAACGCTCGAAATCCTCGCGGACCTTATCGGCTTTCAGTCGGTGTCGTCCGAAAGCAATCTCGAGATGATCGCCTATCTCAATCATCGGCTCGACCAGATCGGGACGCGGACCTATCTCACGCTCAACGAGACGGGCAACAAGGCGAACCTTTTCGCAACGCTGGGCCCGCCTGAGGCCGATGGCGGGATCGTTTTGTCGGGCCATACGGACGTTGTGCCCGTCGAGGGCCAGGACTGGAGCTCGGACCCGTTTACCGCCACCTTGCGCAACCGCAGGATCTATGGGCGCGGGGCTTGCGACATGAAGGGGTTCATCGCCTGCGCATTGGCCTTTGCCCCCTATTTCCAGGAAATCGGGCTCAAGCGACCCATCCATCTGGCCTTTACCTATGACGAGGAAGTGGGGTGCCTTGGCGCGCATGTGATGCTCAACGAGCTCAAAACCACGGGCCGCAAACCGGCGCTGTGCATAGTGGGCGAGCCGACGATGATGAAGATCGTCGAGGGCAACAAGGGGTGCTGCGAATACACAACCCATTTCACCGGGCTGGAAGGGCATGGTTCGATGCCCGACCGGGGGGTGAATGCCGTCGAATACGCCGTGCAGTATGTAACCAAGCTGCTCGAAATCGGCGGTGACCTCAAATCGCGGGCGCCGGAGGGCAGCCGGTTCGACCCGCCCTGGTCGACGATCCAGATCGGGAAAATGGCCGGCGGGATCGCCCGCAACATCATTCCGGGCCAATGCTCGGTGGAATGGGAATTGCGGCACGTCAATTCGGGCGATTTTGCCTTCACCCATGAGCAGATCACCGGCTTTGTCGAAGGCGTGCTGTTGCCCAGGATGGTCGATATCCATCCCGACGCGGCGGTGATTACCGAAACGATCGGCGAGGTTGCGGGTCTCGAGCCGATGACAAAGTCGGAAGCCGTGGCGCTGGTGCGGGCCCTGACCGGCAATGAAGACCCGGCCGAATGCGTGGCGTTCTCAACCGAAGCGGGCCTGTTTCAGGAAATGGGCATCGACACGGTGATCTGCGGGCCGGGCTCGATCGAACAGGCGCACAAGCCCGATGAGTTCGTGGAACTCGACCAGTTGAGCGCGTGTCTGGAGATGATCGAAGGGCTGGAAAAGCACCAGTAGGCTGAGGAAAGCCCCCTCACCCGTCTGGCTACGCCATCCGACCTCTCCCCCAAAGGGAGAGGTGACAATATCGCAGGCACCGGAAACCACCTCTCCCTTAGAGCATTTCCGCTCTTCTTCGAATCGCTTCAATTGCCCTAAGTCCCTGATTTGGCGCGTTTCCGAACCGAACAAGTGGTATCCACTTATTCTGGAAACGCTCTAGGGGGAGAGGTCGACGCGAAGCGGCGGGTGAGGGGGCCTTTCTTGGAAACCACTCCAGCGCTCAAGGCCCCTCGCCCCTTCGGGGAGAGGGTGGCCGGCAGGCCGGTGAGGGGCTCTTGAGCGCTCCCGCCTTACCGGAACGCCGGGATGACCTCGCGGCCGTAGCGGGCGATGATGTCTTCTTCCTCGCCGCTGTCGAGATAGATGTTGAACTGGGTGACGCCCGCCGCTTGCAGATCGTGGATCTTTTTGATGTGGTCTTCGGGCTCGCCGAGCACGCAGAAGCTTTCAACGATGTCGTCGGTGATGAAATCGAGGTACGGGTTATCTGACTGGCCGTGCCTGGAATAATCATAGCCGCGCCGCGCCTCGATATAGGAGGTGAGGCTGGCGGGAACCTTGTCGGAATCCGCGCCGTATTTCTCGACAATATCGGCAACGTGGTTGCCCACCATGGCGGGGAACCACTTTGTGGCCTCGATGGCCTTCTTTTTATCCCCGAAATAGGCCGGGGCGGCGGCCATCGAGCGATAAGTGCTCATGTCGCGTCCAGCGGCCCTGCCCGCTTCAAGGCACTGGTCGGTGAACCATTTGCAAAGGCCGGGTTCGGCGATCTGCAGCACGACACCATCGGCGCTTTCCCCGGCGGTCTTGAGCGCCAGGGGGCCATAGGCAGCA
The DNA here is from genome assembly GCF_965249125.1 of Pelagibacterium sp. GTDB lineage: Bacteria > Pseudomonadota > Alphaproteobacteria > Rhizobiales > Devosiaceae > Pelagibacterium. Next base: position 2,751,271 of record NZ_OZ252217.1, read on the forward strand.
ATCCAGGATGGCATTTCGTGACCCACGGCCCAGGGAAACTGCACCGGATTGGGCACATCGCCATAGGTCACTTCCTCGCCGCGCACCATGGCCTTGGTCTTGGCGATAAATTCGGCGACGCGCTTCAATGTCGCGGGTTTGTGGCCCATGACGCGGCGCGAGGAATCCCCGCGGCCCACGGCGAGATCGAAACGGCCACCGCTCTGCTTGGCGAGGGAACCAAAGAGCGAAGCGGCAACCGACCAGTCACGCACGTCGGGGTTGGTGACCAGCGGACCGAACCGCATGGATTTCGTCCATTCCATGCCCATGGCCATGGCCGGGTAAGGATCACGCCAGAGGATGTGGGAATCGTAGAACCAGCAATAGGTGAACCCGGCATATTCGGCAGCCTGGATCAGATAGCGCGCCCTGTCGTGATCGACAAAACCCTTGAAGGTGATTCCGAATTCCATTGTCCCTACCCTTTCAGACCCCTGATCCCGCCTTTGCCGTGCGGAAATATTTTGACCAGACGATCAAATTTTTAATCGGCGCGCAAGTACAATTCGTCACGGCCCGTAAGCGATCATCGGGCGACCCGATGCGGGGTTGGGCACTATGGTGGCAGCGACGCCATAAACCCGCGCGAGAAAAGCTGAATCGATGACCGCACCGGGCGCGCCCTCGGCCACCACCCGACCCCGGTCGAGCGCCACGACATGATCGAACCAGGCGGCGGTCAGGTTGAGATCGTGCATGGTGACAAGGATGGTCAGCCCCTCATCGGCCAGGGCGCGCAGGATTTCCATGACGGCGATCTGGGCGGAAAGATCGAGATGGTTGGTCGGCTCGTCGAGCAGCAGCAGGCGGGGGGATTGGGCAAGAGCCCTCGCGATGTGCACGCGCTGTTGCTCGCCGCCGGAGAGGGTTGAAAAGCGCCGCATCGCGAATTCGGCGACCCCGGCGCGGGCCATGGCGCGGGCGGCGATTTCCTCATCGGCGCTCTCGCTGTCGGCGGCCCACATTCCCTGATGCGGCAGGCGGCCGAGCATCACCACGTCATGGACATCGATGGGCTGATCGGTGGCAGCACTCTGTTCGACAAGCGCGGCGATGCGGGCGCGCTCGCGGCGCGGCAGGGCGTGGAAATTCGAGCCCTCAAACCCGATATCGGCGCTTGCCGAAGGCTCGAAACCGAGGATCACCCGCAGCAGGGTGGATTTGCCGGCGCCATTGGGGCCAATCAGGGCGTTGAGACGGCCCGGCTCAAGGGTGAAGGACACATCATCGAGGATGGTCTTGCGCTCGATGGTCAGGCTGGCGCTGTGGATGGCAAGGCTCATGTGGCCCGCCTGTTGCGCAGCAGGATGAAAAAGAAGGCCGGGGCGCCGATCATGGCGGTGACTATGCCGACGGGAAGCTCGCGCGGATCGAACAGGGTGCGAGAGGCGGTATCGGTCCAGACCATGAATATCGCTCCGGCCAGCGCGGCCAGCGGCAATAAATGGCGGTGGCGCCCTCCGGCGACCAGCCGCACCGCATGGGGCAGGATGAGCCCGACAAAGCCAATGGCTCCCGAAATCGCGACGAGAACGCCGGTGAGAAGCGCCGTGCCGCCGAGCATGACCCAGCGGGTTCTTTCAACGTCGATGCCCAGGGCGCAGGCCGCCGTGTCGCCGAACACGAAGCCATCGAGGATGCGGCCCGAGGCAATGAGCGGAGCGCCGACCGCAGCGAGTGCGACAAGCGCCAGCCCGGTATCGGACCAGCGCGCGCCGGCCAGCGAGCCCATGAGCCAGGAGAGGATTTCGCGGTAGGAATCCCCGGTCGCCGTCCAGAAGATCAGGAACGAGGTGAGTGCGGAGGCCAGTGCGGAAACGGCCAGACCGGCGAGAATGGCGCGGGAGGCGGTGATGGCGCCGAGCGATCGCGCCAGCCCCAGCGTCAGGCCCATGGCGGCCAAGGCACCAGCGAACGCTCCGACCGGCAGCAGGAGCGTCGCCCCGATCAGCATCATGGAGACGGCGCCGACCGACGCGCCCGAGGAAAGACCGAGAAGGTAGGGATCGGCCAGCGGGTTGCGGGTCAGCGCCTGCATGACCGCGCCGCAAATGGCCAATCCGGCCCCCACGGCAGCAGCGGCGAGGACGCGCGGCAGGCGCAACTCCCAGACGATCCCCCCACGCAGGCGCGACACCGGGTTTTCAGAAATAATACCGAGCTTGTGGGCGATCACCGCCCAGACTTCGCCGGGAGCAATATCGGCCGGGCCGATGGTGACGGCGGCGACAAGGGAGGCGCCGAGCGCCAGGGCCAACCCCGCAAGCCCGGCCTGAAATTTCAGCCGCCGCAAGGCAGCGGGGGTCAGGGCGGACAGGCCGAGCGGGGCGGCGACCATCAGAGGGTTTTCCGGTCGTGCGTAAGGGAAGGCCCCCTCACCCGTCGCTTCGCGCCGACCCCCGATCGGGTTGGGGGCAGGCTCTCTCCCCCAAGGGAGAGGTGAGAGGGAGGGCTGCCAACCCGCCGCGCTGTCCCGGATATGATCCGGGGGCCAGCCGCGTTAGTCGACACTCCGACGCCCGAGGCTCGCTCACATAGGCCCCGGCTTTCGCCGGGGAAGCGAGGGAGGGGCGTCATTGCTCCGGCAACCAATTCTTGTGGCCGCTGCAGCAAATCAACAATGCCTTCCTCTGAAGGCGTGCCAACGATAGGCGTCGCCTCTCGCTCCCGCGCTGCCCCGGACTTGATCCGGGGTCCAGCAGCGCCAATCGACGCTCGGAAGTTTGAGGCTGGCTCACATGGACCCCGGCTTTCGCCGGGGAAGCGAAGGGGGGTCATTGTGGCAGATCGAGCTCCTGGAGTTGCCGTGCCAGATCGGCGGCGGCGGGGATGGAGCGGATGCCCGGTTCGGCGGCGGGGAACGGGATGGTGATGTAGCGCTCGTTCTGTACGGCACTCAGATTGGCTGTGGCGGGGTTGTCGTTCAAAAGCGTGATCTTCTGGTCGACCGAGTTCCATGCGGCATCGACGAGGATCATCACGTCGGGATCGGCATCGACAATGGCTTCCCAGCTCGCCGAGGTCCAGGTGTCTTCCACATCGGCAAAGATGTTGGCGATGCCGAGCGCCTCCATGGTCATTTGCGGTCCGCCGAGGCCGGCCCCAACATAGGGGGTCGAAGTGGCCGAGGAATACCAGAGGCCGGTCAGGTTCGAGGCGGGTTTGATTTCTTCGAGCATTGTGCGCTGTTCGGCGACCAGTTGGGTGGCGCGATCCTCGACATCGAAAATGGCGCCCATTTCGACGATCTGGTCGAAGACGTCCTCGAACGAGAGCTTGTCCGGCGTGCCTTGCGAGCGGCAGGCCGTGGGGGCGACATAGGTGGCAACGCCGAGCGCGTGCAGGCCGTCACGGGTGCCCGCGCCGTCGGCGGCAAAGCTTGATTCCCAGCCGCCGTAGACGAAATCGGGCTCGGCTTCGAGGACGACTTCCTGGGAGGGGACGCGATCCGCAAGAATGGGGAGCGGCGTAGCGGGCGCCCATGCATCGGGGACCGGGCCATCCTGAAAACCGACGCCGACGATTTTTTCTGCAAGGCCGAGGGCGAGGAGGAGTTCGGTGGCTGTCGATTTGATGGTGACGACCCGTTCGGGTGGGGCATCGAAAGTGATTGTAGCGCCGCAGTTTTCGATGGTGAGGGGGTAGTCGGTGGCGTGGGCGGGGGTTGAGAGGGCGGAACCCAGGCTCACGAGAGGAAGCAGCCATATCTTGAGCGACACCGCTTCCCTTCGCTGTCCCGAGCTCGATCCGGAACCCAGCAACCCTTCCCGTCCACTGGAGGATGCCGCAACGCCCATGGACTCCGGCTTTCGCCGGAGCAGCGAGGGGTGAAAAGCGCCGCTAAAAAACCAATTTGTCACCCCGGCCCTGGGCCGGGGGCCAGTAACCGGCAGAGTTTGCGAACTTGCCGGAGCGCTGCCGTGTACTGGATCCCGGGTCGAGCCCGGGATGACGGCGGTGCTTGAGACAAAGGATATCAATCGGCTCATTTCACCTTTTCCTTTTTCGCCGCCAGCTCGTGCATGGCGGCCTCGTAGCCCTGCCTGTAGGCCTCGGTCGATCCGAAGCGGAACATGTCGTCTTCGCCCAGCCGGGCCAGGGTTTTGGCGCCGGGACTGTCGGGATCGATGACCAGCTTTCCCAAGCCCCGCGCCACCGCGACGGGCATGCGGGACGCCTTGCCCTTGACCAGATCGGCGGCGGCGGCGAGTTCATCGGCAAGGACGGTGACCGTGACGTTGAGGGGGCGGCCATTGGCATCGACGCCGCCGCGCAAATCGTCGACGAGCTGCACGCCCGATGCACCGATGGCGGCGTCGGTCTGGCCGACGCGCCAAGGGCGGCCAAGGGTATCGGTGATGACGATACCGAGCCGCTTGCCGGTCTTTTCGCGCAGGGCCTCGCAGAGCGCCCGGGCCGAAGCGTCGGGATCGCGCGGCAGGCGCAGAGCGAGGCCGTCGGGAACATTTGAGGTGTCGAGACCGGCGGCGGCCATGACGAGCCCCTGTCGGGTTTCGACGATTTTGGTTATCCCGCCAGCATGGGCGCGCTCGGCGACGATGCGGACGGTATCCTCCTCGATAGCCAGCTCACGGGCGGCGATGGGCACCTGCATGCCTTCGGCCTTGGATACGATTTTGGATGTGACGATCAGGATATCGCCATCGGCCAGCGCGGCATCGGGATCGGAGGCGGCCATGGTGTCGATGGCAGCCGAAATCAGCGCGACCAGATCGTCCCCCGCCCCGATCTCGGGAATGCCTTGTATTCCCCACAGTGTCAGTCGGTTGGCCATCAGCGCTTCTTAAGTTTGGGCAGCACCTTTTCGGCGAACACGTCGATCCATTCGCGCTGGTTGCGGCCCACATTGTGGAGATAGATGCGGTCGAAGCCGAAATCGGCAAATTTTTCGATGTGTTCGAGATGCTCTTCGGGATCGGGGGAAATCACCATCCTGCCCTTGAAATCCTCGGGGCGGACCAGCTTGGCCATCTGCTCGAAATCGAAAGGCGAGCGGATGTCGGCCTTGGGGAATTTCATGCCGCCATTGGGCCATTCGGTCATGGCGTTGGCCAGCGCTTCCTCGTAGGTCTCGGCCCAGCTCAAATGGAGCTGGAGCACCTTGGGCATTTTGTCGGGGTCCTTGCCGGCCTCACGCGCGCCCTCGGCGAACTTTTCAAACAGCATCTCGATTTTTTCGAGCGGCGCGCCGACGGTGATGATGCCATCGGCAAATTTGCCGGTTTTCTTCGCGTTGAGCGGGCCGGCGGTGGCAACGAGAATTTCGGGCGCCGTTTCGGGCATGGTCCACAGCCTTGTGGACTCCATCCTGTAATAGTCGCCCTTATGCTTGGTATCCTTGCCGGCCGCCGAGTTCTCGAACAGCTTTTTTATGATCTGGACGGCTTCAAACATGCGGGCCGAACGCTCGCCCACGTCGGGCCAGTATTGGGCGAGGAAACTTTCATTGAGCGCCTCGCCGGCCCCCACGCCGAGCCAGTGGCGGTTGGGATACATGGCGGCAAGGGTCGCCGAAGCCTGCGCCACCATGGCGGGATGCCAGCGGAAAGTAGGGGTGGTGACGCCTGGGCCCATATCGCCTTTGGTGCGTTCGCCGATGGCGGTCAGGACGTTCCAAACGAATGCCGACTGGCCCTGCTGGGGCACCCAGGGCTGGAAATGGTCGGCGGCCATGGCGCCGTTAAAACCGTTCTGCTCGGCATATTGGGTCAGTTCCACGCAATCGCGCGGGTGAAACTGCTCGAGCATCACCGCATAGCCGATCAACCCCTCGGGTCCGGATTTGAAAACGGACATTGGATGCGACTCCCCTTGGCTTTGCGATCAGTCAATCACAAAGCCGGAAAGAGCAATAGAGGGGTTTTTGACCTTTTGGTAAAATTTTTGGGCAGGAGAGGACCGGGCTCGATGGGAGGGTCATCCGGAAATGCCGGGGATCATCCACCGAAGCCGAGTTTACTGGCCCCGGCTCAAGGCCGGGGCGACAATTGGGGGAGGATCGGCCGCCGCCCTATTCGATGAACGCCTCGACCTTGCGAATCTCGCCAAGCATAGAGGCGTCGGCCACCAATTGCAGCGGGGAAATGTCGACATCGCTTTCGCCCCCGGCCAGAAGCGATGCGAAATGGGCGTAAATGCCGTCATACTCGGTATCGTCGGCGGCCAGCTGGGTTTGCCCATCGATCCTGAGCACAGCGCCGCCAGCCGAGAGCTCGAGCAGACCTGCATCGATCCGAACGGTGATGTCCCAGGTTTGCGGCCCCTCCTGTCGCCAATCGAAATCGGCGGTGACAGGATGGCCGGTGACCGAAGCAAAATCGATTTCCGCCGCGATGGGCGTCTGGCGGTTTGCCGGGACTTCGAGCACCGCGCCGGTGACCAGCACGGGGGCGGGCAGGATATGGGTGAGGATCGATAGGGCGTTGATGCCGGGATCGAACACACCCATGCCGCCCGGCTCCCAGATCCAGTCCTGGCCGGGGTGCCAGCGGCGCACGTCCTCGCGCCAGACGATATCGACGCTGTGGATGGTCTTGTCGGCCAGAAACCGACGGGCCGGCTCGACCCCTTGGGCGTAGCGCGAATGCCATGTGGCAAACAGGGCTACCCCGTGCTCGGCGGCCAGGTTCTTGAGCCAATCGACTTCGGCGACGGTGGCGCCGGGCGGCTTTTCGAGCAGAACGTGGCGGCGGGCACGGATGGCGGCTTCTGCATATTGACGCCGGACTTGCGGCGGGGTGCACAGCGCCACGGATTTGATATCGGGGCGCGCTGCGAGCATTTGATCGAGGGAGGTAAAATGGTCGACGCCCTCAAGCTCTGCATTGCGCGAGACGATGGCGGCGAGCTCGAAATCGGGATTTTTAGAGATCGAGGGCAAATGCTGGTCGCGGGCAATCTTGCCCAGCCCGACAATGGCGATCGAATGAGCCATCAGTGGGAATCCTTGCCCACCGCACTGCCGCGCGAGCCTTTGAGAAAATCGAAATCGGCGCCGGTATGGGCCTGATCGACGTGATCGAGGAACATTCTGGCATAGCCCGATTGCGGCTGGTCAGGTAGCGGGGACCAATCGGCGAGGCGGGCGGCGATCTCGGTTTCGGGGACGTCGAGATGGATCGTGCGGTTGGGCACGTCGATGGAAATCATGTCGCCATTGCGCACAGCGGCCAGCGGGCCGCCCACCGCCGCTTCGGGGGAGGTGTGAAGGATCACCGTGCCATAGGCGGTGCCCGACATGCGGGCGTCGGAAATGCGCACCATGTCCTTTATGCCCTTGCGCAGCACCTTGGGCGGCAGGCCCATATTGCCGACCTCGGCCATGCCGGGATAGCCCTTGGGGCCGCAGTTCTTGAGCACCATGACGCAGGTCTCGTCGATATCGAGCGCCTCGTCGTTGATTCTTGCCTTGTAGTCGTCGATGTCCTCGAACACCACGGCGCGACCGGTATGGACCATCAGATGCGGGCTGGCGGCTGAGGGTTTCAATACGCAGCCATTGGGCGCGAGATTGCCTTTGAGCACGGCGATGCCGCCATGGCTGGTCAGGGCTGTCTCAACCGGGCGGATCACGTCCTCGTTCCAGTTGCGGGCATTGACGATTTCCTCGCCCATGGTGCGGCCCGAAACGGTCAGCGCATCGCCATGGAGCTTTTTGCCCTCGAGCAGGGACTTGAGCACCACCGGCAAGCCCCCGGCGTAGAAGAATTCCTCCATCAGATATTTGCCCGAGGGCATGAGATTGACGATTGTGGGAATGTCGCGGCCGAGCCGGTCCCAATCGTCGAGCCCGATATCGACGCCGACGCGGCCCGCAAGGGCCAGCAGATGAACCACGGCATTGGTCGAACCGCCGATGGCGCCATTGGTCATTATGGCGTTTTCAAACGCCTTGCGGGTGAGGATATCGGAGGGTTTGAGGTCGTCCTTGACCATATCGACGATGCGGCGGCCGGTGAGTTGCGCCATGACGCGGCGGCGGCTGTCGACGGCGGGGATGGCCGCATTGCCCGAGAGCGCCATGCCCAGCGCCTCGGCCATCGAGGCCATGGTGGAGGCGGTGCCCATTGTGTTGCACGAACCCGACGACCGGCTCATAGCCTGCTCGGCTTCGAGGAAATCGTCCTTGGTCATTTCCCCGGCCTTGATGGCCTCGCTCATCTGCCAGAGCGCGGTGCCCGAGCCGACCCGCTCGCCCCGGAACCAGCCGTTGAGCATGGGGCCGCCGGTGACCACGATCGAGGGAATATCGGTCGAGGCGGCGCCCATGAGCAGCGAGGGGGTGGTCTTGTCGCAACCGACCAGCAGCACGGCGCCGTCGATGGGCTGGCCGCGCATCACCTCTTCGACCGCCATGGCGGCGAGGTTGCGATACATCATGGCCGTGGGGCGGAACGTATTCTCAGAAGCCGAGAACACCGGCACTTCGAGCGGGAAGCCGCCGGCCTCCCAGACGCCCGCCTTCACCTTTTCGGCCAGTTCGCGCAGATGGCCGTTGCAGGGGGTGAGATCTGACCAGGTGTTCAAAATCCCGATCACCGGGCGGCCGTCGAACAGATCGTGCGGATAGCCCTGGTTTTTGAGCCACCCGCGATGGTAAATGCTGTCACGCGAGGTGCCGCCATACCATTCCTGCGAGCGCAGCTTGCGCGGCCATTGGGCCTTTTCGAATGCCATTGCCCTGCCCTTCCTACAATGACTTGACCGCGACAGGCGCGTCGGCAGGGCGTGTCTTGTCGATGGCCAGGGAGTTCTTGAGCGGCAGGCCAAAGGGGGCGGCTTCGATTTCGAAGATGTCGCCTTCCTGAGTGCGGACGTTGTCCGCAAAGCTCAGCGTTGCCGTGCCGAACATATGGACATGCACGTCGCCGGGCTTGCGGAAGATTTCGTATTTGAAATGGTGGTGTTCGAGATTGGCGAGGGTGTGGCTCATATTGTCCTCGCCCGAAACGAAAGGCTTTTCCCACAGCACGGCGCCATCGCGGACAACGCGGGAGGTGCCCTCGATATGGGCGGGCAATTCGCCGACGAGGATTTCAGGGCCGATCGAGGCGGGGCGCAATTTCGAGTGCGCGAGATAGAGGTAGTTCTGCCGCTCGGTCACATGATCGGAAAATTCGTTGGCAAGGGCAAAGCCGATCCGGTGCGGCACGCCCTCATAGGAGACGATGTAGATGCCGGCGATTTCGGGCTCTTCACCCGCATCGAGCGCAAAGCTCGGCGAGACGATGGGCTTGCCCGGCGCGACCAGCGCGTGGCCATTGCCTTTATAGAACCATTCGGGCTGAACGCCGGTCTTGCCGCCAACCGGCTTGCCGCCCTCCACGCCCATCCGGAACATCTTCATGGAATCGGTCAGGTTCTCCTCGGCGCCGGTTTTCTGGTGCATGGCGTTGCGTGTGGAGGCGGAACCGAGATGGGTAAGACCTGTGCCAGTGAGGTGCAGGCGGGCGGGATCGTCCGGGGTGATGGGCGCCAGCACCCTCCCCTCGGCATAGGCTGCGTCCAGATCGACGCTCTCCCCCAGTCCCTGTTCGGCGATCAGCCCGGCCAGGGCCATATCCCGTGCGATGGCGCGCTTGGCCAGCGCCAGAATGGAGTCCGCGCCATTGACGATTCTGGCATTATCGCCCTCACGCGCGACGACGCGCTGGGAACCGCTGGTATCGAGGATCTGGGAGAGCAACACTTTTCAAAATACTCCAGGGGGTAGGCCGGCGCGCGCTGGGCGCGCCGGAAAAGGTCAGGCGGCCTTGTTCTTGTTGTAGACGTCGAAGATCACCGCAGCGAGCAGGACCAGGCCCTTGATCATCTGCTGCCAGTCGATGCCGATACCCATTATCGACATGCCGTTGTTCATCACCCCCATGATGAACGCACCGATCACCGCACCGACAATCGTGCCGACACCGCCGGCCATGGAAGCGCCACCGATGAACACGGCGGCGATCACGTCGAGCTCGAAGGTCTCGCCCGCCTTGGGCGTCGCCATGTTGAGCCGGGCGGCGAACACCAGCCCGGCCAAAGCGGCGAGCATGCCCATATTGGCGAACACAAGGAAGGTCAGGCGTTCGGAATTGATGCCCGAGAGCTTTGCCGCCTTCTGGTTACCACCCACCGCATAGATGCGGCGACCGATTGTGGTCTGCTTGGCCACGAAGCTGTAGCCGGCGATCAGCACCGCCATGATGATAAAGACATTGGGCAGGCCGCGCGAGGTGGCCAGAAGATAGACCAGATAGACCACGGCTCCGGCAACGAGAATGTTGCGGCCGGTGAAAAAGGCAAAAGGTTCGTCGGGCGTCCCGTGCCTGGCCTCCTTGGCGCGAGCCCGCACCGAAAGCAGAACGAGAATGGCCGCGGCGCCAACACCAAGCAGCATCGAGAGCATGTGGATGCCCTCGAGCGCAAACAGGTCCGGGATAAAGCCCGAAGCGATCAGGCGGAATTCATCGGGGAACGGCCCGATGGACTGGCCCTTCAGGAGAACCATCATCAATCCCTTGAACACCAGCATGCCGGCAAGGGTCACGATGAAGCTGGGGATTTTCCAATAGGCGATCCAATAGCCCTGAATGGCCCCGATGGCCGCCCCGACCGCCAGGCAGATGATGGCCGCGGGCAGGAAATGGATATCGAACTGCACCATCAATACGGCTGCCAGCGCGCCGACAAAGCCCATGACCGAGCCGACCGAGAGATCGATATGGCCGCACACAATGACCAGCAGCATGCCGACGGCCATGATGACGATATAGGAGTTCTGGAGCACCAGGTTGGTGACATTGGCCGGGCGCAACAGGATGCCGTCGGTGGCGATCTGGAAGAACACCACGATTGCGATCAGGGCGAACAGGATGCCGTATTCGCGCAGATGGGTTTTGAGATAGGTCACAAACACCGACTGGCCGCCGGTTGCGGACGAGGATTGGGTGAGGTCAGTCATGGTCTGGTCCGTTGATGAATTGATCGAGAAGGCTCGGCAACGCCCGTCCCCCACCATCGCTGTCCCGGACTTGATCCGGGACCCAGCAGCAGGTGGCACGAGCACCAGAGTTCGACGCGAATGCCCATGGACCCCGGCTTTCGCCGGGGCAGCGAGAGTGCGCGGGATAGGCAAGGGACATCGCCATCACGCCGCCCTCCCCGTTTTGAGGATCATCGACATGATCTTTTCCTGAGTGGCTTCGGCGATGGGCAATTCGCCCACGAAGCGGCCGGCGTTCATGACGTAAATGCGGTCGCAGGTGCCCAACAGTTCCGGCATTTCCGAAGATATCAGGACGATGGCTTTGCCCTGGGCCGCCAGGTCGTTGATGATCGAATAGATTTCGTATTTGGCCCCGACATCAATGCCTCGGGTGGGTTCGTCCAGGATCAGGACGTCAGGTCCTGCGTAGAGCCATTTGGACAAGACCACCTTTTGCTGGTTGCCGCCCGAGAGATTGACCGTTTTCTGGCCGATCCCGGAACTCTTGATCGCCATGAGCTTGCGGTAGCGCTCGGCGACCTCGCGCTCCTTGTGATTGTCCACAACGATGCCATTGGCGATGCCGTCGAGATTGGCGAGGGGGACATTGTCGCGGATGGGTTGGTCGAGGACGAGACCGTAGGTTTTGCGGTCCTCTGTGGCATAACAGATGCCGTTGGCGATGGTTTTGGGCACCGAGGAGGTATCGACGGGCTGGCCGCGCAAAAGCACTTCGCCCGAGATTTTCTCGCCATAGGATTTTCCGAACAAGCTCATGGCCAGTTCGGTCCGTCCGGCGCCCATCAGCCCAGCAATGCCTACCACCTCTCCGGCGCGCACCGAAAGGCTCACGTCGTCCACGACCTTGCGCTCGGAATGGATGGGGTGGTGCGCGGTCCAGTTTTTGACCTCGAACAGCACGTCGCCGATCTTGGGATCGCGGGCCGGGAAGCGGTCGGTGAGCGAACGGCCCACCATGTCGCGCACGATATCAGCCTCGGAAATTTCCGAAGTGTGGCAATCGAGGGTGGAAACGGTATGGCCGTCGCGCAGCACCGTGATGCGGTCGGCGACCTGGGAAATTTCGTTGAGCTTATGGGAAATCAGGATCGAGGAGATGCCTCGCTCCTTGAGTTCGACCAACAGCTTGAGAAGCGCCTGGCTGTCGGTTTCGTTGAGCGAGGATGTGGGCTCATCGAGGATAAGGAGCTTGACTTCCTTTGACAGCGCCTTGGCGATCTCGACGAGCTGTTGCTTGCCGAGCCCCAGATGGGTGATCTTTGTGCGCGGGGATTCCTTTAGCGACACGCGCTTGAGCAGGTCTTCGGTGCGGCGATAGGTTTCCGACCAGTCGATCACACCATTGCTGGCGCGCTCATTGCCCAGAAAGATGTTTTCGGCAATCGAGAGTAGCGGAACCAGCGCCAGTTCCTGATGGATGATGACGATGCCGCATTTTTCGCTTTCGGAAATGGAATGGAAATGGCGTTCCTCTCCCTCGAAAAAGATTTGCCCCTCGTAATCGCCGGAAGGATAGACGCCCGAGAGCACCTTCATCAGGGTGGACTTGCCCGCGCCGTTTTCGCCGACCAGCGCGTGGATTTCGCCCTGTTCGACGACCAGGTTGACGTTTTCGAGCGCGTTGACGCCCGGAAAGCTCTTGGTGATGCCGCGCATTTCGAGAATGGACGTCATGGCGTTCCGTCTCTCTTTTCTGAGTGTGTGCGGCGGGGCGCTATGCTGCCCCACCGCACGGCCTCTGGAGGAGGACTGGCTCGATCAGTTGGCGATCTGGTCTTCGGTATAATACCCCGAACCGACCAGTACCCCTTCTACATTGTCGGCGGTGACCAGCACCGGTTCGAGCAGGTAGGAGGGGACTACCTTGACGCCGTTTTCATAGGTCTCGGTGTCGTTGATTTCGGGCTCGGAGCCATTGATCAGGGCTTCGACCATGCCGACCGTCACACGGGCCAATTCACGCGTATCCTTGAAGACCGTCGAATACTGGTCACCGGCCATAATCGCGGCGACCGACGGGAGTTCAGCGTCCTGACCGGAAATGATCGGCATGGGCATGTCGCCCGAACCGTAACCCACGCCGCGCAGCGAGGAGATGATGCCGATGGAAAGCCCGTCATAGGGCGAGAGCACGGCATCGACCTGATCGTCGGTATAATGGGCCGACAGAAGGTTATCCATGCGGGCCTGGGCCACCGAGCCGTCCCAGCGCAGCGTTCCGACGGTGTCCATGCCCATCTGGCCCGATTTGACGACCAGCGTGCCATCGTCGATCAGCGGCTGGAGGACGCTCATGGCGCCGTCATAGAAGAAATAGGCGTTGTTGTCGTCGGGCGAGCCGCCGAACAACTCGATATTGTAAGGCGCTTCACCGCCTGCGGCTTCGAGGCCGTCGACCAGCGACTGGGCCTGCTGCACGCCAACCTTGAAGTTGTCGAAGGTCGCGTAATAATCGACATTTTCCGAGCCGCGGATCAGCCGGTCATAGGCGATGACGTGAATGCCGGCGGCAGCGGCGTTCTCAAGCGCCGTGGTCAGTGTCGTGCCGTCGATGGACGCGATGACCAGCACGTCGACCCCGCGCACGATCATGTTTTCGATCTGGGCGAGCTGGTTGGGGATGTCGTCTTCGGCGTATTGCAGATCGGTCTGGTAGCCGGCCGCCTCGAACAGCTCGACCATTGAATTGCCGTCCGAGATCCAGCGGGCCGACGATTGGGTCGGCATGGAAATGCCCACCGAGCCGGCGTCCTGCGCCATGGCGGGCATCGCCGAAAGCGCAGAGGTCATCACCAGGGCGCCCAGCCCTGCCAAAATCGATTTCATGAGGTTTCTCCCTGTCAGTTCCGCTCCGGCGCCTCTCGCCGCAGCGACCTCCCATGCCACGCCCACAGCGCAACAATCGCCAGCACATTTGCATATAGTATGATTATTTGTAAAGCGGGTGTTTGAATCCTGATGCGCTTTTCAACAACCGTCCACTTTGCGGCGGGTGCGATTGCACCTGGGATTCATTGGGCATCTGAGCGCTGGAGGGGTATGTCCAGTGGGCGTGGAAACGCAAATCGGAAAGGATTTCCGCAGCTTAGCCTTTGGGCGTACCCAAGGTGGTCGTTGCCCGATCGACACCGGACTGGATGGCCTGGCGCATGGCGACGCGGGCCATTTCGGGGTCTTTGGCCGCTATGGCCTCGGCGATATTGCGGTGCAGGCGCACCGCTTTGTCAAAGGCTTCCCCGCCCTCGACCGGCGAGGAAATGGTGAACGATGCCATCAATGCGATCTCGACAACATTGGAGAGCGAAACCATGAAGGGATTGCCCGATGCCTGGGCCACCACGCGATGGAACTCGACGTCATTGCGGGCGAAATCCTGGGCGCTCTGGCCCTGCGTGGCCATGCCCCTGAGCCAGCCCATCAATTCTTCGGCCTGCGCGTCGGTGCGCCGCTCGGCGGCCAGCGCCGCGGCATCGGGCTCCACGGCCATGCGGATTTCGGCAAGCGAGGCGATAAAATCAAACGAGATCCCCGATTCCAGGTGCCAGAGCAGCACATCGGAATCGAACATGTTCCACCGCGACCGGGGCAGGACGCGGGTGCCGACCCGGGCCCGCGCTTCGACAAGCCCCTTGGCCGAGAGGGTCTTGAGCGCCTCACGCAACACCGTTCGCGACACGCCGAACTGGTCGATCAGATCGCTGTCGCCGGGAAGAATCTGGCCTTCCCTGTAAGTTCCACCGACAATGGCGGTCCCCAGGGTGTACATGACATGGGCATGGAAATTATGCGGCTTGCGCCGCGCCGACCCGGCCGTTGCCGCCGCTCCCTCCCGATGGTCTATAGTTCCCGCCATGCCCGTCTGCCCTTATTGGTGCACCAGCTCATCGTGGCGCAGGTCGAACATGACAAAGGCGGCGATGGATTGTCAAAATAAAAATATAGTAAGATAATTGATGGCTCGCGGGGGAGTCGCGTGGGCGTCCAGCGCCATGTGCCGTCAATTTGGGGAAAGAATCAATCCATGAAGCAACCGCCCTTTCGACAGATGCCGCGCGCGACATGCCCATAACGGCCTGCTGGATCGCTGTCGATTGGGGCACCTCGAACATGCGCGCGTGGGCGATGGGTGCCGACGACACCGTGCTGGCGCGTGGCGAAAGCGCCAGGGGCATGGGCCAGCTTGACCCGTCCGAATTCGAGCCTGTGTTGCTTGAAATTATCCAGAGCTGGATCGATCCGGAACGGGTTACGCCAATCATTGCCTGCGGCATGGTCGGCGCGCGGCAGGGCTGGATCGAGGCGGCCTATGCAAGGACCCCTACCCCGCCTGTCGCTGCGAAGCCGACCCGCGCGCCGGCGACCGACAGGCGCATCGCCGTTTTTATTCTGCCAGGGGTCAGCCAGTCGGCGCCGCCCGACGTGATGCGCGGCGAGGAGACCCAGATTGCCGGATATGTTGCTACGAACGGGGGCTCGGGCATCCTTTGCCTTCCCGGCACGCACAGCAAATGGGTGGAAATTGCCGACGGCCGCATTGCACGATTTCGCACGGCAATGACCGGGGAGATCTTTTCGCTGCTCGCCGAAAAATCCGTCCTGCGTCATAGCGTTGGGACAAAGGACTGGAGCGAGGACGGGTTTGGTTCGGGGGTTCGTGAGGCGCTGGGTGATCGGGAAATCGTAACGAAACTGTTTTCAATCCGCGCCGGCGGCCTGCTCGAAGGCACCTCGGCACAGGACTCCAGATCGCGTCTTTCGGGGTTGCTGATCGGAGCCGAACTGGCGGGAGTCAGCCAATACTGGCGCGGCAATGACGTTGCCCTGATTGGCACATCGGAGTTGAGCAGGCTATACCAGACGGCATTGAACATTGCCGGGGTTTCGACCCGGCTGCTCGATGCCGAAGAGATGACGCTGGCCGGGTTATGCGCCGCCCGTTCGGCGCTGGAGAATGTGCAATGAGCCGCAAACTGATCGCCATTCTGCGCGGCATCAAACCTGACGAGGCTTTGGGCGTGACCCGGGCCTTGATCGAGGCCGGCATCACAGCCATAGAGGTGCCGCTCAATTCGCCACAACCACTTAATTCCATTAAAACAATGGCGCGCGAGTTTGGCAGCGACGCGCTGATCGGCGCGGGGACAGTGTTGAGTGAAAAGGACGTCACGGACGTCGCGCAGGCGGGGGGGAAACTGATCGTTTCACCCAATTGCGACGCGGCGGTGATCGGCGCGACAAAGGCGGCTGGCCTTCAATCCTTTCCCGGCGTTTTCACAGCCAGTGAATGCTTTGCGGCGCTCAAGGCGGGCGCAGACGGGCTCAAGATTTTTCCCGCCTCGATCATGGGGCCAGCGGGGGTTGCCGCGCTCAAGGCCGTGCTGCCGCCGCTGGTTCCCGTCTATGCAGTGGGTGGGGCCGGGCCGGACAATTTTGGTCAGTGGCGTGCCGCCGGCGCCGACGGGTTCGGCATCGGCACGGCGCTTTACACGCCCGGCCTAACGGCCGGGGAGGTCGGCGAGCGGGCCCGCAAAATTGTAGCGGCCTATGACGAGGTTTTTCCATGAGCGACGCCCATGTTTTCGACGACCGGCCCTGTTTTCTGGGCGAGGGTCCGCTCTGGCATCCCGAGCGCGAGCAGTTGTTCTGGTTCGACATCATTGGCCGCACGCTCCTGACCCGCAAAGGCAGCGAAACGGGAGCCTGGACGTTCGAGGACATGGTTTCGGCGGCCGGGTGGATCGACAAGGACAATCTGCTGATCGCCAGCGAAACGGCGCTGCTCAAGCTCAATATCGAAACCCGTGAACGCGAGGTTGTTGCCGCGCTCGATCTCGGCGAAGAGCTGCGCACCAATGACGGACGCGCCGATCCGTGGGGCGGATTCTGGTTTTCATCGATGGGCAAGAAGGCCGAAAAAGATGCGGGGGCGATCTATCGGTTTTATCGCGGCAAGGTCACAAAGCTCTTTTCGTTTATCACCATACCCAACGCCATCTGCTTTTCACCCGACCGGACCCTGGCGTATTTCGCCGATACGGACCGGGGCATCGTCAAACGCGTCGCGCTCGATGCGGAAACCGGCGCACCGGTTGGCGAGCCTGAACTCCATCTCGACCTCGCGTCCGAGGGGCTCAATCCCGACGGCGCGGTGACCGATGCCGAGGGCAATATGTGGCTGGCCCAATGGGGTGCGGGACGGGTCGCCGTCTATGACCCCTCGGGGAAATTGCTCAAGGCGGTTTCGGTCGGGGCGCCGCACACCTCCTGCCCGGCATTTGGCGGCGCCGATTTTTCCACCCTCTATTGCACCACGGCCCGCGAAGGGCTCGACGCCGAGAGGTTGGCGGCGCATCCGGATTCGGGCCATGTCTTTTTTGCCGAGGGCGTTGGGCGTGGACGGCCCGAACCGGCGGTCATCGTCTGATCTGCAACAAAAAAGGGGCGCCGAAGCGCCCCTGATATCGCTTTGACAGGGCCTTACTGGCGTTCGGCAGCCATGGCTTCCTGAGCCGCAGCGTAAAGCGCTTCGCCGTCGATGCCGATGGCGTCCATATCGGCAAACCACTGGTCGATGGTGGGCTGGGCAGCTTCTTTCCAGCGGGCGGTTTCGGCTTCGTCGAGCGTTATGATGTTGTTGCCGGCATCCTGGGCAATCTGCAGGCCGACGTCGTCGCCGGCATCCATGGCACGGCCGAACATTTTTGAGGTTTCAAGCCCGGAATTGGCGTCGATCACCGCTTTGAGATCGTCGGGCAGGCTTTCATAGGTGCCCCGGTTCATGACGAACCCGAAGGTCTGGGTATAAAGGCCGTTTTCGCCCGAGAAGCCTGTGTGGTTGGTGACCAGTTCAGCAACGCGGATCGAGGGGGTGACTTCCCAGGGAACGGTGGTGCCGTTGATCACGCCGCGCGAGAGCGCTTCGGTGGTCTGGGGCACGGGCATGCCGACGGGCTCGGCACCGAGCTGGGCGAGCATGTTGGAAATGATACGCGAGCCGCCGCGAATCTTCATGCCCTGAATGTCTTCAAGAGCGTTGACGGGTTCCTGAGTATGAAACAGGCCGGGGCCGTGAGTGTGAAGCGCGAGGACGTGGACGCTTTCAAACTCGTCGGCGGAATTTTCCATGACGTAGTTGTAAAAGGCGGCCGAGGTTTCTTCGGCGCTGTTGGACATCAGGAAGGGCAACTCGAACACTTCCGATTTCGGAAAGCGCCCCGGCGTGTAGCCAAGAACCGTCCAGATGACGTCAACCACACCATCCTGAGCCTGGCCGAACAAGCTGTCGGGCGCACCGCCGAGTTGCATGGCCGGATAGAGTTCCACGGCTATGCGGCCATCGGACTGTTCCTGGACTGCCTCGGCCCATGGCGCGATGGCGGTGGCGGGAATGGTGGCCTGGGCAGGCAGGAACTGGTGGACGCGCAGCGTTACCTCCTGAGCCATGGCGCCAGTTGCAAACGTGACGGTGGCGACCGCCCCGAGCAGAATGGATTTCAGTTTCATTTGGTCTTCTCCCTTGTTGCACGCCCTTTGGCGTGTGAACTCCTCACGATCTTTGGCCGCTCAATAGAGCAGCCACACCAGTCCCAGCGTTATCGGCGGGAAGGCGACGAGAATTATTGTGCGAATGATGTCGCTGGCCACGAAGGGCAGCGCGCCGCGGAAGGCTTCGGACAGCCGCGTGCCCTTGGCCATGGAATTGATGATGAACAGATTCATCCCCACGGGCGGGGTTATCAGCCCCACTTCGACGACGATCAGGACCAGAATGCCGAACCAGATGGCAAATTCGTCCGGGGTCAGCCCGAAATCGAGAGCCGACATCATCGGAAAGATGATCGGCACGGTCAGAAGGATCATGGAAAGCGAATCCATGACGCAGCCGAGCACGAGATAGAGCAGCAGCACGATGGCCATCACCACCCAGGGATTGAAACCCTGGTCGACAACCCATCCGGCGGCGAACTGTGGCAGTTGCGACAGGGCCAGGAAGCCGTTGAGGGCAGCGGCGCCGAGCACGATGAGGAAAATCATCGCCGTTGACGACGCGGTTCCCAGAATGGCCTCCTTGAGGCCCTTGCGCGACAGGCTGCGCGACACGAGAGCGACGAGCCCGGTGCCGGCAGCGCCAACGGCGGCCGCTTCGGTGGGGGTGAAAATGCCGGTATAGATGCCGCCGATCACCAGAACGAAGATCGCCACAACGGGCCAGATGGTCGCCAGTTCGCGGAAGCGTTCGCCATAGGGAACCCGTGCCCGGATGCCGGCGGATTCGGGATTGAGGCGAACATAGATGGCAACAACAATCAGATAGCCGATGGCGGCAAGAATGCCCGGCACGAAGGCGGCCATGAACAGCTTGGCGATGTTCTGCTCGGTCAAAACGGCGAAAATGACCAGAATGACCGAGGGCGGAATCAGGATGCCCAGCGTGCCGCCCGCGGCGACCGCTCCGGTGGAAAGGGCACCCGAATAGCCATATTTCTTGAGTTCAGGCAGGGCGACATGGCCCATAGTTGCGGCCGTTGCCAACGAAGAGCCGCAGATGGCGCCAAACCCGGCGCTGGCGCCGACCGCCGCCATGGCGACCCCGCCCTTGCGATGCCCCAGCCAGGATGCGGCGGCGTTGAACAGCGCCGCGGACATGCCCGACAGTGTGGCGAACTGTCCCATGAGGATGAACAGCGGCACGACAGAGAGCGAATAGGACGCGAAGGTCGAATAGGTGAGGCTTTTGAACTGGGCCATGACCGGATTGAACGTACCCGTCAGCAGCCATGAGCCGAAAATGCCGACGCCGAGCATGGCAAGGCCGATGGGCACGCGCAGGAAAATCAAAAGCAGGATAAGTGGAAACGAGAGCAGTCCGATAAGTATGTTGCTCACAGTTCGGCCCCCGATGACCGCAGTTCCGAACGGCCGGCCAGCGCGTTGGAGATGGACCGGCCCAGCACGTAAAGCGCGACGACAAAAAAGATGACTGCCCCCACCAGGCCCGCGCTGTAGGTCCAGCCGAGCGGCATGCGCAGCAAAAGCGTGGTCTCGTTGTAGCGGAACTTGTCGAGCATACCGTCATAAAGCCGCCAGGCAATAAACGCGGCGGCGGCGAGCATCATGATATCGGTGACAACAAGGATCCATCTGTTGACGATGGGGCCAAAGCGGTCGGTCATTATGGTGACGATCGCGTGTCCACGCTCGAGGTGCGCCCAGGGCAGGAAGGCGAAGACGGCAAAACCTATGCCCGCTTCGACCAGTTCATAATCGCCCCGGATCGGGCGCAAACCGGCCCAGAGCAGCGCGCGGCCGGTTACGCTGACCACGACCATCAGAACGAGGCCGACAAGCACAATGCCGCCTGCCAGCGCCATAAGCTTTGCCAGGCCATAAATGGCGCGCCCAAGCGGCGACTGATCCTGGAACAAATCTATCCTCCCCTGCACGCTCCGGTGATACCTCTCTAACACCCGACAATGCCATGCGCACCCTTGTCTCTCGTTGTCTTATCGAACAATGGACAATGCACACAAACGATAGGATCATCCGAACATCGAGCGGCCATCCCACAGCAAATTGTTTATATATCATAACGAGTTTTTGCAAGCGCCTGCCGAACACAACGCCGTGGCGTTGCCTTTTCCGCCAAGAGCTTTAAATTCTATCTCATAACAATAAGGGTTCCACTGTATGTCCGCTGTTCCGGGGTCCGCCACCGACGAAGCCGTGCTCGAAACCGGGTCAACAACCGATATCGTGGGATACCGGCTGCGCCGGGCCCAACTTAGCGTCTTCCAACGCTTTCTCGCGACGTTCGAGACTCTCGATCTGCGCCCCGCCGAATATTCGGCGCTGACGCTTATTGGCGACAATCCCGGGCGCAAACAGACCGAGATCGCCGAGATCCTGGGCATCAAGCGCGCAAATTTCGTTGCACTCATCAATGGCCTGGAGGGCCGGGGGCTGACCGAGCGCCGGGCCGCGCATGGGGACCGGCGCGCCAATGCGCTCTATCTCACCGCGGATGGTGAGCGCTTCCTTGCAAGGGCCAGGTCCGTACAGGATGATTTCGAGGCCGACTGCGTTGCGCGGCTGGGCGGAGCAAAGGCGCGCGACACACTGCTCGACCTGCTGAGCAGATTGTGCTGATTGCCGCCTGGCGGGTTGCGCCACGGAAACGATAAGAGTCAAATGGGCTGGCGAATCATCTTTCTCCGACCGCCGGTTTCTCTTGTCTTCCATGTCGCTTTTTTCCAACGCTACGGCCCTTGATGCTGCGCCGGCCGGCGGGCTGGATATCTTGCGATCGGTGTTCGGGCTCGATGCGTTCCGCGGCCAGCAGCAGCAGGTTGTCGAACACGTGATGGGCGGCGGCGACGCCGTTGTGCTGTTTCCCACGGGGGCGGGGAAATCGCTATGCTATCAGATTCCGGCCATCGGACGCCCGGGGGTTGGCGTTGTCATCTCCCCGCTGATCGCGTTGATGCGCGATCAGGTCGAGGCCCTCAAACAGGCCGGGGTGAGGGCAGCCGCGCTCAATTCCTCACTATCGCCCGAAGAGAACCGCAGCGTGCGCCAAGCGCTGCGCGAGGGCGAACTCGACCTTCTCTATGTGGCCCCGGAGCGGCTGGCGGCCGCGGGGTTTCTCGACCTTTTGGCCAGTGTCGAAATCGGGTTGTTTGCCATCGACGAGGCTCATTGCGTTAGTCAGTGGGGGCATGATTTCCGGCCCGAATATCGCGAGCTGGCCAAGCTGGCGGAGTTGTTTCCCCATGTTCCACGCGTTGCGCTGACGGCGACGGCAGATCCTACGACGCGCGCCGATCTGATCGAGCGGCTGGGACTGGAGGACGCCCAGCTTTTCATATCGAGTTTCGATCGGCCCAATATCGGTTACTCGATCGTCGAGCGTTCTAATGCGCGGGCGCAGCTGCTCGATTTTCTGGGGCGCCATAGAGGCGAAAGCGGCATCGTCTATTGCCTGTCGCGCGCCAAGGTCGAAGCGATCGCCGAGTTCCTCAACGAAAAGGGGATCCCCGCCCTGCCCTATCACGCCGGTCTCGACGCGGGTGTGCGGGCACGCCATCAGGACGCTTTCCTTAAGGAAGACTCAGTGTGCCTTGTGGCGACCGTGGCGTTCGGGATGGGCATCGACAAGCCCGATGTGCGTTATGTTGCGCATATGGACTTGCCCTCGTCGATCGAGGCCTATTACCAGGAAACGGGTCGGGCCGGGCGCGATGGACAGCCCTCGGAGGCCTGGATGTGTTACGGTTTGTCGGATGTGAGCCAGAGGCGACGGATGATCGCCGAGGGCAATGCGCCCGACGAGATCAAGCGGCTGGAAAACACCAAGCTGAGCGCCCTGCTCGGTGTGTGCGAGACGGCGGGCTGCCGTCGGCAGGCAGTTCTCTCCCATTTCGGGGAGCAGTATCCTGGCGATTGCGGAAAGTGCGACACCTGCACCAATCCGGTGGACAGCTGGGACGGCACCGAGGCTGCAAACAAGGTGATGTCGTCGATCTATCGCACGGGGCAGCGGTTCGGCGCGGCGCATGTGATCGATGTCGTGATGGGCAAAACCACCGAAAAGGTCGAGAAATTCAGGCACCAGCATTTGCCGGTCTTCGGGGTCGGGCAGGATATTTCCGTCAAGACCTGGCGCTCGGTGGTGCGGCAGTTGACGGCCATGGGGCTGGTGCATGTGAACCATGAGGCCCATGGCGCTCTCTATCTCGACGAGGGCGCGAGAGCGGTGTTTCGCGGCGAGCGGACCGTGACGCTTCGGCGCGACCATGAGCGCAGAAAATCAGACACAAACCGGGCGTTGAGCGCGGGAGAAGCGTTGTCCACGGAAGCCGAGGCCGTATTCGAGCGTTTGCGGCGCAAGCGGCGCGAGATCGCTTCGGCGCAGGGCGTGCCGCCCTATGTGGTGTTTCAGGACACGACGCTTCGGGCCATGGCGCAGCGCCTGCCGGGGACGTTGGACGATCTGCGTGCCCTGCCGGGAGTGGGCGATGCCAAGCTTGAGCGGTATGGCACGGCATTCCTTGCCGCCATTGCCGACGCAGACTAGAGCTGTTCAGGATTTGATTGAATCAAATCCTGGGCTCTAAATCTTTGTTGTGTCGCGTGTCCGAACCCCATTGGAACAAATGTCCGCCATGAGTGAAATCGACAGAATCGACCGCAGAATTCTCATCGAACTTCAAAACGATGGACGGATCACCAATTC
This sequence comes from Pelagibacterium sp., assembly GCF_965249125.1. Classification (GTDB taxonomy): domain Bacteria; phylum Pseudomonadota; class Alphaproteobacteria; order Rhizobiales; family Devosiaceae; genus Pelagibacterium. The sequence continues at coordinate 2,774,556 of NZ_OZ252217.1, forward strand.
CGAACTTGCCCAGCGGGTGGGGCTGGCGCCCACATCGATGAGCGACAGGATGCGGCGGCTACAGAACCAGGGCTATATCAAGGGCTTCCGCGCGATTCTCGACGCCGATCAGATCGGGCTCGGACTGTTGGTGCTGGTGGAGGTTTCCCTCGACAAGACCACCCCCGACATCTTCGAAAAATTCGCCGCCGCAGTGCGCAAGCAGCCCGAAGTGCTCGAATGCTACATGGTGGCGGGCGGTTTCGACTATCTGGTCAAGGCCCGGCTGCCCGACATGGGGCGCTACAGGGTCTTTCTGGGCGAGGTGCTGCTGTCTCTGCCCGGAGTGCGGGAAACCCGCTCCTATCCGGTCATCGAAGAGGTCAAGGACGCGGGCATCCTGCCACTGTAAGCGCGTCAGTCGGGCAAGTCGGTTTCCGGTTCGTGCTCAGCGGCATGCACGATCATGTCGGAGACGACATGGCGGATATGGTGGTCGTCGGCCTCGTAGTGGACGTGTTTTGCGTGGCGCCTTCCCCGGACGAGGCGCGCGGCGCGCAGCAAGCGCAGGTGGTGACTGACGAGGGACTGGGACGCGTCGATCTTGCGCGCGATATCGCCCACGGCCATGGGCTGATCGAGGCAGGCGAGCAGGATTTTCAGACGTGTCGGATCGCCGAGCAGCTTGAAGGTCTCGGCGACGACGAGGATTTCGGTTTCCGTTGGGGTGCGGCTGTCGTTCAAAAGGGCCTCGCGCGGACGGCATGGATTATCGGACCACCATCCTATCCGGATTTTGCTGCTCCTGCACAACGAGATCGGTTTTATCGGACCTCTGCCCCCGTTCCCAGTGCCTCGATGGCCTGATCGATCATGGTGCGGAGCATCTCGTCCTGGGTGCGCATGAGCACCGCGACCGCGCGTGTGTCGCGTTCGAGAGGCGCAACGGTGCCCTGATGAGAATAGAAATCGCCGGCTTGAAGGGCTGGCAGATCAAGATGGGGTTGCCAGACGATGGCAGCATCGAACTCGCCCGAGGTCATCAGGGACTCCATGAGTTCGGGACGGTCGTAGGGCAGCCTGCGCACCCCATCGAGGGTTCCGGCGGCGATGGCGAGCATAATATCGGCGTCGATGGGCGTATAAAGCGGTACGCCCAGACGCGTTCCCGGCGGCAGATCGGTCAGATCCTCAATACCGTCGTCGCGCGTCAAGAGGACATAGGACGCCTCGAAATACGGCCGCGACAGGGTCATCCAGTCGGGCGCAACCTCACCGGGAATGATCTGGACACCCAGGACGCCGACGCAGCTTTCGGCAAGTTCCTCAAAGATCACCGGCCAAATGCCCAGTTCATCGAGCATGCCCATATCGGCATCTATCTCGACGATGTCGGGTTCAAGCAGCAGCATCTCGGCGATGCCGCGCGCCGCTTCACGATCCTGCTCAAGGGTGGCGCTGTCCGGCAACACGCAGAGGGGAAGCCGATTGCCGAAATCGGGACGAATGGCGTTGTAGAATTCGGGCGGAACGAAGGGCACCTGCGCGGTCGCCTGGCCGGCAAGCAGGGCCAGGACCCCTAAAACCGAAAGGCAACGGCACATTGTCGATGGGAGGTTCATAGGTGCCTCTTCGTAGCCGTGGACCGGGGGCGGATCGTTGTCCGCCCCCGGATCGATCATGCGCCTTCAGGCAGGGCGAAGACCATCATCATGTTGCCACCCGACGGGCGCCGCACTTCCGGGGCGAGCGTGGAGGGAACGCTGGTCGACCAGGTCGCGCCGCCGACCCCGACCGGGATCGCTACATACTGGCGTCCGTCGACCTCGTAGCTGATCGGGTAGCCCTGAGCGGCCTGGGGCAGCGTGACGTCCCAGAGCACTTCGCCGTCTGCCGCGTCGAAGGCGTAGAAATTGCGGGCCCAGTCACCGGCGAACACAACGCCGCCCGCGGTGGTCAGGGTCGCCGAGTTTGCGGTGGTGCGCATGGGGAATTCCCACATGGTCTCACCGGTATCGACGTTCATGGCCAGGATGCGGCCCGAATTCTCGGGATCGTCGGGATGGTTGATACGGTTGGTGCCTCCGCGGCCATTGCCGCCGCCGCCTTCGACCATCTCGACTTCTGTATAGATGATGCCGTCGTCGCAGTTGATGGCGAGCGGGACATAGACCGCACGGGTTTCCGGCGAGAACGCCATGGCGCGCCAGCTGCGGAAGCCGGTCGAGCTCGGGCAGGTCGTCATCGGCACGCCGATCTCGCCGATCTTGCCTTCGCGGTAGCCGGCGAAGGTTCCATCTGGATTGAGGTCGATCTGGTCCTGCATGCCGAAATCGAAGGCCGGCAGAGGTTCGCCGGTCTCGCGATTGCCGCGCCACAGGATGCCCAGCTTACCCATGTTGACGTAAGCGGGCTCGCCGTCGATATCGATCAGAATGTGCTCGAAGGACTCGTCCATGTCGTTGGTTTCGCCAGGGATGTACTGGCGGTGCCAGACGATTTCCCCGGTGTCGGGCGCCAGGGCGAGGGTCGAAGTTGTATAGAGCGATGCGCCGTCATTGGCACGGCTGACCCGCGACCAGGGCTTGGCCTGCGATACGCCGATATAGATGAGGTCGGCTTCAGGATCATAGGTTGCCGTGGTCCAGATATCGCCGCCGCCACGCAGGGCAAAGGGGATGTCTTCCCATGTATCCTGCTCGCCTTCGCCGGGACGCTCGACGGTGATGGTGCGCCAGAGTTCTTCACCCGTTTCGGCGTCATACGCCACCATGGCGCATTTTTCCTCGCTGAAGCGGTTGCACCCCTGGAAACCGACAAACACCTTCCCATCGGCAACGAGCGGAGCGGCGGTCAGCGATTTGCGGTTTTCATAATCTGCGACCCGGGCTTCCCATTCGACCTGGCCGGTTTCGGCGTTGATGGCGACGAGCGCGGCGTCGGGGGTGGGCAGATAGACCTTGTTGCCATAGATGGCGAGGCCGCGATTGAGGCCACCGGGGCGCGATCCTTCGGGCATTTCGCGGCGATACTCCCAGAGCATCTCACCCGAGGTCGCATCAAGGGCCTGAACCACGGCTCCGGGATTGGCCAGATACATGATGCCATTGTGAACGATGGGCGTGGTTTCCTGGCTGCCCGGCTCCATGGCCCAGCCCCAGGCATAGGCAAGGTCGCCCACGTTGTCGGTGTTGATCTGATCGAGTTGGGAATAACCCCAGCCATCGAGCGTATTGCGCCAGTGAATCCAGTCCGCAGGATCGGGATTGAGGATATCCTCATCGGTCACGGGCTCGAAATCGGCCATCTGGGCGGTAGCGGGAGCCGCTATGGCCAGCGCGCCCAGCACAATCAGGCTCGCACCCAAGAGATTGGTCTTCATGCTCATCCTCCTCGTCGTTGAGCAATGCAATCCGTTCAGGATCGCAAAGGGGGAATTGGGAAGTCAGGGTTGAGTTAGGACATAGGCCGCAAGCGCCTCGCCATCGCCGGGCAGCTCCCCCTCGGAGGGGGTCACGCCGTTGGTTGCGAGAATAAACGCCATGATGTCGGCATAGGTCTGGTCGTTCAGTGAACCGGCCATACCCGGGGGCATGGTGGATGCTATCTTTTCGAACTTTTCGGAGAGCGGAGTGTCGACCCATCCATACTGGAACGAGGGGCCCCGCAGATCGGGTGCGTTGGAATCGATGCTGCGCAGGTCGTCGCCGTGACACCCAGAGCAATTGGTCATGAAGGCGGCCTCGCCCCGCGCGACCTGATCGGTAGAAATCGCTCCACCCGAGAGTTCGTAAGCCGGCGATTGCGCCCAGACCGTTGCGGGTGCCGTTGCCAGCGGAACGATCGCCGCAGCGATGGCGACGCGCCGCATCAGGCCTTGGTGAGCCCAGGGAAAACGTGCCCGAACCTTCATTGTGAACTCCTGTCGAAAAGTTCCACCGACGGCCCCATTTGACGCAAACGGGCCGCCGATGGCTGGCATGGCCTCCGGGGATCGCCGGAGGCCATGGTTTGGACGCCCCGAACTATTCGAGGCAGAAATCGTCCTTGCCCATGGTGCCGTTGACGCCGGCAAGCACGTGCTGGAGGTATTTCTCGTCTTCGAGGATTTCGTGGCTGTGACCGAGAACGGTCATCCAGGCGCGACCACCATCATAGTAGTGGCACCAGGAAACCGGATGACCCTCGCCCATGCCCGGGTGGGTATCGGACTGGCCCTCCACCATCGTGGCTTCGTCCACGGTGAGCAGGATGTTGATGTCGGAAAGCTGACGGGGATCGGGATAGATGTTGTACCATTCTTCCTGATCGAAGGTATCGCCATCGGTAAGGTGAGCGACTGAAGGATCGTTTTCAGACTGCACCTGGATCGAAGCGAGCTGGCGCGGACCGTGATTGAAAAGCTGACCGCCGAGCAGGCCCTCGTACCAGGTCCAGCCATAGCTCGTGCCGAAAGCATTGTGGATACCGACAAATCCGCCGCCGCCGCGCGTGTACAGCATGAGCTGATGCTTACCGAGATCGCTCAGCGCTTCACGGCCCGTCGAAAAGAACACGATAGTGTCCATCGAGCGCAGGTTGCGCGAGCTTTCGAAAGTGGCCGGATCGTTAGAGGCGGTTACCTCGTAGCCCTCGCCTTCGAACAGTTCGGTCAGCGCTTCCACGCCGGCTTCGAGGTTGTCGTGCGGCCCAACGCCGGGAGCGACGTGATAATAGATCAGCACTTTCCAGGGCTCTTCCTCGCCCTCGGTGCGGTTGTTCCAGGGATTGTAGCAGCTATCGTCGATGCTGCCGCAAACGCCGTATTTCTCGAACGTGGTGTATTGCTCGGGCACCTGCGCCATAGCGGGCAGGCCGGTCAGGGCGGTCAACACCGCAGCCGCGCCGGCAAGGCGTACGATTGGCTTTGTCATCTTTAAATCTCCTCCAAAAAGTCTCGGTCGGGCTGCTGCGCCGAACGGCGCGACGGTCAGCGGCTGCGCCGGTTGGGCAACCTGATCTCCAACCCCCGCGATTGATGGCATGATAAAATCCGTCATGCAAGATTTAATATGAGACTTTTCATTTCATCTGTTGATTTTGTTTTTCGTTGTCAAAATTACAAACGTCAACAATCCCGGCGTGAAGGCCACGCCCGGCTGGAAACTGGTTTGCGATATCGGTTGCCGGGCTCGAGAGATTGGTCTGGGGGAGCCGCCGGCAGGCTCCTAGACCCGGACCATACGGTCCGACGCGAATTCGGCGGCGATGCGTTCGGCCAGCTCGGTCTCGGTATCCTCACGGGCGCCGCTCAGGCCCATGGCGCCGAAAAAAGCGCCGTTCCGCTCAAGCAGCACACCGCCGCCCAGCGGGACAACATGGGGGAGGTGGGCCAGAGGCATGCCCTCCTTGACCCGCCTGGAAAAATCCGAGGTCGGCCTGCGAAACAGGGCCGCGCTGCGGGCTTTGGCCAGCGCGGCATCGACGGCGGCGGGAAACGCCCCGTCCATGCGCATCTGAACATGGGACCAACCGCCGTCATCGACGATGGCGATAGCCAGTTCGAGCCCCTCTTGGCGTGCATCATCCATCGCCGCCCTGGCGATGGCTTCGGCCTGCGCAAATGTGAGCGTGCGCCTTTCCATGATCAGTTCAGCAGATCCTTGCGGGCACACATGGCCTGAACGGCCGTTCCATAGCCATCCGCGCCCATCCCCGCCATGACGGCCGTTGCAACCCGGGACACGTAGGAATGGTGATAGATGGCTTCGCGCCGATGCACATTTGTGATGTGAAACTCAAAGATCGGGCCGGGGAACATCTTGAGCGCATCGAGCAGGGCCAGTGAAGTGAAGGTGAAGGCCGCGGGATTGATGATGATGCCCGCCGCGGCATCGATTGCCTCATGCACCCATTCGATCAGGCGTTCTTCCGAATTGGTTTGCCGGAACTCGATCGACCGGCCGACCGCGCTCGCATGGCACAGTTCCTCGACCTGGGCGAGGGTGGTTGCGCCATAGAGTTCGGGTTCACGCAAACCCAGCCTGTTGAGGTTGGGGCCATTGAGCACGAAAATGGGTTTGGTCATTACGCAAACTTTCGAAAACTAACCCTGATAGCCGAACATGCGCGGCAGCCACAGGACGGTATCGGGAACGAAGGTGAAGAGCATCAGCGCAACAAGGAGCGCGCCGAGGAAGGGCAGCGTATCGCTTACGATATGACGCAGCTTCGCGCGCGAGATTGACTGCATGACAAAGAGCAGCATGCCATAGGGCGGGGTAATCAGACCGATCATCACGTTGATGACGACAACCACACCGAAATGGACAAGATCAATCCCCAGGGCCGCTGCCGAGGGCACGAGCACCGGCACAATGATCAGGATGATCGCCGTTCCCTCGAGCATGCAGCCCAGAAGCAGAAGGACGACATTGACGAAGATCAGGAAGGTTATCGGGTCGAGATTCCATTCGGTCAGTATGACGCTGAGGGTGGCCGGGATGTTTTCGACGGTAACGACGTAATTGAGCACCAGCGCCCCGGCGATCAGCATGCCGATGGAGACAGTTGTCTTGGACGAGGTGACCAGGGACTGGTAGAAGCTTCTGATGCTGATCGAGCGATAGAGAACGATCGAGATGATGAGCGCATACGCTGCAGCCACGGCGGCGGCTTCGGTTGGCGTGGTAATGCCGCTGTAGATGCAATAGAGCAAGACAACAGGCATCATCAGCGCGGGAAGCGACGTCCAGGTGATGCGAGGCAATTCGCGCAGCGGCACCGGCTCTTCGACAGGGAAATCGTTGGTGCGAGCCTTGAAATAGACGATAGTCGCCAGCGAAACGCCCATGATGGCGCCTGGCACGATGCCTGCCAAAAACAGGTATCCGATAGAGGCGTCCGAAACGAGCGCGTAAAGCACCATGGGGATCGAGGGCGGAATGATCGGCCCGATCACCGCAGAGGACGCTGTGAGCGCGGCGGCAAACGAGGCGGGATATTTGCCATCGCGGGTCATGAGCGAGTAGATCATCTTGCCGGTGCCCGCGGCATCGGCAATGGCCGATCCGGACATGCCGGCAAAGACCATCGATTGCAGCACATTGACCTGAGCCAACCCGCCCCGGAAACGGCCGACGACCGCATTACACCACGCCAACAATCTGTCGGAGAGCGAGCCCGTGTTCATGAACTCGGCGGCCAGGATGAACAGCGGCACCGCAAGGATGATGTAGTTGGAATACATGCGGTTGAGGAATTGTTCGGCCGCGATTCCCATGTCGAGACCCGACATGAACAGATAGAGGATCGAGCCGGCGATCATGGACAGCCCTATGGGCAGGCCGAGAACGGCGAGCACCAGAATGGAGGCGATGCAGACAAAGAAGGGGTCGAGGAACATCATTTTGCGGGGCCTTCGAGCTCTTCATCGGCATCCCTGCCCCACACCGCGACACCAGCCCTCCAGATGTAACGGGCCATGGTCACCACGGTGAAAACAATGAAGATGGAATAGACGTAGTCGTAGCGGAACTTGAGATAGGCGGTGCTTTCCACCTTCATGAACAGGACGTAGTCGACGATAGCTGGGAGAGCCAGGCCAAACAGGGCGACAAGCGCAATGGACGTAATGACGATCATTATCCTGCGCGTACGGGCTGTCACCGAGGTGTAGATGATGTCGAGCCGCACGTCGTCGGACGAGCGTAAAACGAAGGTCGTCCCGAACAGGACTATCCAGACCCACAAGATTGCACTGAGCTCATAGGCCCAGCCACTCTGCATGCGCAGTCCATAGCGGAAGACGATCTGCAGAATGAACAGCGCGAACATGACGCCAAGCATCAGCGCCAGAATGTTCTCCGCCCGCGCGGCAAGCCAGCGCCCAACACGCAATAGTCCGGACATGGAACTCTCCTCTTCCCCACACGCTCCGGACAAGCCCGTCGCCAGCGTCAGGGAAATACAGAAAGGGCGCCGCGGCAAGAGCCGCGGCGCCCGATATATGCCCTAAAGGGCGTTGATGGCTTCGAGCGCACCCTCGGGCCAGCTGGCCGAGATGTCGGAGTTCAGGTACTGCTCCTGCGCATAGGCGCGGAAGGCATCCTGATCGGGCTCATAGATGTTGAGGCCGGCAGCTTCAAACTCGCCGATCAACTGTTCTTCCATGGCTATGTGCTCGCCCTGGCTCCAGTTGATCGCTTCGCTGGCGGCAGCCTGGAAGGCTTCCTGATCCTCGGCCGACATGGCGTTCCACGCATCGGACGAAATCACCAGAAGGTCATAGCCGATCAGGTGCGAGGTCAGAACGATCTGATCCATCACCTCGTAGAACTTCATGTTCTGAACGTTGGGGAGCGGATTGTCCTGCCCGTCGATGGCGCCGGTCTGAAGGCCGGTATAGACTTCGGCGTAATCCATCGGCGTGGGGCTGGCACCAATCGCGCTGCCCAGGAACTGCCAGGCATCGCCGCCCGGCATGCGCAGGCGAACGCCTTCCATATCGGCCGGCGTCTGGATTTCCTTGTCGATCCGCAGACCGACCTGGCGGGCGCCGAAATAGGTGGGGCCCAGAATGTGAATGCCCAGCTGCTCCTCAGCCATCTGCTTGAATTGGTCGCCCACTTCGCTGTCGAAGAACGCACGCAGGTGCTCGGCATCGCGGAACAGATAAGCCGACGTCAGAAGCGACCATTCGGGAATCTGGTTGGAGATGTCCTGGGGGGCGATATTGCCCATTTCGAGGTTTCCACGCTGCAGGGCAACGAGTTCGGTGCCCTGACGGAACAGCGTGCCGCCATAGTAGGGCTCGATGGTGGCGATGTCGCGCACGGCATCGGCGAACTGGCCCATCATTCCGGCGCGAATATCCTGATCGGAAAACACCGCCGAGAACCGGAGCGTTGGCGCGTCCTGAGCCATGACCGGCATCGATACCGCAGCCGCGATTGCAACCGAACCGAGCATGAGAGCCCGGCGGGTGAGATTTAAAAGCATAACGATCTTCCTCCTTGTTGGGTGCGGCGATGATTGGCGCAGCGTCACGACGCGCGACATCTCCCCTCTCTGTCGCCTGGACCAAATGTACGAACTAGTTCGTTTATGTCAAGCAGCTTTCCACCTGCTGTTCATGCATCTATCTTTACCAAGAACGTATGTCAATTTTGAAAATATCATATGAAACAATTTTGCACCGTGATAACGTGAAGGTGACAAAAGTGCCTGGACGTGGCAGGAACGGCCGACTGAGAAGAGACAATTATGGCAAACGCAAAATCGCTGCACGATACAATGGACGAAATTTCTGACACCGTGGGGGAACAGGCCTTCCGCAAGATTCGCGGCGATATCGTCTCGGGTGACCTCAAGCCGGGCCAGAAGCTCAAGCTCGAACAGCTCAAGAGCAAGTATGGGGTCAGCGTTTCCACGCTTCGCGAAATCCTGAACCGACTGACCACCGAAGATCTGGTTGTGGCCGAGGGGCAACGCGGGTTCGAGGTCAGCCCCGCGTCCGTGGACAATTTGCGCGAAGTGGGCGATCTGCGGCTGGTTCTTGAAAACCACGCGCTCGCGCTTTCCTTTGCGGCGGGCGATCTCGATTGGGAAGCGGACGTCGTTTCAGCCCATCACAAGCTCTCATCGATCGAAAAGGCGTTGCTGGGCGGGGACGCGAATCGGACGTTTGAGTGGATCAAATACGATTTCGCGTTTCACCATGCGTTGATTTCAGCCTGCGGATCCAAATCCCTGCTGGCCATCCACCAGTCGATTTTCGATCGGTTCATGCGCTACCACCTGCTGGCCGCCAGCTTTCGCGGCGACGGGGTTTCCGAAGACCACAAGGAGTTGTTCCGGCTGGCGCTCGAGCGCGACGTTGCCGGGGCGCAGGCCAAGCTGGCCCAGCACATCCACTCGGGCATCGACCACATCCTGAGCACAGGCAGGCTGTAAGCCCGGAACGATCAGTCGGCAGCCTGGAAACTGCGCGTCATTTCCTCACGCGAAGGGATGCGGCCGGTAAAGAGTTCGAAAGCCTTTACCGCCTGGAATATGGCCATCCCCGTTCCCGGCAGCGTTGAGCATCCGGCCGCCTCCGCGCGCGAGATCAACTGCGTCTCCCGGGGAAAATAGATGATATCGGCAACCCATTGTCCGGCCCCCAAGCGCTCGGGGTCGACGGGCATGCCGGGATATTTATCCATGCCGATCGGGGTGGCATTGACGATGCCGTCAAAACTGGAAACCGATGAGATATCGGTGATTGCGGTCACCTGGTAGTCCATGTCGCGCATGCGGGCCGCAAGACCCTGGCTGCGGGATGGGTCAGTATCGAACACGAACAGGTCCTCGACACCAACTTCGATCAGGGCGCGCGCCACAGCTGCGCCGGCACCCCCTGTCCCGATCTGAAGCACACGCTTGCGCGGCACTTGAGGCAGACCGAGCCGGAAACTTTCGGCAAATCCCCAACAATCGGTGTTATGGCCGACGCGCTGTCCGCCATCAAATATCACGGTATTGACCGCACCGATCTGTTTTGCATCGGGCGCGAGGTCATTGAGGTGTTCGAGAATGGCCTGCTTGAACGGATGGGTGACGTTGACGCCACGGAACCCGACCTTTTCGAGCAGATCGACCACATCACCCAAATGCTCGTTGCCAAGGGCGAGCGCATCAAAATCGATCAGATGGTAATGATAGTCGAGTCCCTGCCGCTCCCCTTCCTGTCTGTGCATGGTGGGGGAGAGCGATGCGCCGATTCCGCGGCCCAGCAATCCGATGTGGATTGCACCCTTGGCACCGATATCGAGCAATTCCGCAAGATTGCTGCCCAAATTCGCCATGCCTGAAGATCCCGTTTGTGCTGAAGCCGCAGTCAATCCATTCCCCTTTAGGCAATTGTCTTGCCCTTGTGTTTTTTAAGCGTCTCGACCTAAATGCAGGCGCGACAGTAGGTGATTAATGTACGAACTAGTTAGTTTAGTCAATCGACGATGCATGGTGACGGGGGCGGGATCTTGAGTACTACCGACGACACGAAACGGCCGAGCCGACGTCAGCAGGACCCGGAAGGGACACGCCGCAACATCATTGAGGTCGCGTCCAACGAATTCGCCCTTAACGGGCTGGCCGGAGCGCGTATCGACGAAATCGCCGAGAAGACCCGTGCCAGCAAACGGATGATCTACTACTATTTCGGCGACAAGGAAGGCCTCTACGTCAGCGCGCTGGAAAACGCCTATCGGGTGGTGCGCGAAGGGGAAGCCGAGCTCGATATCGAAAGCCTGCCGCCGCTCGAAGGCCTGCGCCGACTTGTGGGGTTCACCTTCGATCATCACTCCGAACATGAAGACTTCATCCGCATGGTGATGATCGAAAACATCCATTCGGGCCGCTACATGGAGCGCTCGCCAGCGCTGCGCGCCGTCAATGAGGCCGCTATCGCGCGGATCGGATCGATCTATGCCAAGGGCGTTGCTGAAGGCGTCTTCCGGGAAGGGCTAGATCCGCTGGAAATACACTGGCAGATCAGCGCCCTGTGCTTTTTCAACGTTTCCAATCGCGCGACCTTTTCCCACCTTTTCGAGCGCGACATGGGTTCGGCCGAGAACCAGGCAACGCTGCGCCAGAACGCGATCGACATGGTCGTGCGGTATCTGGCCAAGCCTCAATATCTCTGAAAGCCGCAGCTTTTTTGCGGCGTCTCCCGCCATTGAGCGCGCATCCCACATGATCGGATCAATAAAGTAACTCACTTGTGTTATTATTTTTGAGGACGCATACTCCTGGTCAAATTGGACGAGAAGATCCGATGCCAGGCGCCGTCGAACGGGCCATAGGAGCGAAAATTTCAAAGGTAGGATTGTCCCGATGACAAAGATCACACGACGCATGTTCATGGCGTCCTTGCCGGCAGCATATGCGGCCTCGCACATCCCGGCATGGGCGGCTCCGCTCAGCGATCTCGACCTGATCGCCCAGCAAAAACTCGAGCCGGCCATCGTTACCCTCTATCGCCGCCTTGAGCGGCTGACCTCCACCGCCACGATCATGACCACGGGGGCGCACCCCGATGACGAACCCTCGGCGATGCTGGCGGCGCTGCGCCATGTCTACGGCATCCATCCGGTGGTCTATGCCATCACCCGTGGCGAAGGCGGCCAGAACTCTATCGGGCCGGAACTGGGTTCGGTGCTGGGTGTGCTGCGCACTCGCGAAATGGAAGAAGCCTCGCGCTCGCTCGATGCCTCGCTGGCGTTCGGCAGCTTCGGGCACACCGATTCCGTACACGATTTCGGCTTTTCCAAAGACCCCAACGAAACCATCGACCAGTGGGGCCGCGACAAGATCGTCGAGCGCATGACGGCGGCGTTCCGCAAGTACAAGCCCGACATCATCATGAACTGCTTCCTCGATGTCCCCGGCCAGCACGGCCATCACCGGGCCGCCAATGTGGCGACGTTCATTGCGGCCGAACTTTCGGGCAATCCGCAGGAATTTCCCGACCAGATCGCTGCGGGCCTCGACACCTGGGAAGTCCCTAAAATCTACCAGCCGGCCTATGGCGGCGGCGGAGGCGTTTATGACGACGAGGTGCCGCCCCCGCCGGTGACACTGGTGGTCACCGCGCCCGAACGCGACAAGATTTCAGGCGCGACTTTCCCCCAGATGGGCGAATGGTCCCGCTCCTGCCACCGCACCCAGGGAATGGGGCGCTGGCGGCCCGAACCGACGACGGAATGGGAGCTCAATCTCTCCCGCGTCACCGGCGGCGGAGAAGGCGGCCAGGAAAGCGATATCCGCGAGGGGCTCATCGCCACGGTCGGGGACATCGCCGAACTCGACGGCATGCCGTCGGACACCGCAGACGCACTGCGCGAGGCGCAGGGACTGATCGAGGAGGCCATTGCCGATTACGGCGACCCGGTCGTCGTCCTGGCAAAAGTGGGCCGGGTTGGTGAAATCATCGACATGGCCCGCGACAGCCTTCCTGAAGCGTTGCGCGCCAACGTCGCCCATCGGCTCGATCGCAAGGTCAAGGAAATCGACCTCGCGCTTGCTGCAGCGGCGGGGATTCAAATCCGGTCCTATACCGAAGGTGGCGATGTGACACCGGGGGACGACGTGGTTATCAAGACCATCGTCGACGGTCCCGAGAGCGTCACGATCGAAGGTGTCGAGATCGTTGCGCGCGACGGGCTGATGGCTTCGGGCGAAACGGTTTCGGTTGCCGAAGACGCAAGCTATACCAACCCGCTCAGCGAAGAGTTCGATCCGCTCGGCGGCAATGGTGATGCATATACCAAGGTGTCGCTCAATATCGGCGGACGCTCAATTGTCCTGGATGTTGACCTTGAAGACCAACTGCGCGTTATCCCAAAGGCTTCGATGACGATCGAGCCGAGCGCGATCGTGTTCAACACCACCGCCGAACTGGGCCCCGTGCCGCTGACGGCGACGCTGACCAACGCGACGCTGGGTGATCTGTCAATGCCGGTGCCCGAGGGCTGGGCGCTCGATGAAACCGAGCGTGCCTCGGATATGAGCGGTACGTTCGAGCTGGTGCCACCGGACGGGCTCGAGCAATCGCGCTTCGATATCGAGCCCGAACTCCTGGACGAACCGGCCTATCAGATCGATATTTTCACCTACCCCCATATCGGCCGGTCGGTCGTTCCCACAACGGTTTCGGTTCCCGTGCAGGCGGTCGGTGCCGAACTGCCATCGGTCAAGCGCATCGGGTATGTGTCCGGCGGCAACGACAATGTCGGGCTCTGGATGGAGCGGCTCGGGCTCGAGGTCGTGGAATTGTCACCCGAGGACATTTCGAGCGGCACCTATGCCGATCTGGGCACGATCGTCGTTGGTATTTTCGCGTTCGGCCGTCGTCCTGATCTCGCCGAAAACATCGAAGGCATCCACGAATGGGTCCGCAATGGCGGGCACCTGGTGACCCTCTATCACCGCCCTTCGGATGGCTGGGATCCCGAGACCATTCCAGTGGCCTATCTCAAGATCGGCTCACCCTCGATCCGCTTCCGGGTTACCGATGCGAATGCGGAGGTCGATGTTCTCGAACCCGATCATCCGCTGCTCAACTACCCCAACACCATCGGGGCCGATGACTGGGCCAACTGGGACAAGGAACGCGGGCTGTATTTCGCCGAGGAGTGGGATGACGTCTATAAGCCGCTTCTGGCCATGCACGACAGCGGCGAAGACCCGCTGGCAGGCTCGCTGCTCTCTGCCCAGATCGGCGCCGGACGGCACACCCACACCAGCCTGATCCTGCACCATCAGCTCGATCATCTGGTGCCGGGCGCATTCCGCCTGCTCGCCAATCTCGTCCAGCCGGCCGAATAGTTGCCAAAGGCCCGGCCGTGACGATGAACGCCCCGGTTCGCCGGGGCGTTTTTTTATCGTTCGGCTTCGGAGTTAACCTTGCGCCGGATGGCGGCGGCTTCGAGCATATTGGTCGATTGCAGCGCAATAAGGATTATGGCCACACCGATAATCGTGGCCCATGAGGGAATTTCGCCGAAAAAGAGAAATCCGGCGAGCGCGGCAAAGCCAATCGAGAGATACCCCAGCGGCGCCAATATCCGGGCCGGAGTGGTCTGGTAGGCGCGCAGGAAGCAATATTGGCCGATCTGGGCCAGAATGCCGATGGCCAGCAAGCTCGGCCAATCCGCCGATGCCACGGGCTGCCAGACCAGCGCGGCGGGAATGGCAGTCAGCACGGAAAGTCCGACGGTGTAAAAAACCATGAGGACGGCGGTATCTTCGTTTTCCATGGCGCGGATCTGGATGACGGCGAGGGAACCGAACACCACCGACCCGAGCGCGGCGGCAAGGCCCCACGAAAACGTCACGTCGCCCGGAGCAACGATCACGAGGATGCCGGCAAAGCCGATGGCGGTGCCGATCCAGCGCACCGGGGCGACCTTTTCGGAAAGGAGCCAGACTGCAAACACCATGACGACCAGCGGTCGCATGAAGCCAATTGCATTGACCAGCGCGAGAGGCAGAGCCGCCAACGCTGTGAAATTGCAGGTCAGAGCCAGCGTGTTGCACCCGACCCGCACCAGGTGCCGCAAGGGCTGTCTGGTACCGATGACAGCGCTGCGTTTGCGCCACGCCAGCGGCAGGATGGAGACCAACCCGATCAGCGAACGGATGAAAACGAGTTGGATAGCCGGATAGGTGGCGCCCTCGAACTTGACCAGAACGGTCATGACCGTAATCAGCGTCATGTCGGCCAAAAGCCAGGCAATGCCGCTGCGATAAGAGGGCGCCAGGTCGGCCATCTACATGCGACCGCCCGCCACAAGGTTTGCCAGGATGCGGAATGCGCCGGGCACCAGGTTATCGAGCTGGTGGTGGAGCACAAGGCTCGTGTGGGTGTGACGCCCCCTGCCGATTTCAGCCGTCAGGAGCGAGCCTTTGAGCGGGTCTTCGCCCTTGTCGCTCATCGCGAGAAGCGGGGTGTAGGCTTTGTCCCATTCGGCAGCGAAATAGAGGCCGCGTTCCTTGTTCCAGCCTTCGAAGTCGCGAGCCGAAATGGGGTTGGGGCCGGCAAGGACCGGATTGTCGGTGGCCAGGACCTCGACCGGCGCCTCGGGGTTGGTCACCCGCCAGCGCAACGAGGGCTGACCGATCTTGAGAAAGCGTGGGGGAACGCCGTCAGGGTCCCAGCCATCCCATGGGCGATGGTAGAGGGTGACAAGATTGCCTCCCGCCTCGACATAGGCATGCAGCGCTTCGGTGCTGGCGGCTAGGTCGGGCCTCAGCCCGAAGGCGAAAATGCCGACGACAATCGTGGGAAACCCAGAGAGGTCTTCCGAAAGCGCCCGCGCGTCGAGTTCGGTCACCTCAAACCCCATCCTCGCCAGCCAGACGCCGACATTGTCGGCACCGCCACCGACATAGGCGACACGCCGGTCGGTGGGGAGGGCGAGGTTGAGCGCAAGAATATCGAGCCGTGCGGGGGTTACATAGAGGCTTTTGCCGATATGGGCGTAGTCGATGGGCTGGACGGTGAAGGCTGGCGTATCGTCGAGCAGCACGTCGAGGCCATGGCGCCCTTCGGCCAAGCCGCGGCCCGAGAGCGTGACGCCGTCCCTGTTCGGTGCAACTTCGATGGCTTGGGGGCTGGAAAGGCTCAGATCGCCGGCACCGCCTTCGATTTTGACTTCCACAGAGCAACCGGAAAATTCGGCGTCAGCGGGCACCAGTACGGCGCTGGGCGCCAGGCTGACCGAGGCGGCGGGCACGATGGTCAACGGCCGTTCCAGGCCAACCGCGCTCGAGATCGTGCGTCCAGCGATAGTCAGGGTCAGGACGATACACGCGTCTCCATTGGCGCCAGATGCAGCAAAGGACTGGGTAAAGGGCTCGGTGATCGGCGCGTCAGGCGCGACCTCCAGCGTGTATCGGCCCGGCCGCTGAGCGATGACCGACACACCGTCGGGGAGGATCAGGTCGACGGAAACATCCTCGGGCGCACCGCGAAGCGTCAGGCTGAGATCGATCGTCTGGCCCTGCGCAACGACCGGTCGGTCGAGCGCTGCGACACAATCGATGCCGGTTGCAACGAGCATGGCGGCTTCGAGATCGGCGATCATGGTCTCGATGCGATGGATGTGTTGTGCCGGGACGGTCTCGGCATTGGTCTCGATGACCTCAAGGGCCACCGCCAAGGGGGCGATGATCTCTCCGGCTTTGGGGAAAGCGGCGATCGCCGTGGCAATGGCCGTGTCGGCGGCCGCCAGCCCCGGGATTATGTCAGCCAGGCAGCCGGGAAGATTATCGGTGATACTGCCGTTATCATCTGGCCCGGCCCTAAGATGCAGGGGCCATTCGGCCTTCGGATTTTCGGGCCAGCGCCCCATGCCCTGGCTGGCATGGTAGAGCCGCGACCATTCCCCGATCTCGTCAAAAGTCACACCGGACGCAAAATCGGGGTCGGTCGCGATAAACCTTACCGTTTCGGCAGGTGGTGGCACCTCGTCATCGTAGGTCGATCCGCCACCCGACCAGGCGGGCAGATAATATTTGGTGACCTGCCAGGGAGCCAGGCCGCGCGCGAAATGCTCGGGATAGGCGTCGGGATCCGCAGCCAGTGCAATCGCCTGTTCGGCGGCCATGGTCATGGCGCGGTGGTGCCCGTGCTGACCTGGCACGTCGAGAAAAGTGGGAATGACAATATCGGGCTTTTCGCTTCGATAAGCCCCTACCATACGCTCGACGATCAGATCGTGCTGCCAGCGTTCGAGGGTATCGTGACCGTTTTTCGAGAACCCGAAATCATGGGCAGGATCGTTGGGGCCGAAACCGAACCAGACGATATCGGCATCGATCACCTTTGCTGATTCTTCAAGTTCGCGGGTCCGAACGACGCCAAGTGCGCCGCCGCGCTCGGGACCGAGGGTGTTCTGGCCACCCTCCCCGCGCGTGGAACAGCCAATGATGGTGCGCATGCCGAGTCCGAAGCGCATGCAGGCGAGCATGGCGTTTTGCTCATCATCGGGATGGGCGCCCGTGTGAAGCACGGTAACCGTCGATTTCAACCGTGACAGCGCCCTATGAAGCGCTACCAGGCGGGGATTGGCGCGACGCTGGGTGAAGCGATGGGTAAGCTCGGTGCGCGATAGAGGCATGATCGTCCTATGGCCGTGCGGCTGCGACTGCCGGCGAGTATTCGAGTGAGAGTTGAGGTGACAGGATGTCGTGCAGGGCGAGCGCTGCAGCGCCGAGGGCGGCTGTGAACCGCCCGGTCTGTCCGCGCACGACCCGCGGCTGGGCGCGCCCCGACCGGGTGGAGACCGATACCGGCAAGGGTTCGAGCGCCGCGATCAACGCGTCGAGGATGGCATCGGGAAGATTGCCCCCAAACACCACGGTTTCGGGGTCGAAGATATTTTCGATCAGGGCAACGGTGGGCGCCAGATAGTCGGCTGCCTCGGTGATCCAATCGACAAGCACCGGATCGTTCCGGGCGAAAAGTGGCTCGAGCGCTTCGCTGTCGAGATTTGGCCGCCCGCTGGCCGCCAGCTTCTCGCGCAGGGCGTAAAGCGATGCGAAACGCTCCAATGCGCCGTCGGAACCATAGCTCGTCCTGCGGTTACGCGGCACCAGGGCGATATGGCCGATTTCGCCGGCATTGCCATAGGCGCCGCGCAACGGAACCCCGTCCTTGAGGACACCAAGCCCCAGCCCGACACCGAAATATAGAAAACAGAAA
Source organism: Pelagibacterium sp. (assembly GCF_965249125.1). Taxonomy (GTDB): domain Bacteria; phylum Pseudomonadota; class Alphaproteobacteria; order Rhizobiales; family Devosiaceae; genus Pelagibacterium. Next base: position 2,792,761 of record NZ_OZ252217.1, read on the forward strand.
TTGGAAATCTGGCGCCCTGCCCCATAGAGGCGCTCGCCAACGGCGGCGGCGGTCGCGTCATTTTCGATCGATACGGGCTGGCCGATGGCCCGGGACAGCGTCGCCTTGGCGTCGATGCCTTTCCACCCCGGCAGCGTCGCGGGTCCGACCGAACTCATACCCTCGATCTCAAACGGCCCCGGCATAACCGCGCCGAACCCGATCAGGCGTTCGCGCGATGCACCGATCTGGGCGCAGAGCCTGTCGATTTCGTCCGAGACCCGGCCGGGGACCTGATCGGGGGTGGCCGATTCAAGCGGAGCGATCGTTTGGGCACGGACGGCGCCGGAAAGGTCGAGAAGCGTTGTCGCTATGTGATCGGCGGCGATTTCCACGCCGCCGGTCAACGGCCCGTCGGGGTTGATGGCAAACTGGATCGGCGGCTGTCCACGGCCCGAGCGCAGCCGGCCCAGTTGAACCAGCATGCCCTCGCCCAGAAGCTCATCGACGATATTGGCTACCGCCTGGGGTGTAATGCGCGCGCGCCGGGCAATTTCGGTGCGCCCCATATGACCATGAGTGCGGATGACTTCGAGCACCACACGCCTGTTGTGGGCACGGTTGCGCTCCGGATTGGACCCAATGACAAGGCGCGGGCCACGACCCTGCTTTTCCGAACTGGTCAAAGGTGTTCCCTCATGCCGATTGGACGCGCGCTATCGGATCAGCAGACTAGGCACGCCGTTCGAATAACACAAGTAGATTAATTTAATCGAGGGCAGCCGTTGGCCGAAGTGCCGCCAACGGTGGGCGGAATGTGCATTGTTTCCATTTTTGCGGCCACGCCAAGGGCCAATCGAATCCGGGCATGGCCTGCCTCGCTAATAACGAAAGTAAATTATTTTATTGACAAGGCATCGCACATCATTTGACGATGACCGGATGGTGGACGGAGGGGTCCGAGCCGCCAAACAATCTTGCAGGGGAGATGTTTCCCTGCCCCCAAAGGAGGGAACAACATGCGTAAAGCACTTGCGATGACCGCACTTTCGGCCGGCGTCAGCCTTGCCGCGCTGGGTTCGGCCCAGGCTGTGGAAATCGAATACTGGCAGTATGTATTTGACACCCGCGTCCAGGCGATGGACCAGCTGATCGTCAATTTCGAGGAAGCCAATCCCGACATCACCGTCAATCACCAGACCTTCCCCTATGCCGATTACCAGACCCGAGTTGTCGCCGCCAACGTGGCCGGACAGGGACCGGATGTGGTCCAGCTGTTCTATGGCTGGCTTGACAATTTCATCGCCGGCGGACTGATCCAGCCGCTCGATCCTGAAGTTTTCCCCACCGAAGAGATCGAATCCGATTTCTTCCCCATCGTTTCCGCCATGGAGCGCGACGGTCAGTATTGGGGCCTGCCCACCGCTGTTCGTTCGCTTGCCCTGTTCTACAACAAGGACATTCTTGAAGCTGCAGGGCTCGATCCCGAGAGCCCGCCCCAGACGCTCGACGAGCTTGTCGAAGCGGCACAAGCGACGGTCGAACGTGACGGTGGCGGCAACATCACTTCGGTCGGCATTGCCATGGGCATGGGCGGTCAGGACCACCAGTGGTGGCGCGAGGGCCTTATCCGCCAGTTTGGCGGACAGCCCTATTCCGACGATGGCCGCACGGTCACCTATAATGACGAGGCCGGGCTCGCCGCGACGACGTGGCAGGCCGAGCTTTATCTTGGCGACGATGCGGTGACCCAGGTCGGCTTCATGGATGAACCGCAGGCCGCCTTCCGGGCCGGCCGTGCCGCATTGACCATCGACGGCACCTTCCGTCTTGGTGCTTTCAACTCCATCGAGGAATTTGAATGGGGCGTCACCGAACTTCCTGCCAATGAAGACGGCATGCGCTCGAACTATGCGAGCTATTTCGCCAACGCGATCGGCTCGCGTGCCGAGGGCGAAGAACTCGAAGCGGCCCAGAAGTTCCTCGACTACATCAGCTCTCCCGAAGCCATGGAGATCTGGCTCGAAGTTGTGGGCGAGCTGCCCGCGCGCCAGGAGGTTGCCCTGACCGAGGAAAACCTGGCCGACCCCATCTACGGGCCGTTCCTGGCGGGCCTGGAATACGCCCATACCACGATCTTCGTGGATGAGGCAGCCCAGCGCCAGGTGGCGATCGATATGGAAAGCCGCATGTCGCTGCAGGGCCAGTCGCCTGCGGACTCGCTGGCTACGGCCGCCGAGGAAGAACAAGCCATCCTCGACGAGTTCTTTGCCAACCAGTAACAATGGCGGCGGATCGGTTGGCTGACCGGTTCGCCCTTTTTGCATTCGATCCAATCTGGCCGGACAACAGCCCGACCGGAACGGTTGTGCAGATCAGCAGGAGTGGCAGGCGATGACTTTGGCAGCATCGGCAAATGGCACCGCGGAGCGATCCGGAGCCTGGAACCGTCTCAGCATCGGGCAGAAGCGCCTGATCTGGGTCTGGACTTTTCTGGCGCTGCCGGTCGTCTTTTATGTCGTCATTCGCTTTTATCCCACCGTGCAGGCGTTCTGGCTGTCGTTCACCAATTGGGATTTGTTGCGTCCTGCCCAGTTCATCGGGGTGGAAAACTACGTAAAACTCTACAATGATCCGCTGTTCTGGCAGGTCTTTCGCAACACCTTCGCCTATCTGATTATCGGCACGCCGATCAGCCTGGTCGTCTCGTTTGCCGTGGCCTATTATCTCGACCGCGTGCGGTTCATGCACAGTTTCATGCGTGCCCTTTATTTCCTGCCGTTCCTGACCACGGCCGCAGCGATGGCGTGGGTGTGGCGCTGGTTCTATCAGCCGCCCCCCATCGGGATCATCAATGGCTTTCTGGGCACTGCGGGCCTGCCGGCCCAGCCGTTCCTTCGCTCGACCGAACAGGCGCTGCCCGCCATCATGGTGACGGCGATATGGGCGGGGCTGGGCTTTCAGATCATCATCTTCATGGCCGGGCTGCGGGCCATTCCCCAGACCTATTACGAAGCGGCGCGCATTGACGGGCTGGGGGAATGGGCCATCCTGCGCAAGATCACCCTGCCGCTTCTCAAGCCCACGACCGTCTTTCTCGTCGTCTTTTCCTCGATCGGGTTCCTGCGGATTTTCGATCAGGTCTACAACATGACCAGCAACGATCCGGGCGGGCCGCTCAACACGACAAAGCCTTTGGTGCTGATGATCTACCAGACGGCATTTTCTTCCTTCAACATGGGCTATGCAGCCGCGCAGACGGTGGTGCTCTTTACCATCCTCCTGATCGTTTCGCTGATCCAGCTCTGGGTTCTGAGGACACGCTGATGACCGCCACAGCTGCCACGAGCTCCGAGCTCAAACACAACTCCTCTTCCATCCGCCCTGACCGTATTTTGATCTGGACGCTGTTGTTCATCGGCGGAGTGCTTATGATCACGCCACTCCTGTTCATGTTTTCCACGTCGCTGAAGACGGCCAGCCAGGTCTATGATCTGCGGCTCATTCCTGCCGCGCCGACCTTTGATAATTACATCAAGGTGCTCTCGGACGGCCGTTTCGTGCGCTGGTTTTTAAATTCGACCCTTGTCGCGGTTTGCGTCACGCTCTCGAACGTGTTTTTCGATTCCCTCGTTGGCTACACGCTGGCCAAGTTCCAGTTCCGCGGGCGCTACCTGATCTTCATCGCCATCCTTTCCACCCTGATGATCCCCACGGAAATGCTGGTGATCCCATGGTATCTGATGAGCGCGCAACTGGGCTGGATCGACAGTTATTGGGGCATCATGTTCCCCGGCATGATGACGGCGTTCGGCACGTTTCTCATGAAGCAGTTCTTTGAAACCGTTCCCGACGATTTCCTCGAAGCGGCGCGCGTGGACGGGCTCAACGAGTTCACAATCTGGTGGAAGATCGCCATGCCCATGGTGGCTCCGGCCATCTCCGCGCTGGCGATTTTCACCTTCCTGGGCAATTGGACGGCGTTTTTCTGGCCGCTGATCGTCACCAACAGCCGCGAGCTCTATACGCTGCCGGTCGGTCTTTCGAGCTTTGCCGTCGAGCAATCGATTCAGTGGGAAATGATCATGACCGGTGCGGCGATCGCCACCATCCCGACCTTGATCGTGTTCCTCGTCCTGCAGCGCTACATCGTGCGCGGCGTGATGCTGGCCGGTCTGAAGGGCTGATCCATGACGGCGATGAAAGATAGAAGCGTTTTCCCCGACCCCGTCTACAAAGAGACAGTGCTTCGCCCTCTTTTCGACGGCGCCAAGAACCATCATGCCGACGGGTTCAGGGCCATCGACAGGGCGCATCTGGTCATGCTGGCCGAGACCGGCATTCTGACACCCGAGCAGGCTGCCGGAATAGCCGGAGCGCTGATCGCCATAGACGAGGAAATCGATCTCGACGGCCTGATCTATACCGGCGAGGTCGAGGATTTCTTTTTCCTGATCGAACAACACCTCAAGGCAAAGCTGGGGCCGGACCTGGCGGGGCGGCTCCACACCTCGCGGTCGCGCAACGATATCGATCACACGCTCTTCAAGCTCGGCCTCAAGCCGCGCACCGAAATCCTGCTCGAAAAGATGCGGGCGCTGCTCGGCGCGGTGCTGGCGACGGCCGAGCGCGAAGCCGAAACGCTGATCGTTGCCTACACCCATGGCCAGCCGGCGCAGCCGACCACCTTCGGGCACTACCTCGGTGCCATGGCCGAGGTGCTGATCCGTGACATCGAGAGGATCGAAGCGGCGCTTGAGGTGATCGATCTGTCCCCCATGGGCGCTGCAGCGATCACGACGTCGGGCTTTCCCATCGACCGCGAGAGGGTGGCCGAACTGCTCGGGTTTGCCCGTCCGCTGGAAAATTCCTATGGCTGCATCGCTTCGGTCGATTATATCACCGGAATTTACGGAGCGATGGCGCTGAGCTTTCTGCATCTGGGCCGGCCCGTACAGGATTTTCAGGTCTGGTCGAGCTTCGAGGTGGGCCAGCTTTATGTGCCCAATGGGCTGGTCCAGATCTCTTCGATCATGCCGCAGAAGCGCAATCCGGTGCCTATCGAGCACCTGCGCCATCTGTGCAGCCAGACCTACGGCCGCGCCAAGGCGATGCTCGACGTTATGCACAACACACCCTTTACCGACATGAACGATAGCGAAGGCGAGAGCCAGGCGATGGGCTATCAGGCGTTCGATGCCGCCTATCGCGTGCTCGATCTTTTCACCGCGCTGATCGCTCAGGTTTCGATCAACCCCGAACGGGTGGAGATCAACATCAAGCGCTCCTGCATCACGATCACCGAACTGGCCGACAGCCTTGTGCGGCTGGAAAACCTCTCGTTCCGGCAGGCGCACGAAGTTTCGGCAGCGGTGGCACGAGCCGTGGTTGCGGCCGATGGCTCACTAGCCGACGACGGATACGGGCCTTTTGCATCAGCGTTCAGGGACGCCACCGGACGGGTTTCGAGCCTTTCGCAAGAGCAATTTGCAGAACTGGTTTCGGCCAGGCACTTCGTTTCGGTTCGCGACCGGCTCGGCGGTCCCGCGCCAGCAGCGCTTGCAGCCTCGCTCGGACGCTATCGCGAAAAGCTCGAGACATTTTCCGCCGCGGCGGCCAGACGTGCCGAACGGCAAGAAAAAGCCCACGGCGAACTCAACGATAAATTCAATGCACTTTTAGGAGCGGCGTGATGGCAGAAATCCAGTTGGAAGGCCTCGTCAAACGCTATGGCAAGGTGACCGCCGTTCACGGCATCGACCTCGAAATCGCCGATGGTGAATTCGTGGTTTTCGTCGGGCCATCGGGCTGCGGGAAATCGACGACCCTGCGCATGATTGCCGGGCTCGAGGAGATAACGGGCGGCGTGCTCAAGATTGGCGATACAGTCGTCAACCAGTACGAGCCCAAGCAGCGCAACATCGCCATGGTGTTTCAGAACTACGCGATCTATCCCCACATGACAGTGGGCCAGAATATCGGGTTCGGTCTCTACACCTCCAAACTCTCCAAGGCCGAAAAACAAGAGCGCATCGCCGAAGCCGGCAAGATACTGGGACTTACGGATCTGCTCGATCGGCGCCCAGCGGCGCTCTCTGGCGGACAGCGCCAGCGCGTGGCCATCGGCCGTGCCATGGTGCGGGACCCGGCGGCGTTCCTTTTCGACGAACCGCTTTCCAATCTCGACGCGCAATTGCGCTCGCAAATGCGTATCGAAATCAAGCGGCTACACCAGCGGCTGGGCACGACCATCGTCTATGTCACCCACGACCAGATTGAAGCCATGACCATGGCCGACCGGATCGTGGTGATGCGCGATGGGCTTATCCTTCAGGTGGGCACGCCGACAGAGCTTTACGAGAGCCCCGTCGACGTGTTTACGGCGCGGTTCATTGGCAGCCCGTCGATGAACCTTATCGATGGCAGTGCCTCCGGGGATAAACTGACGGCCGCAGGTGCCAGGATCAAGGGCACATTGGCCGGGACCGGATCGGGCAAGATCCTGGTCGGCGTGCGACCTCACGATCTTCTGGTGGGCGAAGCGCCCGGCGATGCCGCATTGGCCTTCGAAGGCAAGGTCACAGCCGTTGAGCCCCTGGGTTCGGAAACACTCGTGCATCTCGATATAGCCGGATCATCGGCCATAGCCACGGCACCGGGCAAACTCCTGCCAGCGGTCGACAGCACGGTGACGGCATGGGCCGGGGCGGGCAATCTTTATCTCTTCGACGCCGAGAGCGAAAAAGCCCTGGGGCGTCTATGAGTTTGAAATCGCCGCGCGACGCTGTCGTCAGCGTTGGCCGTATCTATTGCGATCTTGTCTTCGCCGGCCTCTCGGGCATGCCTCAAATGGGCCGCGAAGTCTTTGCGCGTTCCATGCAGCCGGTGCTGGGCGGCGGAGCGTTCATCGCCGCTGCCCATCTGACCCATCTCGGGCGCCCGGCGGCTCTGCTTGCTTCGTATGGCACCGATCCTTTGTCCCAAACCCTTGCGCCACAACTTGAGGAAAGCGGGATAGACCTGCGTTTTCTCGACCGCCGGGCCGAGGCGGGGCCGCAAGTCACGGTGGTGATGACGGACGCCGCAGACCGCGCGTTTCTTTCATGCCGGGCCGGACGCGCCGTGCCGGCGCGGTTCGCGAACGCGCTTGAATGGGAGGGTGCCGCCCTTTTGCACATTGCCGAATACGCAACGCTCGTCGAGCAACCCGATCTCGTTTCACGCGCCAAAGCGGCCGGTCTGGCGGTCGCGCTCGATCCGAGCTGGGATGATACACTCATAAACAGGCCGGGGCTGCTGGACGCCTGCGCGGGGGTGGACATATTTCTTCCCAACGCCGAGGAAGCCATCGCAATTACCGGCAAGTCAGACCTGGCCGAGGCGCTCGATGTGCTGACCGAGCATTTTCCCATAGTCGCCATCAAGTGCGGCGGCAGGGGCGGGCTGCTTGGCGCGGGCAAGACGCGGCTTTCGACCACAGCGCCCAAGGTCCACGTGGTCGATACCACCGGGGCGGGAGATGCCTTCAACGCGGGCCTTATCGATGCGTATCTCTCCGGGCGCGCCTTGAGCGAGTGTCTCGACGCGGGCGTGTCTGCCGGATCGTTGTCGGTGCAATCGATTGGCGGCGCGCCGCGCCCTGCGACGTCGGTGGCCGTATAGCCTCAAATCACCGTAAAGCCGTGAGCATAGGGATCACGGTCATCGATAAAGATCGTGTTGAACCCGGTCTGGCGGGCCCAACCGCCGATCGAGGGTATGATCGCATCGCTGTTGCCGACGCGCGCTGCGGCCTCGACACGACCGGAAAACAGCGAGCCGATGATGCTTTCGTGGACGAATTCATCGCCGACCGAGAGCTTCCCTTTGGCCGCCAGTTGCGCCATGCGCGCCGAGGTTCCAGTGCCGCAAGGAGAGCGGTCGATCGCCTTGTCGCCGTAGAAGACGGCGTTGCGGGCCGTCGCGCCTTGCTGGGTCGGCAACCCGGTCCACTGGATGTGGCTCAGCCCGTTAATCTGTGGATGCTCGGGGTGGACGAATTCGTATTTTTCGTTGAGCGCTGTCCGCAATTTCGGTGACAGGCCGATGAGTTCGGCGGCCGTAAAGTCGGCCATATCCCGAAACAGCTTCTGGGGCTCGACGATCGCATAGAAATTGCCGCCATAGGCCACATCGACCACAAGCTCTCCAAAGCCCTCGACCTGCGCGGTCAGCCCCTCGGCGTGAAGGAATGAGGCAACGTTGGTCAGGCGCACTTCCTCGACGAAACGGCCCTCCTGACGATAGGTGATGTCGACCTTCCCCGCCGGCGCTTCGATCGACAGCTTTCCCTGCTCGCGCGGAGTTATCAGCCCGTTCTCGATGGCCATGGTGATGGTGCCTATGGTTCCGTGACCACACATCGGCAGACAGCCCGAGGTTTCGATGAACAGGATGGCGACCTCGCAATCGGGGCGGGTCGGCGGATACAGGATCGAGCCCGACATCATGTCATGGCCACGCGGCTCGAACATCAGCCCGGTGCGAATCCAGTCATATTCATTGAGAAAATGCGCGCGCTTTTCCAGCATGGTATTGCCCTTGAGCAAGGGCGCGCCACCGGCGACCAGGCGCACCGGATTGCCGCAAGTGTGTCCGTCGATGCACTGAAATGTATGCTGGCCCATCAAATTCTTCTTAAAAACGCGTTGTCCGAAACGGCTTGATGTCGATGGCTGGCGGCCTATCGTCGACCAGATCAGCTATGATTTCGGCGGTCCCCACCGACTGCGTGAGCCCCAGATGGCCATGACCAAACGCGACAATGACACGGGAATCGCCCGGTGCGCCATCGATGACGGGCAGACTGTCGGGCATCGAGGGGCGAAATCCCATCCAGCGTTCTCCGCCATTGGTGTCGAGCCCAGGCAGAAAGCGGGCCGCCTTGGCCAGAAGGGCATCGGCCCGGCTCATGCGCGGCGCAAGCTCAAGCCCACCAAGCTCCACGCCTCCACCGACACGGATACCGTTGCCGATGCGACTGACCACGAACCCGTGCGATGCGAAGGTCACATGAGTGCGCAGATCGAACGCACCCTGCGGCAGCGTGACATTATAGCCGCGCTCGGTTTCGAGCGGCAGGCTCATGCCAAGTGGCCTGGCCAGCCGGTTCGAATAGGCGCCCGCTGCGATAATGACCTTATCGAAAACACGATTTTCGCCCGAGCCTTTCACCTCCATGCCGTCTGGACCGGGCCTGACCGCCTCGATCTCGGCACGAACAAAGGTCGCACCACGGCCCACTGCCAGCTCGGCCAGGTGTTTGGTCCACACAGCGGGGTCCGTAACGTTTGTCCAATCGGGCGTGAAACCGGCATGGGTAAAACGCGGCGAAAGACCGGGCTGGATTTCCGCTATCGCTTCGGGGTGGGTGAGAAGGTCGAATTTGACGCCGATCGCTCGGCGCTCGTCCCAACCGGGCAGGCTGGCTTTGAATTCGCGTTCGCCCTCATAAAGTTGCAATTGCCCTTCCCGACGCAATAGCCCTTCAAGACCATGGGCTTTCACCAACCGCTCGAGGGCGGCAGAAGAATGCCCCATCAGAGCACCCTGCGCCGCGACCGCCGCACGATAGCGGGCCGGGAGGCTGGCCTTGAGGAAAGCAAGAAGCCAGGGCGCAATCCTGAACGCATAGCCAGGCGGAATGGACAATGGCCCGTCGGGATCGAGCAACCAACCGGGGGCCCTTTTCATGATACCGGGGGTAGCGAGCGGAATGACGTCGGCAAAAGCAAACGCGCCGGCATTGCCTCCCGAGGCACCGGCAGCCACCCCTTCGCGGTCGAATATCGTAACGGTGTGCCCGCGTGCTGACAGGGCAAGCGCGGCCGTAACGCCTATGACCCCTGCACCAATCACTGCAACACGCATTGCTATTCCGATCTCATTCTAGCGCAGCAATGGGTATAATCAGCCGTCTCGGTCCTGTCGACACAGAAAATATCGATTATCGACATCTTCCCTGCCCGGCGATCCATCCTTATGAAGGGGTATGGATCAAGGAGCGACGAACGGCGTGGCCAAGGACGCAAAGCAAAGGGTTGAGGTGACCGACACTCCCAAACGCGGGTCCGGTTCCTCCCATGTCTATAAGATGTTGCGCAACGAGATCATCGATCTCAAACTTTCCCCCGGCAGCCCGATGGACGAGTTGCAACTGGCCGAACGATTCTCGCTTTCGCGCACGCCGATCCGTGAGGCGCTCGTGCGGCTCTCGGTCGAGGGCTTGATTACCACCCTGCCCAACCGGGCGACCATCGTTTCCAACATAGACTTTCTCCATCTGCCTCAATTTTTCGACGCGCTCACGCTGATGTATCGCGTAACGACGCGACTGGCCGCGGGACATCATACTCCCGACGACATAGGCCGCATGCGCGCCAAACAGAATGAGTTCATCCAGGTCGTAGAGGCCCGTGACGCGCTTGCGTTGATCGCCACCAACCGGGACTTCCATCTCGAAATCGCGCGGGCTGGCGGCAACGCCTATTACACCGAACTTTTTACCCGGCTGCTCGACGAGAACCGGCGAATCCTGCGGCTTTACTATTCCTCGTTCAATGACGAGTTGCCGCGCAAATACGTTGTCGAGCACGATCAAATGATCGCCGCCATCGCTGCGGGGGATGTCGAGGCAGCCGATCGGCTGGCCAGCGCGCATGCCGAGCAGATCGTCACCCAGATCCAGTCTTACATAGTTGCCGACAAACGCATAAACGCTCAACTGCCCTTATAATGGCGACCGCGATGGCGTCAGGATATGAAATCGAATCGGCGAGATTTTTGTCGACAAATAGCATACAAACAGTATTATCAACTCAACTCAGACGCCGAAACGCCCCGCAATCGAGGAGACGCCACGATGACCGCCAGCATCTTTTCAGGATGCATCCCTGCCCTGATGACCCCTTGCAAGCCGGATCGGACGCCCGATTTCGACGCACTGGTGCGCAAGGGCGAGCAGTTGATTGCTGCCGGGATGCGTGCCGTTGTCTATTGCGGCTCGATGGGCGACTGGCCGTTACTGACCGACGCTCAGCGCATGGAGGGCGTGGCACGCCTGGTCGGCGCAGGCGTGCCGGTGATCGTGGGAACCGGAGCGATCAACACCGGCTCAGCGGTCGCCATTGCCAGCCATGCCCAGGACGTCGGGGCACAGGGCCTGATGGTCATTCCACGCGTCCTGTCGCGCGGGCCCTCCGCCACCGCGCAACGCCACCACTTCAAAGCAATCCTTTCGGCGGCGCCCAATTTGCCGGCCGTCATCTACAACAGCCCCTATTACGGCTTTGAGACACGGGCCGACCTGTTCTTTGCGCTGCGTGCGGAGCACGCGAACCTCATTGGCTTCAAGGAATTCGGGGGAGCCGGATCCCTTACATATGCGGCGGAAAACATCACCAGCCGAGACGATGATGTGTCGCTGATGGTCGGCGTGGACACCCAGGTTTTCCATGGCTTTGTCAATTGCGGCGCAACAGGTGCCATAACCGGAATCGGCAACGTCCTGCCGCGCGAAGTTCTCCACCTGTGCGCGCTTGCGCAGGCGGCGGCAGATGGCGATGTGGAATCCCGCCGGCGGGCGCTCGAACTCGAGGGTGCGCTCGGTGTATTGTCCTCGTTCGACGAGGGACCGGATCTCGTCCTGTTTTACAAGCACCTGATGGCGGTCAAGGGCGATAGCGAATACGCGCTCAATTTCAATGAGACAGATACGCTCACCGACAGCCAGCGCGGCTTTGCAGAGAGCCAGTTGCGAATCTTTGAGACCTGGTACGCGCAGTGGAGCAAGCTACCCGGCGCCGCGTAACCACGTGCCATCTGGCTCCAATTGCTGCAATGGCGGGGTTTATACCCCGCTATTGCGGCGCCACTCTTTACAGCCGGATGGTCGTTTGGTAACGTTCCCAAAAATGGGAGGAAGCGGTCTATCCGCATCACGGCATGTCCACGCGCCGAAACAAGCAACCGACGATCATAGACATTGCGGAAGTGGCCGGTGTTTCCAAAAGCACCGTGGCGCGCGCCCTGTCGGGGTCGCCCCATATCGGGGAAAAGACGCGGGAGCGGGTGCTCAGCGCCGTGCGTGCGCTAGGCTATGAACGCAACCATCTCGCCCATTCCCTCCGCTCGGGAAAAACCGGCCTAATCGGACTTGTAATCCCCGACATCGCCAACCCCTTCTGGGCCGAAGTGGCGCGCGGCGCCCAGGATGCGGCCGCAGCCAGCGGCGCCTCGCTTCTGATTTTCAGTTCCGACTGGGATCCCGAGCGCGAGGCGCATCATCTGCGCGCGCTGCGTCAGGCGCGCGTCGACGGCGCCATCGTCAATCCGGTTGCCGACAATGTGGACGGGCTGGGCCGGTTTGGCCTTCCCGTCGTGCTGATCGGCTCCAGCGCCGAGCGTTTTCCCGAACTTTCCAGCGTGGGCAGCGATATCGCGCAAGGCGTCGCCCTGGGTCTCGACCACCTTGCCGGCCTTGGCCACCATCGTCCGGCGCTGCTGGTGGGCTCGGCAAACCGGCTGGCCCGTGTGCGCTTCATGCGTGTTGTCCATGACTATTGCATCGGCCACGATATCGACCCCGCGACGCTGGTGATCGAAGAAGGCAGCTATACGGTCGAATCGGGGCGCGCGGCGATGTTGCGCCTGCTGGAGCGCGACCCAAAGGCAGCCCGGTGCGTCTTTGCCGCAAACGATCTCATGGCGCTCGGCGCCCTGCTCGCGGTGCGCGAAGCGGGATTGCGCTGCCCCGACGATGTATCGATCCTGGGCTTTGACGGCATTCCTGCCGCAGCCTTTTCAGATCCCGGATTGACTACGGTCGAAAAGCCGGCCCGCGCCATCGGGATGGAGGGCATGCGCCTTCTGAGAGAAACCATCGAGGGCGAACTCGAACATCGCCGAGTGCTGCTGGACTGCGCGCTCACCTCGCGCGGGTCGCTGGCGCGCAGCGGCGAGAATGGACCGGCCCGCCTGATGGCCGTGGGGAGCAACTAGCCATGAGCCTTGACGAGAAAGAACTGGCTTCCACCATTTCCAATTTTGGGAACGTTCCCAAAAGCGCCAAACGTTCGTCTCGACGTGCCGCCTTCGGCTTCAAGCTGAGAGCCTGGTGGCCATATTACGCGATGATGGCTCCGGGCATCGTCTATTTCCTGGTGTTTCACTATTTCCCCATCTATCAGGCCAAGCTGGCCTTCGAGGATTTCCGGATCTTCGGCGACAACCTTTTTGTGGGTTTCAAGCATTTCGACACGCTGTTTGACTCCCCCGCCTTTTTTCAGGTTCTGGCCAATACGCTGATCATCTCCGCCATGAAGATGGTTTTCGTCTTTCCGGTCCCAATATTGATCGCGCTGTTCATCAATGAAGTGCGCAGCACCAATCTGCGCCGCTTCATTCAATCGGCGATCTACCTGCCGCACTTTCTTTCATGGGTGGTGATCGCGGGCATTTTCATCGCCGCCCTTTCGCCTTCAAGCGGGGTGGTCAACGATATCGGACAGGCGCTTGGATTGGCGCCTCGGGCCTTCATGACCGAGTCCGGCTCCATTCGCTGGGTCATCGTTTTTTCCGAAATGTGGCGTACGGCGGGCTGGGACTCGCTCCTCTATTTCGCGGCCATCATGGCCATCGACCCCCAGCTTTACGACGCCGCGGAAATGGATGGGGCCAATCGCTGGCAGAAGATCGTCCATGTCACCCTGCCGGGCATCGCGCCGACCATAGCCACCCTGTTCATTCTCAATGTCGGCCTGTTCATGAATGCCGGGTTCGATCAGGTCTTCAACCTCTCCAACGACGCCATCCGCGACCAGATCGATATCATCGACACCTATGTCTATCGGATCGGTTTGCAGTCGGGACAATTCTCGCTGGCGACGGCTGCCGGCCTGTTCAAGGGGGTCATCGGCATGGTGCTGATCGTTGCCGCCCATACCATTTCCAAGCGCCTGACCGGAAAGGGAGTTTGGTAAGATGGCCAGCACCAATTCCACACGTTTCGAGCGACTGGAACAGACGATCATCGTATCGAGCCTGCTGCTCATGGTCGTGGTGACCGTTCAGCCGATCCTCAACCTGCTGGCCATCTCGTTTTCAGATTCCACCCAGGTGCCCGGCATGAGCGGCCTGGCGATCATTCCGAGAGGGTTTTCGCTTGATGTGTGGACACTGCTGATCGCCAATCCCGAAGTCCAGCGCGGCCTTCTCAATTCGCTGTTGATCACCGTGACCGGAACGATCCTCAACGTTACCTTCACCGCGCTGATGGCATGGGCACTATCCCGCCCGCGGCTGCCGGGGCGCCGCATATTGTTCGTCTTCGTTCTGGCCACCATCGTCTTCGAGCCCGGTCTGATCCCCGACTATTTCGTGGTGCGCGAGCTGGGCCTGCTCAACACTTACTGGGCGGTCATTCTCTACAAGCTCGTCAACGCCTGGTATCTGATCATTCTCATCCGGTTCTTCGAGGAAGTGCCGGGCGAACTGCTCGAAGCCGCAGAGCTTGATGGCGCCAATGCGTTCCAGACGCTCTGGAAAGTCGTGCTGCCGCTCACCATGCCGGCGCTGGCCACCATCACGCTGTTCTATCTCGTCTATCACTGGAACGAGTTTTTGCGCCCGATGATCTATCTCAACGATTCCAGCATGCACCCGCTGCAGGTCGTGTTGCGCAAATTCGTGCTCGATGGCGACAAGTCCTCGATGGTGGGGCTGGCGGCCATGGCGAACTACCAGGGCGCGGCCCAGATCAGCACGCGGGCGCTCAATGCCGGCATGATCATGCTGACCATCCTGCCCATTCTGGCGGTCTATCCGCTGATCCTGAAATTCTTCACGAAGGGCACCATGAGCGGTGCCCTGAAGGGATAACACAAGCAAAAATCCAACAAGGAGGAGGACCAGATGCTTGCAAGACACCTTATGACCACGGTCGTTGCCGTGGCGACAATACTAAGCCTGGGAGTCGGCGCTCTCGCGCAGGATGCCCCCACAGTAACGATAATTGCGCACGAGAACCCCGGCGATACAGAGTTGTTCGAGCGCATCGAAGCGGGCATGGCCGAAGCCGGCACGCCGGTGAATATCGAAGTTATCGCCCTTCCCAGCTCAGGTTATGCCGACGCGCTGAGCCTGCGCCTTTTGTCGGGCGAAGTCCCCGACATCATCTACTTCCAGGGTGCCGATGCCGAATTTGCCAATCAGGGCATATTGGAGGATCTGCGTCCTTGGATCGAGCAATCGGATTACATCCAGAACGCCATGTGGCCGCACAATGAAGCGCGCATGGCGAACTATCCCTACCTTCTCTACATCTTCCCGGCGCGGACCAAATCGGCAGTGATGCGCTCGGACTGGCTCGAACAGAGCGGGCTCGAGGCACCGACCAATCTCGATGAGTGGACGGCATTCCTCACCGAAATGTCGCAGTCCGATTTCGATGGCAATGGTCAGATGGATACGTTCGGCATTCTGGCGCCGGACAACACGGCCGAACTCGACGCCATCTTCAACCAGTCGTTCGGCGTGTCCTCGACCTGGCTCGAAAATGAAAACGGCGAATGGATCCATGCCCGCGTTTCGGACGCGGAGCGTGACAAGCTGGCCTATTACCAGACGCTTTATGCCGACGGAATTCTCGATCCCGAA
Source organism: Pelagibacterium sp. (assembly GCF_965249125.1). Lineage (GTDB taxonomy): Bacteria > Pseudomonadota > Alphaproteobacteria > Rhizobiales > Devosiaceae > Pelagibacterium. The sequence continues at coordinate 2,808,433 of NZ_OZ252217.1, forward strand.
TATGTCACCTCGAACTGGGAAGTGAAGGAAGACAAATTCTATTCGGGCCGCGTTGCCGTGATCATGGGAACCGCCGGTCCGGTGGTCGAAATTTACAGGACCAAGATGGCCGAAGCCAATGGGGGTGCCGACCTCGCCCTGCTTGCTCCTCCCGATGGACTTGAAGCTGTCAACGTCGCCAAGGAAGATCGCGGCTACGCCATTCACGCCATGAGCGAGAACAAGGAAGCTGCGTTTGCTGTTCTCGATTTTCTGGCAAGCCCCGAAGGCCAGTTCATCGATCGCATGGGCGTCGAGGGTGAACATTACACCCGCAACGGCGACACATTCGAAATACTGCCGGCCATGGGCGGATGGTATCCGCGCTTCTGGACGGTGAACCCCGACTACTGGACACCGCCCGTCGCGCTGCTCTCGGACGTGGCCCAGGGTTCGCTCGAACAGGGCGCCGAATATTTCGTCGCCGACAACGCCTTCGTCTGGCCCGCCGATCTGGCCGCCGATGTCGATGCGGCCGAGCAGTATTATCGCACCTCGGTTTTCCGTTTTGTCTCTGGTGAATGGTCGATGGACCAGTGGGACCAGTATGTCGACGGATGGTACGCAGCCGGGGGACAGGCGATGACCGATCACGCAAGGACCGTTCTTCCATGACCAAACTGCAGAACACGGGCCCGGCTTTCCAAAGCCGGGTCCGCGGACTGCTCCATGGCGTCGCTTTCGGCGACGCCATCGGGGCGCCCGTTGAAAAGCTCACCCCGGCCGAAATCCGGTCCATGTATGGACGGGTCAATTCGCTCGACAATCAGTGGCACCGCACGAGCCGGGATCCTGCTGCGGGCAATGGCCGTGTGCGCGGCAATGGCATCGTCACCGACGATACGCTGATGACGCTGTCGCTCATGGCCGTCTACAACGAGGTCGGCCGTCACATCGACGCCTGGGACATGGCCGACGGGATGGTGCGCCAGATCGCCTGGGTCAAGCGCTACGTTCCCGAGCTTCAGCGCGAATGTCCGCTGCTCGAGCGCCTGTTCTACCCCGAGAAATGGATTTTCCAACGCCACCAGCTCTCCGGCTGCGATCCGCGCCAGGGTGGGATCGGCAACATGGTTAATTGCGGTGCAGCGATGTATATCGCGCCGATCGGCGTCGTGAACGCCTGCGATCCGCGCGCCGCCTATGAAGAGGCCATCGCATTCGCCTCGGGCCACCAGCAGAGCTATGGTCTGGAGGCCGCTGGCGTTCTGGCCGCTACCGTTGCTGCCGCTTTCATTCCCGGAACACACATCGATGCGGTCGTCGATATCGCTTATGAGCTCGCCAAGGATGGCACCCGTGACGCCATCGGCGCGATCGCGGGGACCGCAAAAGACCTGCGTACCAGGGGCGCAGATCATGCGGAAGTGGTCAAGGCGTTCCATGAGGCCATAGTGCCCTTCTCGCCGCTTGGCGACGACCTCGACCACACCGCCGCAAAGGCTGGCCGTCCGACCCACAACTATCAGCCCTCGCGGTTCCATTCGATCGAAGAGCTGCCGCTTGCCCTTGGGTTCGCCCTTGTCGCCAACGGCGATTTCCGACGGGCCGTCGAAGACGGCGTCAATTCGGGACGCGATACCGATTCCATCGGCGTCATGGCTGGCGCCATCCTTGGCGCGATGCACGGGGAAGCCGTGATCGATGCCGGGGAAGCTGAGCAGATCGACACCATCAACCGCCTTGACCTTGCCGGCGAAGCCGACCGCTTTGCGGCGACATGCAACGCCATAATGAGTGCCGACGAAAAGCGGCTTCAGGCGCTCGCCGCCCAACGCGCAGCGATTTTCGGAACCCCGATTGCCGCAGCGCAGAACTGATACAATTTTCAAACAGGACCTTTAATGCTTTCCACCTCCGATCTCGTCCACCGCATCTATTCGGGCTTTCTGGGCAAGGCCATTGGCGTGCGCCTTGGCGCCCCGGTCGAGCCGACCATCTGGAGCTATGAGCGGATCCGCGACACCTATGGCGAGATCACCGGCTATTTGCGCGATTTCAAAACGTTCGCGGCAGATGACGACACGAACGGTCCGGTCTATTTCATTCGCGCCATGCGCGACTACCAGCTTGTGCCAACCCCGCACGAGGTCGCCAAGACCTGGCTCAATTATGCCGCCGAGGGCCACGGCATGTATTGGTGGGGCGGCTATGGCCGTTCGACCGAACACACTGCCTATCTCAACCTGCGCGCGGGCATTGAAGCTCCGCAGTCGGGTTCGATTGCCCAGAACGGCGCGGCGATTGCCGAACAGATCGGCGGCCAGATCTTCATCGACAGCTGGGGCTGGGTGAACGCGGGCAATCCCAAACGCGCAGCCGAGATGTCGGCCAGCGCCGCCTCGGTCGCCCATGACGGCGAGGGGCTGCACGGTGCCCGTTTCTGTGCGGCGATGATCGCCGCAGCGTTCACGGCCAAATCGGTCGACGAATTGTTCGAAACCGGGCTTTCGGTCATCCCAGCAGACTCCACCTATGCGGCGGTTGTCAATGCCGTGCTCGGTCAACACAAGAAGGATCCCGAAGACTGGCGGGCCTGCCGCGACCTTCTGACCCGCGACTGGGGCTACGACCGCTACCCCGGCGTGTGCCACATCATTCCCAATGCCGGCGTCCTGGCGCTCGCCATGATCTACGGCAAGGGCGAGCTGTGCCGCACCGTCGAGATCGCCACGATGTGCGGGTGGGACACCGATTGCAACGCCGGCAATGCCGGAGCGATTATCGGCACGTTTGAGGGTATCCAGCCGAGCTGGGACAAATACCGCAAGCCCATCAACGACATGGTTGTGACATCGGGCGTCACCGGCGCGCTCAATATTGTCGATATTCCCAGCTTCGCCCGCGAACTCGCGACCCTAGCCCTGCAACTGGACGGCAAGGCTGTACCCGACGGATGGGCTGAGGCGATGGAAAATCGCGGCGTCCATTTCGACTTCGCGCTCCCGGGCTCCACGCATGGCTTCAAGACCTCGGGCACCAACCAGCTCGAACTCGGCTGGACCGGCAAGGACAATGGTGCAGGAGCCGGCGCCCTGGAGATTCTTGTCGACCGTTTCGAGCGCGGCCAGTCGGGCAGGGTGTTCTGGAAGCCGTTTTATCGGCGCGCCGACTTTGACGATGAACGCTACCGCCCCATGTTTTCGCCGCTGGTCGCCAGCGGGCAAACCGTATCGTTCGATATCTTCATGGAGCCCTGGGAAGGTGACGGGCACTTACGCATTGCGCCATATGTCCGCGCCACGATGAGCAAGACAATCATCGAAACCGGCGCCTACGAACAACCGGCTGCCGGGTCATGGACCCATATCGAATTCACCGTGCCCGATGCTGATGGCGAGGCGATAGACGAGATCGGTCTCGACATCGAATATTTCGGTCGACTCAAATTTCTGGGCAAGCTCCATCTCGCCAATTTCCGCGTTACGGGCAAAGGCACAACCCGGATCGATCCGGCAAAAGAGATCGAAGAATGGGACGCCATCACCCGGTTCACTTGGAACCGCGGCTATTGGAAAAAGGATGGAGCGACCATCACCGGGCTCACCGATACCGATGCGGATCTGTGGACGGGCCACCTTTACACGCGTGACGCCAGGGTCAGTGCCCAGATCACCCCACAGTCGGGCACCTCGCACCTTGTGAGCTTTCGGGCTCAAGGTACGTCCCGCTTTTACGCCGCAGGGTTCGAGGATGGCAAATTCCGGATCCTCCGCGAGGATTTCGGCAAGAGCGTTCTCGCCGAAACCGATTTCACCATCCAATTGGGTCGTTCCTATCGTCTCGAAATCGAAGTGCGCGGCACATCCATTTCGACAAGCGTCGACGGCAGGCAGCTTGTTACGGCGACCGACGATCGCTTCGCTTACGGGCAGGCCGGTGTCCGGCTGGGCGGTCCGGGCCGATTTGCTGTCTCCAAGTTTGAAATCGTCGAGCAGTAACGGCCGACAGGGAGGATTTCGATGTCCCAGATCACGCTCAGGAATGTCCACAAGCGCTACGGCCAGGTGCCGGTGCTCAACGACATTTCCATCGATATCGCCGAAGGCGAATTTGTCGTTCTGGTGGGTCCATCGGGCTGCGGGAAGTCGACGCTGCTGCGCATGATCGCCGGGCTCGAAGACATAACGGCAGGCGATGTGGAAATCGGCGGCAAGGTGGTCAACACAATGCCCGCCAAGCAGCGTGGCCTTGCCATGGTGTTCCAGTCCTACGCCCTTTATCCGCACATGAAGGTGGCCGACAACATGAGCTTCGCGCTCAAGCTGGCCGGACAGCCCAAGGCCGAGATCGCGGAACGGGTGAAGGTTGCCGCCGACATTCTGGGCCTTGAAAACCTGCTTGACCGCCTGCCGCGCGAACTTTCGGGCGGGCAGCGCCAGCGGGTCGCCATGGGCCGGGCTATCGTGCGCAACCCGACCGCGTTCCTGTTCGATGAACCGCTCTCCAATCTCGATGCCAAGCTGCGCGTCAAGATGCGCTCGGAGATCAAGAAACTGCACCAGCGGCTGGGCAAGACGATGATCTATGTCACCCATGACCAGACCGAAGCCATGACGTTGGCCGACCGCATCGTCGTTCTTCACGATGGTGACATTGCCCAACTGGGCACTCCGCTCGAGGTTTATCAGGATCCGGCCAATGCCTTTGTTGCCGGCTTTATCGGCTCGCCCGAAATCAACCTGCTCGCAGCCAAAACGCTTGGCCCCGACGTTGCCGCCGTCGAGTTGAGCGACGGCACACGCATGCCGCTCCCCGGTCCGGTGACGCTCGAAAAAGGCACGCCCGTTACCTACGGCATTCGCCCCCAGCATTTCACCGTATCCGAGACCGGCGCCAAAGCGGAAATCGTTCTGGTCGAACCGACAGGCGACAGCCAGGAACTCGCCGTTCGCGTCGGACGGGCCGAGCTTTCGGTGGTTCTGCACAATCGCGCGATCCTCTCGGCTGGCGATACGATTTCCGTCGCGCCTGATGCTGACAAGGCCTTGCTGTTCGACGCCAGGACGGGCGCGAGGCTGCGCTGATGGCGCGCAGGTTCACGCCCGACGCCGAAGGCCCGCTCAAGGGCGTAAAGGTCATCGATCTCTCGCGCCTCGTGGCCGGAAACATGACCTCGCTGCAACTTGGCGATTTCGGTGCCGAGGTGATCAAGGTCGAACCGCCCTCCGGCGATCCGCTGCGCGCCTGGAAAGACGGCGGCGCGCCGTTTTACTGGAAAGTCTATGGCCGCAACAAGCGCTCTATAGCGCTCGATTTGAGACGCCCGGCAGCCATGGAAGCCCTGTGGTCGCTGATCGATGGCGCCGATGTGCTGATCGAGAATTACCGTCCCGGCACGCTCGAAAAGATGGGACTGGGCCCCGATGCACTGCATGCGCGCAATCGCGGCCTGATCGTGTTGCGCGTCTCGGGCTATGGCCAGACCGGCCCGTATTCTCACCTCCCCGGCTTCGGCACCATCGTCGAAGCGATGAGCGGCTATGCCTATCGTACCGGCTTTCCCGACCGCGAACCCGTCCTGCCGCCACTTGCCCTGGCCGACATGATCGCCGGCGTTTATGGCGCTTCGGCCGTAATCACGGCCCTGCTCGCCCGGGAAAAGGGGCATGCCGCAGGGCAAATCATCGATCTCTCGCTGCTCGAGCCGATCTTTTCGGTCCTCGGCCCCGAAGCGGCGATCTTTGCCAGGACCGGTGTCGTCAAGGAGCGCATCGGGTCCGCTTCCAACACCTCTTGCCCGCGCAATGTCTATGTCTGCGCCGACGGCAAGTATCTGGCCCTTTCAGGCTCGACACAGGCGGTCGCCAAACGGATCTTTAAAATCATCGGCCGGCCCGACATGATCGACGATCCCAGGTTCGCGACCAATTCGGACCGCATCAAGCACCGCGATCTCGTCGACGCGGCAATCGGCGGCTGGTTTTCGGCCCGCGCCAGCGAGGATGCCCTCAAGATCATGCGCGATGCCGGGGCAACGGTGGGCCCGATCTATTCCATTGCCGATGCCTATGAGGATCCTCACTTCCGCGAGCGCGAGGTTTTCGTCGACCTCGAGGACGCCCAATTCGGCGCCCTGCCCATGCACAACGTCCTGCCGCGCCTTTCGGCGACCCCCGGTGGTTTCTATCGCGCCGCGCCCGAGTTGGGCGCCGATGGCGCGGCCATCTTAAGCGAAATCGGTCTCGACCCGGACAACATCGCAGCCGCGCTGGACGTTTCACAATGAGATTGCGTTCGCTGCTTTACGTCCCCGCCGACAATGAGCGCTTCGTCGCCAAGGCTCACGAACGCGGTGCCGATGCGATCATTCTCGATCTTGAGGATTCGGTGCGCCCCGAGCGCCGAGATGCGGCGCGGAAAGCGCTTGCCGCCTCCATCCGCTCGGCCGGGCGAAATGGTGCCAAGGTCTTCGTGCGCATCAATGTCGAAAGCGCGAGCGAAGACGTTGCGGCAGCGGCGGGCGCCGATGGGTTTTACGTGTCCAAAGCCAATCGCGCGCGCATCGATGCTCTGGCGGCTGAAGGTTCCGGTCTTCCCCTCTTTGCCTTGATCGAAGACCCCTTGGCGCTTCTCGATGTCGCTGCCATTGCCGCTCATCCAGCCGTAGCCGGCCTTTCCGCCGGCGGTGAAGACCTTGCGACCGCTCTAGGCGCCCTCCCCGACCCCGATGTGCTGCGAACGCCCAAGCTGCTGATCCATTATGCGGCAAAGGCATACGGAAAACTCTCTCTGGGCCTTTTCCGCTCCATAGCCGATTACACCGACCTGACGGCCATCGAGGAGGCCGCCAAGGACGCGCGTCGCCACGGGTTCGACGGTGCAAGCTGCGTGCATCCCTCTGCCGTTCCCGTTCTGAACGCAGTTTTTGCCCCGACATCCGAGGAGATCGATTGGGCCCATCGCGTCCTGGCCGCTGCCCAAGAGACCAAGGCGGGCGCCTTCACGATCGATGGCCGCATGATCGATGCCCCGATCATCGCCCGCGCCCGTTCGATCCTGTCGCACCAAATCGATTGACCCACATGACCCGCCCTGGTTTCTCCCCTTACGTCCCGCGACCCATCGACAAGCCGGCTCGCGTACCGCTCGCGCCCGACGCCGATCTTTCTGTTCTTGATGAAGCCAAGGTCTTTGCCGCACCCGAGGATCCCGCCGATTGGCCGGCCTGGCGGGCCGCCATGACGCGATGGCGGGACGAGGCCCGGCGTCGGATCGAGTACGATCCGCACCGCTACGCTGCGATGGCTGGGGCAGGACCGCGCGTCGTGGAAATGGTCTGGCTGTGGGACGAACGGCTCTACGATTTTGCCATCGGGCGCTTCACAGTCGATGCCTATCTCGATGCGGGAGATGCCGAATTGGGGGGCGTCGACGCCGTCATGCTCTGGAATGCCTATCCCGTGCTCGGCATAGATTCGCGCGACCATTTCGCGTTTTTCGAGGACATTCCCGAACTCCCCGAAATCGTCGCGGCCTTCCAGCGGCGTGGCGTCAAAGTCTATTTCACCTATTACCCCTGGGAGACGGGTTCGGGGCCCGAAGCGATAGAGAAGGTCACCGCGATCGTTGAGCGATGCGGCTTTGATGCCGTATTTCTCGACTCCTCCAAGGAAGCGTCCACCCGCCTGCGCGCCGCGCTCGATACTATCGATCCGACGCTGCCTATCGAGTGCGAATCCCGCGTGCCCCTCGCCCAGATCGCAGATCAGACCATGAGTTGGGCGCAGTGGTTCGCGGACTCCGAGGTGCCCGGCGTGCTGCGGGCCAAATGGTTCGAGCGCCGCCACGAACTGCATCACATTCGCCGCTGGAACCGCTCGCACCTCGACGAACTTCACTCAGCCTGGCTCAACGGCACAGGCGTTCTTGTGTGGCCGGTGGTGTTTGGTGTCTGGGTCGGCTGGAACGCGCGCGACCGGGCCATTCTTGCTCATATGCGTCGGCTTTATGGGCAACATGCCGATCACTTCGTTTCGGAGAATTGGACCCCGCTCGCAGATCATCCCGAGACCGACGCCCAGGTTTACGCATCGCGCTGGGAAGCCGGAAACTCTCGCCTGTGGACCGTTGTCAATCGCGGCCAGGACCATGCGGGCCCGCTCCTGGTGGTCGAACCGGATCACAAAGAACGGGGGATTTGGGTCGATCTGGTCTCCGGGCAGACCCTTGCAACGGAACGGCAAGCGAACGGGCGCATCGCGCTTTAGGGCATCATGTCCGCCGGCGGCATAGCCTGCATCGCCAACCGTGCGGTTCCGTCCGGTGTCGAGCCCGATATCGCGACAGCCAGCCCCGATTTCCCGACCCGTGCCACAGAGCGTATCCCAACCCCTTTTGTACCGCACCAGAGTTCGCCGTCGGGCATGAGTGTGCTGAACATCCCAGACGGGGAGCTAACGGTCACCTACCGGCTGCGTGAAACCGGACTGTATGGTGAAACGCCCTATTTGGAGGAATGGAAACCCCTGCCGCCCCGCCTGCACCAGATCGCGACGATGACCCGTCCGGTTTTCGCGCACCGCATAGCCATTGCGCGCGACGAAGTCACCAACGGCGAATTTGCGGAGTTTCTGTCCCAAACGGGGTATCAGCCAATCCGCCCCGAGCGCTTTTTGGCCCACTGGCATAACGGACCCCCCCGCCCCGGCACTGAAGGAGATCCGGTCACCCATGTCGAACTCGACGACGCCCGCGCCTATGCAGCATGGGCGCGATTGCGCCTGCCGACCGAAGACGAATGGCAGGTGGCCGCGGAGCAAGACCTGCTCAACCGTGCCGAACCGCAGGTCTGGAACCTGACCGAAAGTGAACATCGCGACGGTCGCACCCGCTTTGCCATCCTCAAGGGCGGCTGCGCTGCGCTGCCCCAGGTGTCGGACTGGTACGTTGAGTCCGGCCCGCTGCCCGCCGAGCGCTCGGTAAAACTTCTCGCCGTCGGCGCGGGCCTTGCCCGCTCACCCATGATCGGCTTCCGATGCGCTGCCGATATCGGCGAGGGCTGCTAGAGCGCGTCCAGCAAAAGCATATCCTCGACCCGATCGGGGATGGAAACGGCATTTCGGTTCGGACAAGCGACAAAACAAAGGTTTAGAGACAGGGATTTGATGCAATCAAATCCTGAACGGCTCTGGAGTCCAGTTCTGATTCTTCACAGCGTCAGTCCCTTATCCCCTTTCGAGAGGCGCTCTCAGACCAGCGACAGTCTTGAGAGATTTGCAACGATGTCCTGAAGAGCTTATCGACAGGTCGGTCAAGTTTGACCACGCCGATTATTCGGGCAGCGGCGTTAACCTATTATTTATATTATTTACTTTTTGGTAAAATCTAAAGTACAGTTCATCGTCAGGGCATAATTTAATTGGGGTGTCGTGATGCGTGCATCCAGGACAACAGTAGCGTTCGTAGATGACCATCCTGTCGTGCTCTTGGGGATGGCTGAGCTTTTTGAGGAGCATCCCGATTTCGCAGTGGTAGGCTTGGGCGGCGAGGCTGCGGACGCGCTGGATTTGATGGAGAACAAGTCGCCGGAGATCCTGTTCCTCGATCTCAGCATGCCCGGAGATGTTTTCGCCGCCATTACCGAAATTACGCATAAGTTCCCCTCGACGCGCATTCTGGTCTTCACAGCCTTTTCAAGCGTAGATTCCGCCTTGCGTGCCCTTGATGCCGGAGCAATGGGGTTCGTTCTCAAGGGCAGTTCCTATGACGAGCTGTTCGAGGCCGTTTCGGTCGTGCAGCGGGGTGAAATGTTCGTCACGCGTCAATATGCAACCCAGGTTTTGAATGGTCTGCAAAAGCGCAAGCGCGCCGAAGAGGTCAGGAATGCAGTCAGGCTAAGTGCCCGCGAAAAACAGATCGTGGCGCAACTTTTGCACGCCCGTACAAACCGAGAGATCGCGGCAACGCTGGATCTGAGCGAAAAAACGGTAAAACACTACATGACCGGTTTGATGGCAAAACTGCGCGCGCGCAATCGCCTTGAAGTGGTGATCGCTGCACAAAAGACAGAAGACTTTAACTGACGTCATTTGCCGGGCGCGGTTGGTGTTCGCCGCCTTCGAGTGGCAATGTCACCTTTATCCTGGTTCCAACGCCAAGTTCGGAATGAACTTCGAGATTGCCTTGCAGTGCGCCTACCCGGTTGCGCATGCCAGCGAGGCCCAACTTTTCTCTTCCGCTCACTATATTGTCCGTTTGACGGACTCCCGGGCCATCGTCTGCCACTTCGATTTCGAGCCAACCGCCGACCACAAGGGCTTTAACGCTCTGTTGGGCGCGCGGCGCGTGTTTGGTTGCATTCGAGAGGCCCTCCTGAATAACCCGATAGGCGCAGATTTTTGTCGCGTGCGTCAGGAATTCGGGCAGATCGCCAAAATTGGTCGTTACTCTGGTGCCAACAATGTCTTCATGCCGGAATACCGCAAGCTCCAGGGCCTCCCTCGGAGAAAGCTCTTCAATTTCGGGAAGCGAGAGGCCCGACGAGATTGTGCGCAATTCGGAGAGCGCCGAGTTGAACAGGCCCTCAAGAGCTTTTTGAACATCGGTCCGGTCGTCCCCGCGGCCGCCCATTTTCGTGAATTTGAGCATGAAGAGGCTGAGGAGCTGTATCGGACCGTCGTGGATATCCGAACCGATGCGGGCAAGCAGTTGCTCGTTGGCCTCGCTCGCGTCGAGCCGCGCCCTGTCAGCCGCGATCCGCAGCAGGCTATTTTGATCGGCCATCGCCTGTGCTTCGGCGACGTGACGCTGGAGATCGGAACGTTGCAAAGCGATGGTTCGGCTGCCGCGCCTCACGATGGCATAGAGCACCGCCAGCATGAAAATCGTCGTCAGCAGGACGACTAGCCAACTGGTCATCTGGCTGATGGCGAGTTCTTCGGCAAGCGCGTTCGCATTTTCGTAAATTTCACCAACAGCCAGAACTTGATCGGTTCCTGTCCGGTAGAGGGGCGCGTAAACCTCGATCAGAGCCATGTCGAGCGTTTGTTCGTAGGCGCTTTCCTGGCTGATGAGGTCCTCATACTCAGCCACGATCTCGCCTGCGGCCGCACGCTCGACGTCGGTGGAAACGAACCGCTCGCCGATCAAATCCTTGGTGGTGCTGTAGATGACAGTCGCATCAGCTCCGTCGGCCACCCAAATCTTGATCGAGGCCACCGTTCGGCCCAGCGCCGTCCCGATAAACAGGTCATCGAGCCGTTCATGGCTCTCTGCAGGCAGGGTTCCGTCGGTGTTGATGTCCTGAACCAATGGTTCAAGGAACCCGTTCATGAAACTGGCGCCCTGCGCTCCGGACGTTACCAAAACGCTGTGTTTGATCTGGTCGTTTACCCATGTGCCCAGAACGGCCATCGCCACGAAAAGAACGATCGCAGCGGCAAGGAAAAACTGGCTCGAAAAGCTGAGGCGCGTCCAAAACCTCGGCCCATCATCGTCAGACCTTAGTCGGATTTCGGATCGGACCATAGTCGAACGTCCCTAGCATCCAAGGTCTGGAAAGTCGTCGGACCTTGCGACCTTACGCAGCGTCAGTCTTTTGCTCAACACTGCGAAGTAGATGTCCCCAGTTTTTACCTTGACCGGGGCCGATTGCGACAGAGTGTTCTCGGGAGGGCAAAATGGCTGTCAAACTCAACCGTCACGATCTGGAATTCATCCTCGATCAAATTCGCATTGCTGAAGCGCACGTCGCCGGCACACCGCTCGACCAGCTGATAGCTCAACCGCACCTGCCCTACGGTCTGCGGACGGTCGATGGCAGTTACAACAATCTTATTCCCGGGCGCGAACTCTGGGGTGCTTCCGATCAGATCATGCCCCGCATGCTCGATCCCAACTATCGCGACGATATGGATGGCGACCAGCAGTCGATGGGCCCGGTTGACATGGGCGCGCCCCAGCCGGTGACAAACACCGATTACGGCGTGGTTGGACAACCGACCAATCCGTTCGCACCGGGCGGCAATGGCGGTCACACCGGCAATGTGGCCGACGCCGATCCACGCATCATCACAAACCTGATTTCCGATCAAACCCTGCGCAACCCAGCCGCGATAACGGCGGCGCTGCAATATGCCGGTTATGCCGATCTTGCCGCCGGTGTTGCCGGCGTCAGAGCCGCGTTTGAGGCTTACATGACCTCTATCCAAGGGCTCACCAGCGACGATCCGGCTGTGGCCGCGGCCAAGGCCGCGCTGGACCAGACACTTGTCGATACCTATGGGATCGAGATGGACGGCACTTCCATCGTTTTGCCCAACCTCGCACCCGACGAGGGCCTGTCGGCGCCGTTCAATGGCTGGATGACATTTTTCGGGCAGTTCTTCGATCATGGTCTGGACCTGATCGCCAAGGGGGACAACGGCACGATTTTCATGCCGCTTGCCGCCGATGATCCACTGCGCACCCACGGCCCCGACGGCATAGCGGGCAGCGGCGACGAGGTGCCCGACCACATGGCGTTCATGGCGCTGACCCGCCTGACCCCCGCGGCGGGACCTGGCGAAGACGGTATCGTCGGCACGTCCGACGATACCGCCGAAGCCAAGAACAAGACGACGCCCTTTGTCGATCAGAACCAAACCTATACCTCACACCCCTCGCACCAGGTCTTCCTTCGCGAGTATGAGATGGTGTTCAGCGCCGAACTTGGCTACGAGGTACCGCTGGCAACCGGGCACCTGCTCGATGGCGCCAATGGCGGGCTCGCAACCTGGGCCGACGTCAAAGCCCAAGCAGCCGAAAAGCTCGGCATAATCCTGAGCGATGTCGACGTGCTCGGTGTGCCGCTGCTCCTGACCGATCTTTATGGCGAGTTCATTCGCGGCGAGAACGGCTTTCCGCAGGTCGTCATCAATATTGGTCCAGACCTTGTCCCCAACACCGAAGACGACGTGACCGTGAGCTGGGACGGGGTGTCGGGCAACCAAGTTGTGCTCGCCGAACTCAATGGCGGGCTGGGGCCGGTGCGCACCTCGCACCAGTTCCTCGACGACATCGCACACAATGCAGTCCCGGTGCTTGCGCCCGGCGTGGAGCCGGGCACCCCGGCCATCCTGCAGCCGGATCCCGACACGGGAACCGATGAGTATGGCAACCCGGTTCCCTTCGACCCCAATACGGGCCAGAACCTCCAATACGACAACGAACTGCTCGACCGCCATTTCATCACCGGTGACGGCCGCGGCAACGAGAATATCGGGCTCACGGCCGTCCACCACGTCTTCCACTCCGAGCACAATCGCCAGGTCGACGCCAATAAGGCCCATATCCTCGAGATCGCCAGCAGCGGCCTGCCCGACGATATTGCGTTCCTCAACGAGTGGCTCCTGACCCCGGTGACGGCGGGGTTCGACGCCAATGCCCTGCAATGGGACGGTGAACGCCTGTTCCAGACGGCGCGCTTCGCCACCGAGATGCAGTACCAGCACCTGGTCTTCGAAGAATTTGGCCGCAAGGTGCAGCCAAACATCGACGTTTTCGTCTTCAATACGATCACCGACGTCAATCCGGCGATTTTTGCCGAGTTCGCCCATACCGTCTATCGGTTCGGCCATTCCATGCTCACCGATCACCTCAAGCTCCTGCCGCTTAACGATGCCGGACAACCGGTGGCTTATGATGAACTGGGGAACGAAATCCCGGTCGACATTGCCGATTGGGGGATCGATGTGGGCCTTATAGAGGCCTTCCTGAACCCGATCATGTTCGATCGCGACCAGGAGATTTCCGCCGATCAGGCGGCGGGTGCCATCATCCGGGGCCTGACCTATGTCCACGGAAACGCAATCGACGAATTTGTCGTGGAATCGCTGCGCAACAATCTCCTGGGTCTTCCGCTGGATCTGGCAGCGATCAACATCGCCCGCGGCCGGGATGCCGGCGTGCCTTCGCTGAACGAAGCGCGCGAGCAACTCTATGCTGCCAGCAACTCCACCTGGCTCAAACCTTACGAAAGCTGGGCCGACTTCGGGGCCAACCTCAAGACGCCAGCCTCGATCATCAACTTCATTGCGTCGTACGGCACCCATCAATCCATCATCGATGCGACGACGCTCGAGGACAAGCGTGAAGCCGCGATGCAGCTTCTTGGTCTGTCGAACCCGACAGAGACGACGTCAGTTTCGCTCGCCAATGCCGGATTCGAGGCGCAATCGCTCGCTGCCGGTGCGCCAGATGTCATCGTGCACACGAACGGTAACTACACCATGACCGCGCCGGACGGCTGGACGTTGACGGGCGGAGAGGGTGGCCTGATCGACCCGGCGGATCATGTCATCGATCCGGCTGGTGTCGAAGGAACCGCCGTCGCCTGGCTCCGCAACGGAGCGGTGCTGTCGCAGGACACCGGCGTCACGCTGGTCGAGGGGGCAAATTATCGCCTCTCGCTCGACATCGGCGACCGAGCCGACCTTGGTTGGCCCGGCGGGGAGGCTCGTCTGGTCGACTCGAACGGGATGACGCTCGCAAGCGTCGCACTGGGTACGCCGCCCGAAGGGGGATGGTCCTCCGTCACGCTGGAAACCGGGCCGATCGTTGCGGCCGCAGCCGGGCTTGGACTGACCATCGAAATCGTTCACGCGGGGGGCACCGCCAACCAGCTTCTGGTCGATGACGTGCGCCTGGACGCCGTGCAGGAAGGGGCCGCGATTGCCGACCGTCTCGACTTCCTCAACGGCACCGGCCTATGGGCGGCCGTGGAAACCGGCCTCAACCTTGTCGATCTGTGGATTGGCGGGCTGGCCGAAAAGATCATGCCATTCGGGGGCATGCTCGGCTCGACCTTCAACGCGGTGTTCGAGCTGCAGATGGAGAACCTTCAGGAAGGCGACAGGTTCTATTACCTCTCGCGGACCCAGGGTCTCAACCTTCTGACCGAACTCGAGGACAACGCGTTCTCGAAAATGATAATGGCCAATACGGACCTGACCCAACCGGGGCCGGACGGAATCCGTGGCACCGACGACGATATTGTCACTCATCATATCGGCGTCGACTCCTTCGCCAAGTATGACGGCGTGCTCGAAGTCGACGAGACCAAGCAGATCGCACTCGATCCCGAGGGCGATGACCCCTTCATGGAGGCGATCCGCGCCAAGGTGCAGCGGGACGATCCCAGCACGGAAGGCGCCGACGAGAACTACATCCGCTTCACCGGCGGCGAGCATATGGTTATCGGCGGCACGTCCGGCGCCGATACCATCATTGGCGGCAATGGCGATGACGGCATATGGGGCGGTGCTGGCGACGACCGGATCGAGGGCGGGCATGGCGTCGATCTGATCATCGGCGGCGCGGGTGATGACATCATCACCGACACCGGCGACACTGGCGATTTCATTAAGGGTGGCAGTGGTGACGACGTCATTGCCAACTCCAACGGTCTCGACGTCATCATGGGCGGCGACGGACAGGATGTCGTCCTGGTCGGTGTGGATGCGACCGAGGTCTTCGGCGGCGAGGGCAATGATTTCATCCTTGGCGGCCTGGACCACGACTTCCTGCTCGGGGGCGAAGGTGATGACTGGATAGAGGGAGGAGACGGGTTCGATGTCACCGCTGGCGACAATTCCGAACTGTTCTTCAATTCCACTATCCTTGGCCACGATGTGATGTTCGCGGGCGAGAATGAACATGATTTCGACGCCGAGTCGGGCGACGACATAATGGTGCAGGGCGAAAGCGTCATGCGCAATGAAGGCATGTTCGGCTTCGACTGGGCGATCCACAAGGGCAGCCCGGTCGCGGCGGATTCGGATATGCGCATCCCCATCTTCACCACGGTTGCCGATGACATCCTGCGCGACCGTTTCGATCAGACCGAAGGTCTGTCGGGCTGGATCCACAATGACGTCCTGCGCGGCGACGACCGCGGCAGTACCGAGGAAATCGAGGTTGAATTCAGCCTTGAAAACCACGGGCTGACCCAGGCGGGCGTCAATCGCATCGACGGACTGCGCGAACTTCTCGGCGACGCGATCGCAGCAGCGCCGACCGACCCCAACGTCGATCTCGAAGACATCGTTGCCTGGGCCGAGGGCAATATCCTGCTCGGCGGCGATGGAAACGACACGTTCGAAGGGCGCGGCGCCAACGATTTCATTCATGGTGACGCCTGGCTCAACGTCAGGATCAGCGTGCGAGAACTCGATGTGGGCGGCAATGTCACCGAAACCGAGGCGTTTACCGTCGACAGCCTCACCCAGATGGTCACCATAGAGGGCGTCACCAAGCAATTGGCGAACTTCCTGCTCGATGGAACGATCAAGCCCCGGCAGCTCAGCATCGTTCGCGAAATTCTTTATGCCGAGGATTCCAGCGATGATACCGATACGGCAATCTTTGCGGGCAATCGGGACTGGTACGAGATTACTCACGTGGGTGACCGCACCTATGTCGCTCGGCGTGAGCACGAAGATATCGATCCGCAAATCGATGAGGGAACCGATACCCTGATCGGAATCGAACGCATCCAGTTCGCCGATGGCATGTACACGATCCGCGAGACCGGAAACTTCAATCCGACCGGCCGGCTGCAGATCTCGGGACTTCCCGCGCGGGAGGACCAAACCCTGACAGTGAGCGCGGACAACATCGGGGACCTCAATAACCCTGATGGGAAAGTTGCACCCGAGGCGATTACCTATCGCTGGCAGATAGAACGCAACGACGGTACGGGCGATTATATCGATATTCCCGGATCTTCCGGAAATACGTTCACGCCCAGCGACGAGCACGAAGGGCTGCGCATCCGTGTGCTTGGCACCTATGTCGACGCAGGTGGCGTGACCGAGATCGTCTCATCCCAGCCGACTGACCCCGTTACGGGAGTAAACGACGACCCGGTGGGCCCCCTGCCGATCAGCGACATGTCGCCAACCGAGGGTCAGCCGTTGACGGCGACCATCGCCTTTACCGATCCGGACGGCATGACCGATGCATTCGAGGAGTTCCTGCTCACCTATCAATGGCAGTCCTCGGCCAATGGCATCGACGGATGGGTGGATGTGCCGGCGGAAGTTGGCGGCAACGACCGCACTTTCGTTCCGGGGCCAGATCTTGTCGGGCTCCATCTTCGCATGCAAGTCGTCTATCAGGACGACTCCCTCAACACCCACACCGTCATTTCGCAGGTTACCGACATTGTCGGAAATCGCATCGAGACGGACCAGGCCATAGTCGGTGTGGGCGTTGGTGGCGACGCGCAAGGCGGGACTACCGTGGGCGACGATTGGGTCGAGGGTGGTGCGTCCGACAACACCTTCTCGGGCGGGGCTGGCGGCGACGTTCTTAAAGGCGGCGATGGCGACGATACGCTCAACGGCGATGCCGGCGATGACACGCTGATTGGCGAGTCCGGCAACGACACCATCGCAGGCGGAGCCGGCAACGACACCATCGTCTACGGCACCGAGGACGGAAACGACACGGTCGACGGTGGCGACGGTGACGATACGCTTCGTGTTGTTCAGAAAACGAACGGCCCCAATCTCGACGATACGCTGCTGGTCACGCTGGCTTCCGGCGTGGTCAGCCAGGCAAATGGCGCCAGCCTCACATCGGTGGAAAATCTCGAAGCCGATCTGGCCGGTGGCACCGACGCGTTGGCCTACGATACGGCGGATGCCGTCTCGGTGAACCTTCTCTCGGGCGCGGCCAGCGGTTTCTCGTTCACACGTGGCATCGAAAACGTCACCTCGGGCTCAGGCGACGATACACTTCTGGGCAACAGTCTCGGCAATAGTTTAGACGGCGGAGCCGGCAACGATACGCTTCGCGGCGGCTTTGGCGACGATATGCTGGCTGGCGGCGACGGTGACGATCAACTCTGGGGCGATGAGGGCGATGATCTGCTTGAGGGCGGCGAAGGCAATGACCGCATCGACGGCGGAGCCGGCACCGACACGGCCAGCTTTGCATCTGCAAGCAGCGGCGTCACGGTCTCGCTGGCCGGTCTGACCAGCTTCGAGGAGCAGGACACGGCAGGAGCCGGCATCGACCGCCTTATTGCCATCGAAAACCTTCTCGGCAGCACCCACAACGACAATCTGACCGGTGGCGACGGGGCCAATCTGATCGATGGCGGCGCAGGCGCCGATACCATGACCGGTGGCCTGGGAGACGACACCTATGTCGTCGACCACGCGGGCGATGTTCCCGTCGAGGCGATTCTTGGCGGCAACGACACGGTGCGGTCCAAGCTCTCGACCTACCAGCTCCATCAGAACATCGAAAATCTCACCCTTATCGATGGCGCATTCGAAGGCATCGGCAATGGGTTGGACAACCGCCTGACCGGCAATGCCGATGACAATTACCTGCGCGGCTCTGGCGGCACCGATACAGTGGTTCTTGCCGGTTCGATCGCCGATCACGACTTCGAACTCGATGGCACCGCATTCTATATATCAAGCGCGGCCGGAGGCAGAGATCGGATTCAGAACATCGAACGGGCCGAGATCGACGGCGTCATATATAACCTCGTGCGGGGCGATAACAACAACAACCCAAGCCTCACACCGGGTGGCGCAGATGCCGACCTCATCCTGGGTTTCGATGGCGACGACACGCTTATCGGCCATGGCGGCGATGACATCCTTGTCGGCGGCAACGGAAATGACGAAATGATCGGCGGCGCCGGCGACGACACCTTCGTCGTTCAAGATGACGGGGACACCGTCAATGGCGGTGCCGGGATCGACACCATAATCTCCTCCATCGACGTCAATCTCCACCCAACGCTCGACGATCAGGTGGTCAACGGGTCGGTCGAGAACGCCAGGCTGATCGGCAACGCCGACCTCAACGCGCGCGGCAACGCCCTCGGCAACGTCCTGATGGGCAACGCCGGTGCCAACGACCTCTTCGGGGCCAATGGCAACGATACGCTGATTGGCGGCGCGGGCAACGACGCCCTGCGCGGCGGCAATCAGGATGATTCGCTGAGCGGCGGTGCGGGCGATGATACGCTTGACGGGGGAACTGGGGAGGATACGGCGGTGTTCGATGGACCCGCCGGCAACTATCAGTTCGTTTTCGACGAGAACGGTCTTTCCTCGGTCACCGATCTTGTCGGTGATGGTGGAACCGATGCGCTCATAGATATCGAGCGTGTGCGGTTCGGCACGGGTCCGGACCTGGTAATTGCCAACGCCGCAGATGGCACCCCGACGGGCCCTGCGATCATCTTTGGATCCGCTGACGGGGAAACCATCGTCGGCAGCAATGGCAACGACGTCATCATAGGCGGCGCCGGTGACGACACGCTGAACGGGTATGATCTCGGCGACGGTGACGACGATACCGTCCCACCCCAGGCCGATGACGATACCTTCATCTGGCAACCCGGCCACGGATCCGACACCATCAATGGCGGCGGCGAGGGCGTCGGCGGCGACCTGTTCCAGATCATCGGCAATGGTGAGGCCGAGACCTATCGCATCTACACCTATGACGAGGCGGTGGCACGGATAGGCTTTGCCGGCAGTGACGAAAGCGAGATCGTCGTCACCCGCCAGGTGGCGGGCGAGGCTGAAACCATCATCGCCGAACTCACTGAAATCGAAGAGATCGTTGTCAATGGTGGTGGCGTCAGCGCGAGCGGCCAGTTCGGCGGCGACACCGTAGAGATGTATGGCAGTTTCGATGTGGCGACGAGCCTGCGGCCCGATACGATCACCGTAATCGGCTCGAATGGCGACGATACCGTCGACATCTCGTCGCTTCTCTCAAATCACCGCATCGTCTTCAGGGGCGCCGGGGGCAGCGATACGATCATCGGAGCCTTGCGACCCCAGGATGTGATAATTCTGGCCAATGGCAAGTCGATCGACGCCTATTCGTCAGTACAAAATAGTGACGGCTCGACCACGATCTCTTCCGATGACCACTCCATCACCTTTTGGAGCGAGGGCGGATTGCCCCATTTCGAAAGCCAGGTGAGCGAAGGCGGTCCCGAGGCTGACGAAACGCCGGATACAAGCGGTGAGCAGCCTGGAGGTTCCGAGGGCGAGGTTGACGACTTCGGCGAGGAGGATGATGACGTTGTGCTGCCAGCGACGGGACCGATGGTCGGCACGGCGGGCGACGATGTGTTGCTCGGCACATCCGCGGCCGACCTTATCGTCGGGATGGCTGGTACGGACTACCTCATTGCCGGTGCCGGCGCCGATGTAATCCGGGCAGGAGAAGGCGACGACGTGATCGACGCTGGGGCTGGCCGCGATGTTGTCTTTGCCGGAGAGGGAGACGACGACATCTTCGGCGGCGCAAACGCTGACGCTCTCTACGGAGAGAACGGGGATGACTGGATCTCCGGCGGCGAGGGCAATGATCTGCTCGATGGTGGACTCGGAGCTGACACAATCTTCGGAGGCGACGGCGATGACATGTTCATTGGTCGTCGGGATGACGGGGACGATGCGTATGATGGCGGAGACGGCATCGACACGCTAGACCTGGGGTCACTCAACGATGACGTCGATGTTGATCTGGGCACCGGCATCGGAGGACGCGGCAGTGTAACCGGAACCCAGTCCGGAACAGATACGCTTTATGGCGTTGAAAACGTGACGACCGGATCGGGAAACGACACGATAACCGCCAGCAATGCGGTCAACGTGGTCGACGGAGGCGACGGCAACGACGTCTTCGTGTTTTCCTCGGCGGCTGCCGCCGATGGCGACACGATCGTGGGCTTTGAAACCGGTGACAAGATCGATCTCTCGGGCATCGACGCCAATACCGGTGCAACCGGCGTTCAGAGTTTCACACTTGTTGCCGGGCAAGCCAACGCACCGGGCCAGATCGGTATTTCGCACGAAAGTCGCGATGACGGTGACGTCACCGTGGTGACGGGCAATACGAGCGGAGGCGACGAACCCGACTTCCGAATCGAAATCGCAGGAAGCCATACGCTCAACGGTTCCGACTTCAACCTTTGACCGGTTCACCTGGCCGGATCATCCGGCCAGGTGTGCCCGTGACCGCATGGGGGAGATCCGATGCCTACCGCAAACGCTTCCGACAAACTTGCAGAGCACCGCCGGGATGAGTTTCTCAGACACAAGTTCAAGGGGATCGGTGTCTTCCTGTTCTGGATTTCGGGCATCATCAACGTGCTGGCGCTAACCGGTTCATTCTACATGCTCCAGATCTACGATCGGGCGCTGACGAGCGGCTCGATTCCCACTCTGGCCGCCCTTTCGGTTCTTGCGGTCGGGCTGTACGCTTTTCAGGGACTGTTCGACACGATCCGCGGGCAACTTCTTGTACGGGTCGGGGCCCGGTTCGACAAAATCCTTGCGCCCATAGCCCATCGGGTGAGTGTCGACATGCCCCGGTTCGGTTTCTCCCCGTCCGAAGCCCTCGAGCGCGGGCGGGATGTCGACACCGTACGCAATTTTCTGGGGTCACAGGGGCCGGGCGCGCTCTTCGATCTGCCTTGGGTGCCGCTCTATCTGCTGTTCGTCTATTTCCTTCATCCGGTCCTGGGTGCGATCACTTTGGGCGGGATCGTGGTGCTGACGCTACTCACGGTGATTACCGAGCTCAAGTCGAGAAAGCTGGCCAGGTCCGCGCAACAAGCGGGTCTTGTGCGCAACGCCATTGCCGATTCAAATGCCCGCAACGCCGACGTCATCAGGGCCATGGGCTTTGCCGGCAGCGTGGTGGGGCGTTTCAACCATGCCAATGACGAGCATCTGGTTCTCCAGACCCGCACCAATGATATTGTGGGCACGTTCAGCGCCTTTTCGCGCGTGCTGCGGATGCTGCTGCAGTCGTCGCTTCTCGGCATGGGGGCCTATTTTACCATACAAGGTCAGATGTCTGCCGGCGCTATCATCGCCGTTTCGGTTGCATCGGGGCGCGCATTGGCGCCAATAGACATGGCGATTGGCAACTGGAAAGGCGTGGTCGCAGCCCGACAGGCATTCAATCGCCTGCGCGACACAATGGTGGCACTCGAAAACGGTCCCCAACCGGTGGATTTACCCGCGCCTTCGCAATCGATATCGGTGGAAAAGCTCACTGTTGCCTCGCCCGGCACGGGCCAGGTTCTGCTTTCCGAGGTGAGCCTTCACGTGAAGGCCGGGCAGGCACTTGGCGTCATTGGGCCCAGCGGTGGCGGCAAGACGACGCTGATAAAAGCCATTACCGGCATCTGGCCAACGTTGCGTGGCTCGGTCCGGATCGATGGAGCGGAACTGGAACAATGGGACGACGAAAAGCTGGGCCAGCATTTCGGCTATCTGCCCCAGGAAGTTTCGCTTCTTGACGGCTCGGTGATTGAAAACATCTCGCGCTTTGCGCCGGAGCGGAATGGAGAAAAAGCCGTTGCGGCGGCCAAGGAGGCCGGGGCACACGATCTCATCGTAAGGCTACCCAACGGATATGATACCCAGCTCGGTCCGATGGGAACGGCGCTTTCGGCCGGCCAGCGTCAGCGGATCGGCCTTGCGCGGGCCCTCTACAGCCAGCCCTTCATTGTCGTGCTCGACGAGCCCAACGCATTTCTCGATGCTGAAGGCGAGGCCGCGCTCAACGAAGCAATCGTGCGCGTGCGCGAGCGCGGTGCCATCGTAATTGTTGTGGCGCATCGACCTTCCGTTCTTGCCGAGGTGGACATGGTGGCGGTTATCCAGAACGGCAAACTCACCAGCTTTGGTCCCAAGGACACGGTGCTTGGCGGTATGCGCAGCGTGGCCAGCGGGCCGGCAAACCCCGATCAGGTTGCCGCGGGCCCGACCCAACGAAGGGCGGGCTGACCATGTCGATCGACGTCAAAGCCAACAAACAGCCCAAGCCCAACGAAGAGCCGCGCAAAAGATTTGAGTTCTTTTCGCGCGAGAGGACGACGGCATTGCCCGTCCATATCGGGCTCGTGATCATAGCCTTCGCTGTCTATTTCCGCCACTTGCTGACCCCTCAGGGGCCGGTGCCTTCCAGTCAGCAGGATCGTGGCGAAGGCCGGCCGGACGAAAAGGCACCATCGGCAGGTACCTCAAGTACCGCAACGCGCGAGCGCCAGTCTGAAGAGACCGGACGCGAAAGCAAAAGCATGGCGCTCGACCTCGGCCAGTACGAAAGCGAAAGCGATATTGACTGGTCGCCGGCGATCCTGGTTTCCGATCCGGCACCGTCTCTGCATTTTACGCGTCCTCTGTCCAACTTGCAGCCGGTCAACCTGTTTCCGGGCGCGATTGGCGTCGAACTTTCAAATGACAATCTGCCGCGCTCCTCCACTCCCGCCTTAATCCCACACGCCCCGCAACCTGCTTCCGGGGGTGATCAGGACAGTGGTGATTCCAGCCCACAGGAACCGGGAAATAGCGATGGAGGTGACGACGTCGACAATGATGACGATGATGGCGGTCGGCCCAACCGCGCGCCTGTGGTTTCCGGGCCCGTCCGGCTCAACGACATCATTGCGGGACAGACCGCGCTGATCGGGCTCGCCTATCTGCTTGCCGGGTCGCACGATCCCGATGGCGATACGCTCTCTGTCACCAATGTAACCGCGGTCGGCGCTGGCCTTGGCCTGTCAGCAACCTCAGAAGGCTTGGTCGCCCAGAGCGAAAGCGGAATGCTCGGTGCGGTCAGTCTGGCCTATCAGGTGAGCGACGGGCATGCGGAGGTCTGGCAAACGGCTCATTTCAACATCGTGCGAAACGTTGCTGTGCTCACCCCGGGCGACGACCTGTTCCTGGGGACCGCCTACGACGACGACATCGATGCCCGCGCGGGCGATGATATCGTAAACGGCCTGGCCGGCAACGATCTTATTATGGGTCGGCAGGGCGACGATCATCTTTTCGGTGATGCCGGCAATGACGTTCTGCACGGCGGCGAGGGAAGCGATGTCATCTTCGGCGGTAGTGGCAATGACATCATCCATGGTGGTAAGGGCCACGATCGGATGTTTGGGGAGACGGACCACGACACCCTCTTCGGCGAGGCGGGTGATGACTGGATCGAGGGTGGAGACGGCGACGATATCCTCGACGGCGGCACCGGCGATGACACGCTTCTTGGCGGCTCTGGTGACGACGTGATCATTGGCGCCGAAGGCGACGATGACCTGTCCGGTGACGCCGGCGACGACACGCTTGATGGAGGCTCAGGACGCGACGTCCTCTCGGGTGGCGATGGCAATGACGTTCTGAGCGGTGGAGCGGGGGACGATATCGCCGAGGGCGGTGCTGGTGGTGATGTCGTCCTGGGAGGCGGCGGCAATGACGTTTACGACGGCGGCGGCGGCTTTGACATCCTCAGCTATGCCGGGACCGACGATGATCTGATCATAGACGATAGAAACGGTGAAGTGAGCGGCGCACAGACCGGTGAGGATTCATTTACCGGTTTCGAACAGGTCAGTGGCGGTGAGGGAGACGATCTTTTTGTGATCGGCGCCTCGGCACGCGTTATCTCGGGAGGGCGCGGCCGCGATCTCTTCGTCTTCGAGGTCATGGACGACGATCCTACCCTCAGCGAGGACGTCGTTCACGACATTCTCGATTTCGTGGTCGGCGACCGTATCCGTGTACGCGATTACGACATCAGCCGCGAGGCCCGCGCCGCAGAGCGCGACCTGTTTCGCTCGATTTACGGGGACGATGACGATGACTGGCTGCGAGCCGACATTCCTATCCTTGTTACCCATGCCAGCCATGATGGCATCGATCAGACCATTATCCGCGCCGATTTCAATAGTGACGATCTGTTTGACGTAACCATCAACATTCGTGATGTCCTGCTCGCCTGGACCAACGACCCGGTCCTCGTTTGAGTCCTGTGTAAAAGGGAAGAAAAATGTCCAGTCTCGCCTATCAGGCCGACCTTCCGCTCAACGGCACCCGTTCGATCGACAGGCAGTTTTCGCTCAGGGGGCGGGTGATATGGGGCGTACTGTTCGCTGTTCTTTTATTGGGCGGTGTCGGCAGCTGGGCAGCCACCGCAAAGCTCTCCGGCGCGGTCATCGGGGTGGGAAGCGTACTGGTGGATGACGACATCAAGATCGTACAGCATCCGGATGGTGGGGTCCTGCGGGACATTCTGGTGCGCGAAGGCGACCGCGTGATCGCGGGTGAAGTGCTGTTGCGACTTGAAGATGCCGAGATACGCGCCGAAAAAGCCATTCTCGAGGGTCAGCTGATCGAGCTTTTCGCCCGGCGTGCAAGACTGATGGCCGAAGTAGACGGGTTGAGCACCGTCGAGTTTCCTGAAGGGTTTTCGGTGAGTCACCCCAATGCCTCAGCGATCATCATAGGTGAGCGACAGCTCTTCGCTGGCGATCTGTCCCGTCATCGGTCACAGCACAACCAATTGCTGCTCCAGGTCGATCAGTTGGATCAGGAAATTCATGGTCTCCGCTTCCAACGGACAGCGATCGTTTCAGAGTTCGAACTTGCGCAGGTCGAACTTGAGCGATTCCGGCAACTCGCTGGAAACAACCTGATCGAAACGTCGCGGGTAGCGACCGCCGAACGCGACGTCATTCGCCTTCAGGGACAGATGGGAGATCTTGATACCAGCATTGCCCGGGCGCAGGTCAGAATATCGGATGTGGAGTTGCAAATCCTTGAGCTTGAAGGCACAAGGCAAACGGAGGCTCAGCGGAATTTGGGCTTGGTGGACGCTCAGATCGCTGAAGTCGAAGAGCGCTTGAGCGCTGCGGTGGCCCGCTATGCCCGTACTGAAATTGTTGCGCCGGTTGCCGGTATAGTCAACGAACTCAACGTTAGCACTATAGGTGGCGTCATATCGCCAGCCGAGGAGCTGGTGACGATAGTGCCTGAAGGGGTCGATCTCGTGGTCGAATTTCGCGTGGCGGTCAACGATATCGACCAGGTGCATGTGGGCCAGGCGGCAAATCTTCGTTTCGTTGCCTTCAATCAGCGCACTACCCCTGAGGTGCCAGGAGAAATTCTCCGTGTTTCCGCCGCCTCCCAACAGGATACACAGACGGGCGAGCGCTTCTATCTTGCCCAGGTGGGGGTTCAGGATGGGGAACGCCCGGAACAACTTGTGCCAGGCATGCCCGTTGAGGTTTTCGTCGAAACCGAGCAGCAGACCGCCATCGCCTATTTTATGAAGCCGTTCACCGATCAGATCGCAAGGGCATTCCGTGAAGAGTGATGGCCCGTGGCTAGGTGTGAGCCTTCAGCAGGTTGTCCATTCGGACCGAACCGGGGAGACTGGAGTTACCACGCTTCAGCACTCATCGGAGGGTCCGAATGAACATCCACAAGAATGCCCGCCTGAACGCGCGCAGCGTCTTCTGCATACCAGCCCGTGCCGAGAACGTATCAGTCCGTTTTCGGGCTTGAGTTATCGATAAGCTGCGATCATCAAGCGGCTCAAGCTAGAGCGCTTCCAGGATAAGTGGGCACCACTTATCCGGTTCGGAAGCGCGACAAAACAAGGACTTAGAGCAATTGAAGCGATTCGAAGAAGCGCTGAAATGCTCTAAGACATTGGCTGGTTGACCGGACATAATATGTGAGCCGGGTCGGGCAGCCCTACCGCCGGAACAGCACGCCACCCATCCAGCCGGTCGCTATGGCAATAATGACCGCTGCCAATCCATAGATCAGCGGCTGGCTCGAGGCCGTGCGGGCAACGAACCGCTCGAAACCTTCCGTTCTTACCAAAAAGCCCGTCGTGCTCGATCCCACGATCTCCCCGTTGGCGAGCACCAGCACACGCGCGACGAAGGGGCCGTTGGGAACGCTTGAGGGTAAATGGATGCGCGCCGAGAAGGTTGTAGGAGAGAGAAAGTTGACGCCACGGTCGGCGGTGAGGAACGAGTTCGATTGCGTCATGAGCCGCATGAGTTCGGGGTCGAACGCGCTGCTTCCCTCAACGCGCGAAATCTCCGCCAGTCTTCGGAGCGAGAGCAGCGGATCTTGACGCGTCGCATCGCTCGCCGCATCGCGAACAGGGCGGCTCGAGAGGACGGCATAATAGCCGGGCAGCCTGCGATACACCGCCTGATCGGCATTGAGCATAATGCCGAACTGGCGCTCCTTTTCGCGCACGATCAGATCAGTTGCCGGCCCGCGCACGAGGATCACCGCCTCATAGGGGCCCATTTCCGGCACATCGCCCCGGCCAGGCTCGATGTTGCCAAACAACGTGATTGTCTGACCCGCGAAGGTGGAATGGATGGTTACCACAGGATCGGAATTGGCAAACACCACTCCCTGCCCCCTTGCGGGGCCCTGGGTTAGGAGAGCGACGACAATGGCCACGAGCAGCGCGAGAAGACTCTTCCTCACAGTGTCTCCCCAAAACCGACGACGCTTATCGAGAACGGATCGGCAGGCGCGATGAAAAGGGTGAGCGCGAAACGCAGCGCAACTCCCAGAACGATCAGCGCCAGCAGCGCGCGCAACTGATCGCCCTTCAAATGCTGGCCCGCCGAGGCGCCGAACTGAGCCCCGGCGACCGAGCCCACCATCAGACAGAACGCCAGCAATATATCGACCGACTGGGTCTGGATGGCGTGCAGCATGCAGGTCATGGCCATCACCGCCAGCAGATGCAGAAGCGAGGTTCCGATGACCACCGAACCGGGCACGCGCAGGATATAGACCAGTGCCGGCACAAGGATGAACCCGCCCCCAATCCCCAGAAGGGCGCCGATGATGCCAATCGAGAACCCGATCATCATCACCGGGATCACCGAGATATAGAGCTTGGACTTCTTGAACCGCATCCTCAGAGGCAGCACTTGCACCCAGGAATGCTGGCCTGGAAGGCGCCTCGGCGGTGGCGGGCCGGCCTTGCGCGACTTGAGGATCGAGCGGATCGACTCCGTCATCATCAAGGTGCCGATGGCGCCCAGAAAGATCAGATAGCCCAGTGAGATGAAGAGATCGAGCTGTCCGACAGCCCGCAGCATTCCGAAGATCCACACGCCGACAAAGGAGCCGAATATGCCCCCGAACACAAGGAACGCCCCGAGCTTGAGGTCGATTGCACCGCGCCGCAGATAGGACAGCGCGCCCGAGGTCGAGGAGGCAACAACTTGGCCCGTCACCGAGGCGACGGCCACAGGGGCCGGAATGCCCGAAAACAGCAATAGCGGCGTGAGCAGGAAACCCCCGCCCACCCCGAACAGCCCGGAAATAAACCCGATCGCCGCACCAATGCCGATGAGGAAGAAAAGGTCCACCGAGAGCTCGGCTATGGGGAGGTAAATGGGCACGATGGGAATCTTTGAAATGAGCGCATTTGCGCAGCGCCCAGTATCACAGTTGTTCTAAACGAGCGCCCTCCGATCGAGATCGGAGGGCAGACTTGAAAACAGCGCGCTGACGCCGGTCGAAGCGCCGATATCGAAGCCTAATAGGTCTTCAAATCATCGGCGAGGTGCACTTCTCCACTATAGCGGGTCTTCACCCGGGCAAGATACTCGTCGGCATTCTCGGGAAGCACGGATCCGGGCGTGAAATGAACCACCACCAGCTTTCTGGCGCCGGCACGCTCGGCCATTTCGCCCAATTGCTCAGCGGTCAGATGATGCTGAAACATGTGCTGGCCGATCCGGTCGACATGCTCCTGGGGCGCATCGGGGTTCATCTTGCGCACCCGCGCCAGCACCAGTTCCGCGTCCACCATTTCCCCCACGAGAAGGTCAACGTCTCGAGCCAGATCTTCGACCGCGCCGCATGTCCCGGTATCGCCAGTGAATACAACCGAGCGATCATCGAGATCGAACCGGAGCGCGAGCGAAAGGTGCCCCGGTTGGCCAGCCTCGCGCTCGGGGCGGTAATGGGTGTTTTCACAACTGGTGATCCTGAGACCGGGAAGCTCGATCGTATCGGATGGCGTGAACTCACGGACGGAGACGAAATCCTGGGGCTTGGGGAGTTGCCTGTCGGTCGCGCCAAACCCGGTTTCCTGAGGAACGCTGCAGGCCTCAAACAGGCCTTGCACTATTTGCTGTGTCCCCGGAGGGCCGTAGATCGTCAATGGCGTCCGACGGTGCACCATCATGTTGAGACCGATGCAGGCAAACAGGCTGCCGATATGGTCGAAGTGATGGTGGGTCAGGACGATGTAATCGACTGTCCTGAACTCGACGCCTACCCGCCGCAATTGCGTCATGGCACCCTCACCGCAATCGATGAGCACGGGTATTTCGCCCGCCATCAGCAAATGGGCCGGCTGCGCCCGAACTGGACTGAGGCCGGGTCCGCCGCCGGTTCCCAGAGTGGTGAATGAAGAGGGGGGTAACATCGTATCTCCTGACCTAAATTGACTTGCTGCACCATGTGCTCATCCGGGATGATTATATTGGCGCCCTAACTGACGATCCGAGCATCGATGTCGGAAAGATCGTGCTGTCCAGCGGTCACCGGTTTCCCGGCTTCACGCGCTGGCGTAAAGGTCTGTGTAGCCTCTCCCAGTTTGTCCAGATAGCTCAGACCATTTCCGTTTGCGGACGTCAGCACCCAGCGCCCGCTCCCCGAAACGATCTTCGTCGAGTAGGTGGTCCCGGCCGGGATATTTATGGCGGCACCGGCATGGACGGTGACATTGCGATCCCCCACGGCAAATGTCACCTCTCCCTCAAGCAGGTAGGCGAAAACATGAGTCTGCCGGTGACGGACGGGCGGCATGGTTGCCCCTCGGGCTCCTTCAACCGTCCGTATTTCGATCATATCGGCGCTGATGTGCCGCGACAGCAGCGTCGTGCACAGATGGCCCTGCACCCGCACACGGTCGCCATATCCCTGTTGCAGGAAATACGACGCCGGCCCCTCGGGCAACGCGCGGTCAGTTGCGTCACCGTTACGAGGCGCGGCGTACTGGGCTCCCTCCACGCGATTCACGCCGAAACGGCCCATCGCCGGTCCCATTCGGGAAAAATCGAACGGGTGATCGGCCTCGGGCAAGCCAGGCCCCGCCCACTGCTCCCCGGCCATGTCGAAAAAACCTTCCCAGCCGCCCGGCGCGACGACCCCAAAGAACTGGGTACGCGGTGACAGGCACTGGTAGGAGTGGACGTCTCCCGGCTTTACATATGCGAAGTCGCCATCATTGAGTATCCGGCACTCATCTCCGCTCCAGACGCTGAGTCTGCCGCGGGTGCACAACCAGGTGTCGTGTTCCTTTTCGTGGTAATGCAAAGGTATGGGTTGGCGATCGATTGTCGACTCCAACACGACGGCGCCAAAGCCGCCAGCCGTTGTTTCGGTTGTGGCCAGGGTATGAACGACCTGTCCCGCCACCAGGTTTGTTCTCAGACTTTCGCCGCCCCGCAGAATCTGGGCGTTCAGCATTTGTGTCATAACGCATCTCCTCTTGTGATCCTGGCGCCTGGCAGGCGCCGTTTGGCATTCTATTGGCTCGTGCGGGATGCCTGTTCAGCCGCCGGTGCCAGCTGACGCTGGACGAATCTGAGCAGATCGGGTGCCACTCGCGCCGAATGACTGCCTCCACTCTCGGGGCCCTCCTCGGAAAACCAGAGGTGTCCCGCATCGGGCAGCTCCAGCGTCCGCACGGGAAACCGCGCCTGAACCAGTGCACGCGCAAAGGCTGCCGACTGAGCATCGGGCATGACCTCGCGGTCCGCCTGCCCCCAGATCAGAAGCGCGGGGAGCGCCTTGTCATAGGTGATCTGCCGCAATGGCGATGCTCTGTGAAACAGCAGCGGGTCATCAAATGGCGTGCACCCGAGCATTGCTTCAGTCTTGTCGTGCCCGGGGGCGGCATTGCGCCAGACATCTGCCTGCCAGTGCGCCATCAGATCATAGACGCCATAAACACCCACGAACGCCCTGACCGGCGGCAAGGCAAACTGATCCGACAAGATCGCAAGGGCGCTCAGGTGTGCGCCCGCCGAGACCCCAACGACCGCAATCCGATCGGCCGCGATGCCGAGCTTGTCGCCATTGGTCGCAAAATGGCACAACGCAGTGGCGACATCTTCAGCGTTGCCAGGAAAGACCGCCCGCCCCTGGGCCCTGCGGTAATCGACGCTCGCAAAGGCGATGCCGTGGTTGGCAAACCAGTCGCCCCAGGCCGACAGAGAGCTGCGATGGCCCTGAACCCAGCCTCCACCCGACACGCCGACCACAAGCGGCCAGGCCCCCTCGCCGCTTGGCACGTGGAGGTTTGCCAACAGCGGTCCATTGTCGTTGGTGCCGATGCTGATGGTCTTGAAAGTCATGAGGCCTCTCCCGGCTCGTCAGTCGCTTCAGGCCAACGCTTTTGCAACGGCAGCACGAGGGGACACCTCAACGCCGTCTTCACCAAGGCGGAGGACCATGAGGTCGGTGCCCGCAATGATGTCGCCCTCGAAATGGGCGCGCGCGCGTTCCAGGATGCTCTCCACCGAAGGACCGACCTGGCCGCCGGGCAATTGCACGATATGAG
This sequence comes from Pelagibacterium sp., assembly GCF_965249125.1. Lineage (GTDB taxonomy): Bacteria > Pseudomonadota > Alphaproteobacteria > Rhizobiales > Devosiaceae > Pelagibacterium. The sequence goes on from NZ_OZ252217.1 coordinate 2,839,861, forward strand.
TGAACACCGCGAGTTTGGGGCGCGTTTTCTGGAATATGGCCGCGGCTTCTTCGGGGCTGGTATGCCCCTTCATCACGACATTTTTGAAGAAATCATTGTCCGCCATCGACTCGTGGATTGCTGCCACTTCGTGGACCAGCACATCGCACCCAACGGCCGCATCGGCGACACGCGGATCAGCAGCGGTGTCCCCCGAGAGCACAACCGAGCGTCCTGCATAGTCAATGCGGTAGCCATAGGTCTGTGCGAATTCGTGATGAAAGGTTCCAAAGGCCGAGACCTTGACGCCGTTGACCTCAAAGACAATTCCCTCCTCGATCTGGTGGGGGACGAGGCGAGTGGATTGTTCGGGAATGGCCTTGATCGCACGTTCCCGCAAATCCCCGCGGAACGCCATCATCAGGCCCTCGGTCAATTCCTCGACGCCTTCCGGTCCGTAGATCGGCAAGGCGGTCTCACGCCTCCCGAACGGGCCGGGGATGTAGCCCGAAGAATAGACATCGGCCAGTCCGGCCGTATGGTCGGAGTGGAAATGAGTGAGAAACACGGCATCGATCGCGCCGAGCCGCGTTCCGACCTGAGTCAATCGCAAGGACGCTCCGCGCCCTGCATCAAAAAGGAGATTGAGTCCACCTGCCTGAACCAGAGTGGCGGAGCCGAAACGCTCGATATCGGGCTGAGGCGTCCCCGTTCCGAGCAGGGTCACAACGATTGATCCAGGCATATCTTCACTCATTTCATTACCCTCGTAAGAAGGTCGGGCGGCACCCGCCGCCCAACGATTTGTTCAGCGCGGTGCCTGATCCCACATCAGATCGTCATAGCTTGGCGCCTCGGTGATAAAGCCGAACTCGACCATGTCCTGAGCGAGCGCTTCGAGCTGCTCCCGATCGATCACCAGGCTGGGCGTTGCGAGATTTCGCGTGTCCAGATAGTCTTCGGGAAAGCGGGTGAGTTCCTTGTCGAGTTCGCGCACTTCGTCGGGATTCTCGGCCGCATAGGCATATGCCCGTTCGAGGACTTCAATCAGTGTTGCGATATCTTCGCCGCGTTCGGCCAGTGCAGCGGTGCTGGACGCATAGACAATGCCGGGCATCCCTTCCACATACTGGTAAGGCTCCTCGAGCAAACGCAGCGCGGGGTCGGTCTTGGCCTGCTCGAAGAACATGGCAAACGGCACCGCCGCTTCGACGTTGGCGTTCTTGAGGTTGTCGATATGGGTCTCGGGGGGCATGTGCGTTACGTTGATCGCGTCAGGCGACAGGCCCGCCGCACGCAGCGCGCGCTTGATCATGAACGCCCCGGTACCCTGGAGTCCCTGCACGCCTACGGTTTGACCCTCAAGATCGCCGATGGACTGGTAGGGAGCGTCCTGGCGCGTGATCAATCCGGTGGTAGCGACCGGCTCGAGCGTTTGGTTTCCAAATGTTATTTTAATGGGAACACCGTTAGCGATAGCAGCCACCACAGGGGTGGACCCGGTGCCAACGATATCGACCTCGCCCGAAAGCAGCCGCGCAATATTTTGGTCCGGAGCCGAACCTTCCTGGAGTTCAACAATAAGGCCGGCCTCTTCGAACCATCCCATGCGCTCGGCAATGAAGAATGGCTCGAACGAGCCGACAGGCGCGTAGGCAATAGTCAGGGGCTCACCCTCCTGCGCCAACGCAGGTGTCCAGACGCCGGCGATCGACAGTGCCGAAGCGATGAACGCTGTTTTGATAGATTTGTGCAGATTCATTTACTCTCTCCCTTTTCTGAATCCGTGGAATTTCAAGGTTTGCGGCGAATCTCGTTGAGTATCCGTCCGCGCAGCCGGCTGAACTCAGCCAGACTTTTCGATGCCACCTGATCGCGAACCGGGCCCAGATCGACGGGCACGGTATCGATCACAGTGGCTGGCTTGCCCGACAGGACGACGACCCGGTCGGCCAGATAGACCGCTTCATCAATGTCATGGGTAACCACGATGATACTGATGCCCAGACGGCGACGCAGATCGAGAACCAGGTCCTCAAGATCAAATCGGGTTTGCGCGTCCAGCGAGCCGAATGGCTCGTCCATGAGCAGAATGTGAGAATCGTAGGCCAGGGCGCGCGCGATGGCGACGCGCTGTTGCATGCCCCCCGAAAGCTCCCAGGGATATTTGTCCTCGTGACCGCTGAGCCCCACATCGGCAAGGCATTCCCGCGAACGCTGTCGCGCTTGGGCGATATCCATTTTCTTGCCGCGCAAGGGTAACAGCACGTTCTCGAGAGTGGTCATCCACGGCATCAGGGAGCCGCGATAATCCTGAAAGACCAGGCCGATTTCCTGCAGCGGCTCTGTGACAACCTGGTCCGCGACGCGTATCTGGCCCGCTGTTGGCGGCATCAGCCCCGACAGGCAACGGAGCAATGTCGTCTTGCCCACGCCGGACGGTCCAACGATACACAACACCTCACCAGGGTCCACGCGTAGCGTCAGCCCCCGCAGCACCTCCACCGGTCCGTAGGATTTGCTGACGTCCTCGACGACCATGGGTGGTGCCGCGTTCAGATTGCTTTGCGCATTCATTTCCATCTCCGGCGAGTGACATGTTTTTCTTGACGGGTCTTGCGTGGAATCTCGAAATACCAGGCCAGAATTTTCCGCTCGATCAGGACGAAGGCCACGTTTGCCAGATAGCCGATCAGGCCAATGAAAACCGTCCCGGCCCAGACCTGGGATGGATTGAAGCTTTGAGCGCCCGACGAGATGTAGACACCGAGGCCTTGATTGCCTGAGCTGAATTCACTCACGACCATGATTGTCAGGCTCACCGCGAGTGAAATCCTGATCCCAGCCATGATCTGGGGGGTCGCTGCGGGTAACAAGACCTGGCGTATGAAGAGCGAGCGGGGCAGTCTGTAGGCGCGAGCGGTATCGGTTATGGACGGGCGAATGCCGCGAATGCCATCGATGGTGTTGAGCAATATCGGCCAGACGCAACCGAGTGAGATCACAAAGATCTGCGGCCCCGCACCGACACCGAATGCGACCAGCACGATCGGAATAATGGCCACACCCGGTATTGCACGCAGGAAGGCGAGCAACGGCCAGACCGCCGACCGCAGCACCGGATTGTAGCCGATCGCGATGCCGAACCCGATGCCCAGAACGATCGCGATTATAAGACCGGCCATGACGTTGCGCATGCTGAATGCGGTGGCCCCCAGCAACACGCCGTTGAGAAGGTCATCCAGTAGCGTGCGGACAATGTCCGACAAGGGGGGGAGAAAGAAGGACTGGCTGTCGAGAGAGACAATCCACCAGATCACGATCAAGGCAAGCGGCAGCCAGAAATAGCTGACCAGTTGGGCCGGACGAGTCAGGGACCACAGCCCTGGATTGGGCTTTTTGAGTTGCTGAGCCATCGTCCTCAGGCCTCCTTGTCTGAAAGATGCCAGCGGAGGATGCGCCTCTCGAGCTGGTCAACGGCCGCGTTGACCAGGACTCCGAGAATTCCGGCATAGATTGCATAGGCGATGGCTATGTCGGTCTCATAATAGTTCCTGGCCAAAGCAAGCTCGCGCCCGATACCCTGGACCGGGCTGGTAATTTCCACGGCCACAGCAACCAGAATTGACACCACGACGGCAATTCGGAACCCGGTCAGGATAAATGGACTTGCGGAAGGCAGCATCACGCGGAAAAAGCGCAGGCGCCATGGGATGCGGAATGCCCGCACCGTGTCGCTCAGGGTGCTGTCCATCCGACGCGCGCCGTATATCGACTGCAACAGAATGGGAAAGAAGCAGCCTATGGCGATCAATGTGATCTTCATCTGGGAGTTTGCTCCCAGGATCAGCAGAAAGATCGGCAGAAGCGCGATCTGAGGAAAGGAGCGGCCGAAATCGATGATCAACCGTGTCGAGCGCTCGACAGGTGGGGTGGCGCCGATTACGACACCCGCGACGATACCCAGAATGCTGGCGATGGCGAGCCCGATCGCGGCATCGCGAACGGTGGCGAACAGTGCGGGGTAAAAGGTCTCGCGCCCGAGCAACTCAATGACGGCAAAGGCGACATCGGTTATCTGGGGCAGCACTGCAGGTGAGATGTTTCCAAATTGCACGCCGAGCGCCCAAACAATACCCACGACCGCAAAAGTGGCAAAGCGCCTGACAGCTAGCGTCATCGTTGAACCTCCTCCTGTGCAGGGCCATTCTTTGGACGGCTCCGTGCCTGACTACAGTGAGCGATCTCCAAGCTATTGACAAATTTTTCTTGAGAATGGTTCAGTATCACGTAAATCTATTTAGCTTCTCCCACGGAAGGATCGCAAATGCGGTTTATGGGATTGGACCTCAATCTGTTGGTGATTTTCCAGGCGATGATGGACCATCGCAGCGTGACCTACACGTCTCGCCAGCTGAATTTGACCCAACCCGCCGTGAGCAACGCGCTGCAGCGCCTGCGTCACTACTTCAAAGACGATTTGTTTGTGATGTCCGGCAGCCGGATGGTTCCCACGGCCCTATCCGAGAGACTGGCCGAACCGATCAAAGCATTGCTTGCCGATGCAGGGGCGATGCTCACTGCAGCTCGTCCGTTTGAACCGGCCACGTCAGACCGCACGTTCGTCGTCGGCACATCAGACCACGTGACCGATACCATATTATCTGGCGCATTGAATGCCGTGTTCGCCGAAGCGCCCAGGATCAGGCTCGATATTGTCCCGCTCGTGGAAGACCAATGGAGCGCGTTGGAAACCGGCGATGTCGACCTTCACGTTCTGCCTTACGAATTCGCGCCACCCGATCAGCCTACAATCGAACTCTACACGGACCGCTATGTCGTTTTGTGCGATCGCAACAACGGCGCCGTGCATTCAGGGATGACGCACGATCAGTTGCGGCAGTTTCGGATCATTGGTGCCCTGATGGGCGTTCCACGTAAGATGCGCGGCGGCTTTGCGCCCCAGATGACGGCAAGACTGATCGACCAGGCCAGTCTAACCGTCAAACAGTTTTCTCAATTGCCCTTCATGATCGAGGACTCGGATCGCATTGCGATCATCCCTTACAGCCAAGCTGTAATGTTCTGCAGGAGGTTCCGCCTCGCATTTTTCGAATTGGGCAGCGGAGGTCCCTATCTGCGCATGGTTGCACAGGTCAACAGGGCCAGAGAAAACGATACCGGCCTGGCCTGGTTCATCGACAAACTTGTCGATGCCGCATCGACCTTCCGTCCCGACAAGATAGACGACCCGGTCGTCGATCCTGCCGCCGGTACCGCCAGCGATGCCGATTGACCGGCAAGGCAGTCGGCAATGGCAAGCAAAGAGGCGTGTGTTCCGGCCCGGCGCTAAACAAAGACGATATTGCGCTGCGCTTTTTTGCACTCATCGGTTTTTGGCGGCGCAATGCCCCACTGGTCGACCCGACCGGCCGGCCATGTCCAATCTTCAGGTCCACCAAACTTGTAGCTGTCATCGACCTGAAGCACTTCAGCGGTGTGTTCCACAACCACGCCGAACGGATCAACGAAATACAGAAACACATTGTCTCCCGGCCCATGCCGACCCGGACCCCAGCCGATAGGATAGCCGGCATCGCGCATCTTTCCGCCCGCCCTCATCATATCCTCGGTCGTCTCGTGCAGGAACGAGACATGATTTAGGGTGTCGACGGTATCTTGGGCCAGGACTACAGCGTGATGGTCACCGTTGGTTCTCAAAAATCCCATGATTTTCGAGCGGTCCGTCAATTGGAACCCCATGCCGTTCTCAAAGAACGCAATATCGGCGTCAATGTCGGAGCAGTTGATGTTGATATGAGCAAGGCGGACTGGGCGATGCGAGTCATTTGGGACCGAAGCGGCCAGATCGTCATTCTGCACCACGGCAATCCGTCTGCCACGCAGGTCCCGCACTGCAAACCCGACGCCGCCTCCATAGGTGTCGAACTCGCCGATATCTTCCTCGGTCTGCGCACCCGCATTGTTCATTCTGCGCCTGAGCTCGTCCAGATCCGTCGCCGGATGAGCCCGGAAGGTCATGCTTCTGGCAGCGGCGGAGGCACCCTCCACGAGTGAAAGAATATAGGGATCACTGCCGACACCGCGCAGATAAACGGTCCGATTGTCCTCATGGGCCTCAAGAAGCCCCCAGGTAGCGGTATAAAACGCTCTAGCTGCCGCCAGGTCGGGCACCACGAGTTCAACGCTCCGCAGCCCAGATATCGGGAATTTTGGAGTGACCGCCATGACCGCTAACCCTCCTCGACAACGCGATTAAAAAGGCTCCCGACGCCGGTGACGCGGATCTCGATATCATCTCCGGGTTTGAGCCAGACGGGTGGATTGCGTTTGGCGCCCACTCCGCCAGGGGTTCCCGTGGCAATCACATCACCGGGAGACAGCGGGGTAAACTGGGAAATATAGGAAATGACCACGGAGATCGGGAAGAGCATATGATCGAGGGTTGCGCTCTGCATGCATTCGCCGTTCAAATAGGATTCCACCGATACGGCGTCCAGATCGGCGATCTCGTCGAGGGTGACCAGTGCGGGGCCAAACGGGCCGGTCGCAGGAAAATTCTTGCCTGGCGTGAATTGACGCGAATGCCACTGCCAGTCCCTCACCGAGACATCGTTGAAGCACGAAATCCCTGCTACGTGAGCCATGGCATCATCCTCGCTGATCGCGCGGCCACCTTTTCCGATGACGACGGCCAATTCGGCTTCAAAGTCGAAATCGGAGGACACCGCCGGCCGCACGATCGGGCCGTTCGCACCGACGAGAGTATCGGCAAAGCGGATAAAAATTGATGGATGGTCGGTCTTGGCGCGGTTGGTCTCGACACGATGGGACTCGTAATTGTGGCCAACGCAGAAGATCTTTCCAGGATTGGGAATAACGGGCGCGAGTTCCACATCCCCAAGGCTGAGCGTTCGCCCTCCTGCATCGGGTCCCGGCAGCCCATTGGCGATAGCCGTCTTGAGGTCGGGAGCAACCGCGGAAAGGTCCGTGATAGTTTCGCCGTCCAACCGCCCCCAACAGGGAACGCCGTTGTCGATAAAGCTTACGTAGCGCATGGGCTGTCCTTATTCACTCATTTGTGCGAATCGCGAGACCGGAAGATCGAGAGTCATGGCTTGACCAAGCGCGACCAAGCTGGCCGAAAGTTCGGCCGGCGAACCAGCCACGGTTGCGACATAGAAATCGGGCCGGACCAGAACGGCAACTGCGTCGTTGCTCTTCATCCAGTCTTTCAAATGGCCTGATTGGTCATTGAGGTTCACGCCAATAACCAAGGGCCTGACGTTGAGCTTTTCCATTACAGCTGCGGCCTCGCGCGTGGGTTCAATCGAACTGGTTGCAATGAGCGTCCAGCCGCCGCCGCTGATATCATCGAGCAGCTTTCCCTCTTCAATCTGAGGATTGATGAAACGCTGCCCGGCTTTTCCAATAACGATCCTCGAGCTGATCGGCGCTATGAGTTCTGCAGCAGAACGAATGCTCTTGCGGTTGCGCAGGGTTGCATCGCGCTGCACTGCCTTGTCGGGATCGAGCTCACAGATGTAGCGCCCGGCATCGATGGCCGCGTTGATGACATGACGAACCTGCGGTTCGCGTTCGACCTGATAGGTGTCGAGCAATTTGGCGTCCGCAACGCCTCTGGCGACAAGGCCCAGCTTCCAGCCCAGATTGGCCGCGTCACGCAGCCCATGGCACATGCCTTGACCAAAAAACGGAGGTGTCTGGTGAGCGCTGTCTCCGAGCAGGAACACCCGACCCGATTGCCAGTGCTCGGCGACCAGTCCGTGAAACCGATAGGTGGCCGCACGAATCACCCGATGCCCCTCATCGCCCACCCAAGGGGCCAGCAACTCTACAATCTTTTCCGGTCGGGTGATCTCCGCCTCGGTCTCATGGGGTAGGAGCATGAACTCCCAGCGCCTGTGACGTTCGCGCCCCGGAACGATTGTCGCGGGACGGTTGGGATCGCACATCATCAGCGAAAGATTCTGCAGATTGGCGCCCTCGGGTACGCCCCAGAAGGGTCGGAAATGGATCGGCCCATCGACTTCGGCATCGACCACGAGCCACGGTTCCTCGAAGCCCATATCGCGGAGCTTGATGCCGGCGGCCTTGCGCACCGTTGAACGGGCACCATCGCACCCGAGCACCCATTTCGCCCGCGCTGAGTTTCCGTCGGCAAATCGAACCGTCACACCCTCGGTTGTCGGTTCAAGGGCATCGACATGCCTTCCGGTTTGTAGGGCAACATGGGGATATCGGCCCAGTCCCTCGCGCAGTACCGATTCCAGTTCCGGCTGATAGAAGAAATAGTCATTTGCATAGCCAAAGGGAGGCTTGTCGTCGCGAACCGACAGATATCGAATTACCCCGCCATCGGCACCGATATGGATGTGCCCGTCTCCCGCCCGCATCAGAGGCATCATGGCATCGCGCAGACCGACATCGGCCAGCAGGCGAACCATCTCGTGGTCGATATGGACAGCACGCGGCAGATCGTAGGGAACGACATCCCGATCGACGACAAGCGTTCTCAGACCGTGCTGCCCGAGCTGGTTGGCCGCATAGGCTCCGACCGGCCCGCAGCCGACGATGACAACATCCCAATCAAATTCCATGAACCCAGTTCCCGTCAGCACTTCGCTAGCGTGGCGCGTTTGCGGGTCCAGAGTGGCTTGATGGAAGCTAATGTAAAATTATACTATTTGGCAATCGTATAGTTTCTACCTATGGCCGTCGGCGAGCCGGAGGGCTACTTCGAGAAACCTCCGGGCCATCGGGGAGCCCGGTTCCCCAATAATTTTTTGCCCAACGAGCCGACGCGGGGCCGGACCGCCCGCCAGCGGAACGGTCCTCATGAGCCCGGATTCGAGTTCGGCTTCGACGACGGGAAGGGGAAGCAGGGCAACGCATCTGGTTTGGCGTACCACTTCCTTCATCGTGGCGAGCATGTCACAACGCACGATGTTGCGAGGCAGGGGCACATCGGCCGCTATAAAGACAGCTTCCAGATGTCGCCGCGTTGCCCCCTCGACAAGCGGCAGCACCCATGGGAATGCCGAAGCCTGTTCGACAGTGAGCCCTTGAGCCGGCAGGTCGGTCGTAGGGCCGGCCACGAGGACGAAGGGCTCACGGGCAATTTCGAATTCCTCTATGTCGGCCGGAGTGCCAAGCGGCGAGCCGGCGCAAAGGACAAGCTCGACGATTCTGCGCCGCAAAAGAGCTGGAAGGTCCTCGTCCTTGGCCTCCATAACGGATAGATCGAGCGCCACCCCTTCGGCATGAAGCATGCCGGTGACGCGCGGCACAATCGAGAACAGGGCCCCGGTGGTACCGCCAATCGTTAATGGCCCTTCCACCCTGTCGCGTTGCCGGCTAAGCTCCCGACCGGCTGTTGCGAGTACGTTCTCGATGGATTGGGCATGTCGCACAAGCGTTTCGCCGGCGAGCGTTAGCGCAGCGCCCCGGCGTTCCCGCGTCACAACCTGTTCCCCAACCCGGTCCTCGAGCTGAGATATTGCGATCGAGACCGATGGCTGGGTCATATTCAAGGAGGCTGCGGCGCGCGAAAAAGAGCCTTCGCGGGCTACGGCAAGCAAAATGCGTAACAAACGTGGATCAAGGTTCATGTCTGCGTGGCCAGCTCAATACGTCTCATTCTTGCTCCGTTGTCAGCCTTTGGCGCGTTTTTTCAAGCCGCATCGCAAGAGACGGCGCCGTGGCACGCCATCTTAAAGCGCTGACCGGTGGAGAAGAAAGCCGACTTTGCCACGCTTTCCGCGGCCACCCTGAGATCGGCATCGTCGAGCACCAGGGTTGGATTCTTGCCGCCTATTCAATGCTGGCACTGGCGGCCGTGCTAGATCAAATCCGCTTCTCTTCGAATCGCGGACTTGATCTACGTCCTTGTTTCGTCGCGTCCGAACCGCAAAACCGTTTCCATCCCCGATCGGGTCGAGGACAGGGCCGTGGCCTCTTCGCGGCTCAGCGGTTCATCCAGTCCCGCCTTGCGGGCCAGGATTCCCCGGACGGACTTGGAAAGAACCGCAATGGCGTTCGAGAATGTCCGAGCAGGACCAGGCCGGAAAAGCGGCCTTTGCGGCGGCAACGGCCTGCTGGGTTTCTTCGGCCGTGGCGCGGGCATAGACGCCCAAGACTTCGCTCGGATTGGATGGGTTGATATTCTCGACACCACCGGAGCCGACCTCTTCGCCGTCGATCGGGTTCATGTGCAATTCGCTCAGAAGGAGGCCCCTGGGCATGCCCGATTTTCAGCGACCGTTCCGCGTTCGCCACGCGTCGAATTCACCGGTGAATTCATCGTTGGTCTTGGGATAGAGCCCGATGACCGGCGTACCGGATTTGACCTTCTCGACGACGAAATCCTCATAGGCAGTCATTTCGACGGCCTCGTCGGCGACTTGGGCTGCGATGGCCTGCGGGATGACAATGACGCAGTCGTCGTCGCCCACAAGAATGTCGCCTGGAAAGACAGCCACGTCGCCACAGCCAATGGGTACGTTGAGGTCAAGAGCTTCATGGAGCGTCAGGTTGGTCGGGCTGGATGGACGGGCATGATAGGCGGGAATGTCCAGGTCTCCGATTGTGGCAGCATCGCGAAAGCCACCATCGGTCACGACCCCAACCACGCCGCGCACCATCAGACGAGTAACCAGGATGTCGCCGGCGGAAGCGGCGCGCGGGTCCTTCCGGCTATCCATGACCAGGATGTGGCCGGCCGGACAACTTTCCACCGCCACGCGCTGGGGGTGCTGGGGATTGCGGAATTCGACCAGCTGATTGCGGTCCTCGCGGGCCGGAATGTAGCGCAGAGTATAGGCAGGGCCGACCATGTTGACGCCCTTGGCCTTGACCGGATGCACGCCCTGGATGACCTGATTGCGCAGACCACGCTTGTACAAGGCCGTGGCCAAGGTGGCCACAGAAACGGTCATGAGTTTTTCGCGAAGCGCGGTATCCATCTGGGTTGTCCTCAAGTCAGCTTGTTTTGGGCAATGAAGGTGTCGAGCTTGGCCTGCTGCGCTAAGGTCAGCGGCCAGGCCGAGGGCGGCCGCGTCGGGCCGCAATCGCGGCCAAGGGCCAAGAGCGCGGCTTTGACACCGGTCACATTGGTACCGTTCATTTCCTCGGCGCGGATTTCTTCGAAGTCCTTCATGCCGACGATCAGATCATTGGCCTCGGTATATCGGCCTGCCTCCAGCGCCGCGTGGATGGCCAGCGAGCGCTCCGGCCAGACATTGATCAGCCCCGACGTGAAGCCCCGCGCGCCGACGGCATAAAAAGCCGGCGCCCAGATCTCAGCCAGACCACCAACCCATACAAGGTCCGGATCGCAGGCGGCCTTGGCTTCCGCCAGTTTCAGCGGATTGGGCGTCGCCCACTTGATGCCCTTCACCTGCGGCAAGGCGCAAAGATCGGCGATGGCTTTTGTGCCAATGGCGTCATTGCGCAGATAGAGCATCATCGGCAACCCGCCCGACGCGTCCGCAACGGCCTTCAAATAGTCGACAACACCGCGTGGCGATACGAAGGGATCAGGCGGCTGGTGCACCATGAGCGCAGCCGCCCCCGCTTCGGCAGACGTCTTGGCCAGAGCCATGGCATCGCGAATGCCGCGGCCGATGCCTGCCAGAACCGGCGCGCGCCCATCCACCAGACGGACGACCTCGCGCACCATGGTGGAGGCTTCTTCTGTGGTCAGCGCGTAGAACTCGCCAGTATTACCGTTGACCACCGGCATATGCAGTCCTGCACCAAGCGCGCGATCGAGGATGGGTGCCAGTTTTTGCGGGGCGACATCGCCGTGTTCGTCAAAAGGGGTGACGAGAATACCGGAAATGCCGGTGAGGGCATGTTCGAGAGAGAGTGCCATCGTCGGCCTTTCCTAAAAGATGTCGGGTTCGCCGGCGGCGCGGCCAAAATCGCGTTCGAGGAAATCGAAATCGCAGCCCTTGTCGGCCTGGGTGACATGTTTGGAATACATCCAGCCCCAACCGCGCTCGAACCGCGGGGCGGGCGGCGCCCAGGCGGCGCGGCGGCGTTCGATTTCATCTTCGGCCACCAGCATGTCGAGCCGCCGATTGGGCAGATCGAGCTTCACAATGTCGCCGGTCTTGAGCAGGGCCAGCGGCCCGCCGACGAAGCTTTCGGGAGCCACATGCAGGACGCATGCGCCATAGGACGTGCCGGACATGCGCGCGTCCGAAATGCGCAGCATGTCGCGATGGCCCTGCTTGATCAACGCCTTGGGGATGGGCAGCATACCCCATTCCGGCATGCCTGGCCCGCCCCGTGGTCCGGCATTGCGAAGAACAAGAATATGGTCCGGCGTGACGTCCAGATCCTCGTCATCGATGGCTTTTTTCATCTCAGGATATGAATCGAAGACCAAGGCCGGGCCTTCATGCACATGATATTTCGAGTCGCAGGCTGCCGGCTTGATGATGGCACCGTCCGGGCAGAGATTGCCGCGCAATACGGCCAGGGAGCCTTCGTGATAGACCGGGTTGGAAAGCGGTCTGATGACGTCGTCATTGTAGACAATAGCTTCTGCAATGTTTTCGCCCAGAGTTTTCCCATTGGCCGTGATGACCGAGGTGTCGAGACGGTCGGCAATCTGCTGCTCCAGCGCCAGCAGACCACCAGCGAAGTAGAAATCCTCCATCAGGTAATCTTTGCCCGAGGGCCGGACATTGGCGAGCAGTGGAGTATTGCGACCGAGCGCGTCGAGATCATCGAGCGTCATCGCAACACCCGCACGGCGAGCCATGGCGATGAGGTGGACGACGGCATTGGTCGAGCAACCGGTGGCCATGGCGACAATGGCGGCATTGCGCACCGATGCTTCCGTGACGATCCGGTCAGGCGTCAGCTCTTCCCACACCATGTCGACGATACGGCGGCCGCAATCAGACGACATGCGACTATGCGCCGAATCCACGGCCGGAATGGACGAAGCCCCCGGCAAGGTTAGCCCCATCGCATCGGTGATGGCCGTCATGGTCGAGGCCGTGCCCATAGTCATGCAGACGCCTGCCGAGCGGGCAATACCACCCTGCACGCCGCGCCACTGCTCGTCGTTGACATTTCCCGCGCGACGTTCGTCCCAATATTTCCAGGCGTCCGACCCCGAGCCAAGGGACTTACCGGCATAATTGCCGCGCAGCATCGGGCCGGCGGGCAGATAGATCATCGGAATGCCGGCAGTAATGCCGCCCATGACCAGGCCAGGCGTGGTCTTATCACACCCGCCCATCAGAACCACGCCGTCGAGCGGGTGCGAGCGAATCATTTCCTCGGCTTCCATGGCCAGCATGTTGCGATAAAGCATGGAGGTCGGCTTGGTGAAGCTTTCATCCACCGACAGGGTCGGCAGCTCCACCGGAAAGCCACCAGCCTGCAGGACGCCGCGTTTGACCGACTCGACCCGTTCGGGGAAATGACTGTGGCAGGAATTGAGCTCGGACCAGGTATTGAGGATGCCGATCACAGGCCTGCCCATGAAATCATCCTCGGAATAACCCAGCTGCATCATGCGGGAGCGATGGCCGAAGCTGCGCAGGTCGTCAGGTGCAAACCACCGGGAAGACCGCAGTTTGGCGGCATCTTTGCGCGTCTTGTCGTTCATCTCATTCCTCCGCAATTCCAGGTTGTGTATGCGTATTCATCTCCGAGTGTCAACGGGTCTTAGCCTTGTGCAGTACGCACTGCGATATAGACTTGACAAGAATGAAAGCTATGAGGCATGACAATGGAAGCGCATACATTGTGCATTCAAGCGGCATGAGCGAGAGGACGCCTGCCGACACACAACACACGCCGCCCGCGAGCGGTTTGGGAGGATCTGCAATGATGAATCGACGTATCGCTTTGGCCGCTCTGAGCGCGACCCTTTTGGCCGCCACACCCCTGGCCATCCACGCACAAGACCTTCCGGGCAATGTCCGTATGGTCATCGGCTCGACCTCGACCGGGGGCGATACCTACCAGAATGCCTCAATCGTGGCCGAGGCTCTGGCGGCCCATCTGGGTATCAACATCAAGGTAGACCCGGTCGGCACCAGCGAAGGTCTCAAGGCTCTGGACCGCGACTCTCGCGGCACCACCATCATGTTGCATCATGACCAGATCTACCTGTCCTACCTCTACGGCGTGCCGGGCAATGACGATCCATTTGCGAACTATGAGGTCGGCCCGACTGTCGCCATCAATCCCGGCGACAGTTTCCTCGTCCCGGCGGATTCGCCTTATCAGAGCATGGAAGACATCCTGACCGCAGCGGCCGACGGCACGCAGATTCGTGTAGCCATCCAACCTGGCGGCGTCTCGGAAATCGGTTTTACAGCCATGCGCAATGCCGCCAAGGTTCGCTCACCGGGCTCGGAAGAGAACATCGTCGCGGTCAATACCGGCTCGCAGGCCGACAAGAACCAGGCCATGTGGGACGATCTGGCCGATGTCATCAACGGCTCGATCCAGGCCAATGAGCAGTTCACCCAGCTGTCCGCCGATGACCCCAAGGCCATGCGCTTTGTCTGGATCACCGCGCGTCCGGCCACGCTCGACCAAGCCCCGGAAGCCGGCATGGGCGCAACCACCCGCGCCGACTTTTTGCAATATGCCAGCCCCGCGACCAGCGTGACGCTTGACGGTACCGAGGACTTCTCCTTCGATAAGGAATTCTTCCTTCTCTATAACAAGGATATGGACCCGGCGCTGATGGATGCCATCGACACAGCGCTTGAGGAAATCTACGCCGCGGGTGAGATTCAGGAACGTCAGGCTGCGGCTTTCTTCATACCCAACTACCTGCCACGCGCTGAAGCCCTTGAGCATCTGAGCGCCAAGAGCGAACGGATCGGCGGCATCATCGAGGACCTGAGGGCCGAATAGGCTGCAGCACCTCCAGGGCCCGGTCGGTTTCTCCCGCCGGGCCCTTTCTGCAATCAGAAAGAGACTTGGTCATGGGCGAGTGGACCCGGGTAAAGGTCGATTTTGCGACCTCGCATCTCATATTCCCGACACTGATCGGCATAGTGTTGTTGGTTTTGGGCGTCACCATCCTGATTACCCAGCGACGCGATGTGCTTGCCTCAGGCGCCATGTGGCGCGACACCTTCGCCAGAATGGACAAGCCGCGTTTTTTTGGCGCGCTGGTCCTGACTGTACTCTATTTCTCACTCATGGTTCCAGTTGGCGATATCTGGCCCAATACCGGCATGGGGTTCCTGCTCTGCTCAATCCCCTTCGTGGCGCTGACCGGGCTGTTGTTCATGCATGAACGCACGCTGCGGGGCGCAATCCCGGTTCTGGTCATTGCGCTGGCGGGTCCACTGCTGGTCTGGTGGCTGTTCAGCGACATTTTCTATCTGACCCTGCCCTAAGCCGGAGACAGCTGAACCATGGATTTCCTCGGGCTCATTTCGCCGCTCTTTATCCTCCTGGCTTGCGGCGGCGCGCTTGTTGGCATTGTTTTCGGCGCCATTCCGGGCATGACGGCCACGATGGCTGTGGCGATCTGTTTGCCGCTCACCTATTCGCTTGGTCTCGAAAATGGGCTGGCACTGTTGCTGGGCCTTTATGTCGGCGGCATCTCGGGCGGCCTGGTGCCGGCAATTCTTCTCGGCATTCCAGGGACGCCGTCGTCCATCACAACCACTTTTGATGGCTACCCCATGACCCAGCGGGGTGAAGGCGAGAAGGCGCTGCGCATCGGCATTTTCGCGTCATTTGTCGGCGGATTAATTTCACTCGCGGCGCTCTACTTTTTCGCACCGGCTTTGGCCGATTTCGCCATCCGTTTCTCCTATGTGGAGAAGTTCCTCATCATCCTCTTTGCCCTGACGGTCATGGCTGCGCTTTCGAGCAACATGCTTCTGGGCATTTTCTCCGGATTTCTGGGCATATTCGTCAGCCTGATCGGCGTCTATGACGTCACCGACGGTGGCAACGGCCATTTCCGGTTGATCCCGCCGGGCACCGACTATTGGCTCGAAAGCGGCTTCTCGCTGCTACCGGTGCTGATAGCCCTTTTCGGCCTGACCGCCATTCTTGAAGAGGCCGAAAAGGGCATGCCCAAGGGCATGTCGCTCGATCAGATCAAGGTCGGCGCCCATTCGCGCTTTTCATTCTCTGTCTTCAAGGGGCAGGCCCTAAACCTCGTCCGTTCATCAGGTATCGGCACCTTTGTGGGCATTCTCCCCGGCGTGGGCGGGTCGGCGGCGTCGATCCTGTCCTACACGGCGACAAAAACCACATCGAAACACCCCGAACGCTTCGGCAAGGGCGAACCGGCGGGGATCATGGCGTCAGAGGCCGGCAATAATGGCCTCACAGGCGGCGCTCTGGTCCCGCTCCTCTCGCTCGGTATTCCCGGCGACAGCACAACGGCTCTACTGATCGGTGCGTTTGCGTTGCAGGGCATCCAGGTTGGCCCGCTGTTTATCGGCAATAACGGCGACACCTGGAACGCAATGATTGTCGCCATGATCGTAGCGAACCTAGCCATGTTCATAATGATGTATTTTGCCATCCGCTGGTTTGCCATGGTGGTGGCTGTGCCCAAACACATCCTCTATCCCGTCATCCTGATGATGTGCGTGATCGGCGCCTATACAATCAATTATGGCATTATGTTCGACGTCTGGACGCTGCTGATCTTCGGCATCTTCGGCTGGCTTGCGACCAAACTGAGGCTGGAAGTCGCGCCCTTCATCATCGGCTTCATCCTTGGACCGTCAGCCGAGATCTATTTTGTCAAAAGTCTCGAATCGTTCGGCAACCTGACGATCTTTTTCACGAAAAGCTGGATCGCAGCGCTGCTGTGGGTGCTGATCATCGGGTCCGTGGCACTTTCGGTGGCCATAGCGCGCAAGTCTCGCCAACAGGCCTCGCCCGCAGACCAGAGCTTGGCGTAGGTCTGGCCATCCGGTAAAGGCGATCTATGGCAATTCGATCCCGAGACCCAGCGCAGATTCGTCGCGGTAGTGGCGTGACCATGGCCGAAGTCGGGCGCCTTGCCGGGGTGTCCCAGGTAACGGTATCGCGTGCCTTGTCAGCACCGGGCAAGGTCTCGCCCGGAACCCTGCAACGTATCCAGGACGCCATTGCCCGCACCGGCTATGTACCTAACGCGGTGGCCGGTGCGCTGGCTTCGAACAAATCGAATCTGATTGCCGCGCTCGTTCCGTCGGTGACCAACATCGTCTATTCGAGCATGCTGCATGCCTTTTCCGATATCATGTGGGAGCATGGCTATCAGATTATGCTGAGCGAGACCGGTTTCGATCTTGAGCGCGAGGAGAAGGCCATCGCCACTCATCTCTCGCGTCGCCCGGACGCTATACTGCTAACCGGCATAAGGCACAGCGCCGGAGCGCGGCGCATGCTGCTCAATGCTGGCATCCCGGTTGTTGAAGTCTGGGATATTTCCGACACACCGATCGATTGCTGCGTGGGATTTTCGCATGTGGAGGCGGGGCATGCGGCAGCCGACTTTGCGATTGGAGCGGGCTACCGCCATGCGGCGACCATCACCGCCAGCGATGAGCGCGCCGTGCGCCGCCGTGATGCCTTCAAGTCCCGATTTGGCAAGTTCAGCGGCGCCCCGGTAACTGGCGTTGACTTTTTGGCCCCCGCGACTCTGGGGCTTGGACGACAGGCCCTATCGCAACTTCTGCAGCAAGGGATGGAAACCGGCACTGTGGTCTTCTGTAGTTCCGACCAGTTTGCCCAGGGCGTACTGATTGAAGCCATGGCCCGCGGTTTGTCTGTTCCAGGCGACGTCGCGGTTATCGGGTTTGGCGACCAGGAATTCGCCGCGATGACAGAGCCGGCGCTAACCAGTATCCGCATTGACCGGCAAGTTCTGGGCCAAGTTGCGGCCAATGCACTGGTGGATCGTTTCTCTGCGTCCTCAGTTACTTCCATTATTCATGACGTCGGTTTCGAGGTCGTTCGCCGTCAGTCCGCCTGAGCAGCAATGGGAAAGCAGACAACACAGTCGTCATTTTTACCGCAGACCATGGCGATCACCTCGGCGATCACCAGCTCCTCTTCAAGGGACCAGAGCAATACGAACAGATCACGCGAGTCCCGATGATTTGGGCGGATCCGGCCATCGGAGCGAGGCTCGACTCTGACGGTATCGGGCAAACCCACGATATTGGAGTGTCGATCCTGGCGCGAGCCAAAGTCGCTCCCGCATACGGCATGCAGGGACGCTCACTTGTCGCGGAAGGTAGCGTGGGGCGGGAAGCCGCGCTTATCCAATATGATCAACAGGATGGCGTATCCGGGCTCGGTGAGCATCCCCGCGTCCATACGTTGCGCAATGCACGCTGGCGCCTCTCGATCTTCGACGGCGTCTCTGAAGGCGAACTCTGCGACTTGGACACTGATCCCGACGAGTTCACAAATCTCTGGGACGACCCGTCCGCCGAGAAGGCAAAGAGCGCGCTATTGGAGCAAATGGTACGCCTTCAGATTGCCGTGGCTGATAGGATGCCACTGCCAACCGGCATGGCTTAGTTACAAATCCGGATCGGCCTGCGGCTCCGGCGGCACCAATTTGCTCGATCTCATGAAGCTCGAAGGCCGGCATCCTGAGATCGACCTTTGCGAGCAGAACGCTAAAATCCAAGCCATCACCCAGCGCACATCGTCACCGTCGCTTCAGCGGTCGCTCGACTTCAACCGCCATACTGTTATCGAGCATAGTGCCGACTCTGGCCAGGAGTCGGCCGTCATGGTTGGCGCCCGCATAAAGCGGCTGCCACGGGGAGTGCAATCCCCGCAGGCACTCCGACCATGATCGCTACCTGCTAGAGACAGGTGTTCACATGGCCGTCCATCTTCTTGACGTGCGCTCGCTCGCCGTCAATCCCGTCCATCCGGTCCTCCTTGCGCCGGTCGCGCCCAGCGCGGGCCGACGGCCTGCAAGGGCAACGCGATCCGCATGGATGCGCTCGTCACCAAGGTTGTGGAGGCCCTCAGAGAAAAGCTGCTCGCACCCGCCGACCGCCTGGCCACCATTCTGTCAGCATTGGCCGAGCGCCGCACCGAACGAGCCGCTGCGATCAACGAGCGCCTTATCGGCTTGCAGCAGAAAGCCGATGCCACCCGTGAAAAACTCGACCAGCTGTATAAGCTTGTCGAGGATGGAGCGGAACTCGACGATGTGCTTCGGTATCGTATTGGCATTGTCCGTTCCGACCACGAGCGCGCGACGACGGCCCTCGAGCGCGGCCGGGTTCAGGCAAGCAATGACGATGCCATCGATCCGGTCAGGATCACCGCTTTTTCCAATCTCCTGACAGGTGTTCTTGCTTCCGCAGAAAACCCGGCGCGCAAGGCCTGGCTGAGGTCCCTTCTCTCAAAGGTCGAAGTCGATGCCGACCGCATCCGCATCGTGGGTAGCAAGGATGTACTCAACGCCGCAGTGGCGGCTTCGGGAAAGACGGGCGAAAACGTTCAGAAATGTGTACCGAAATGGCGCGCCGGTCAGGATAAATCCGCGAACACCTATTGCATTGAAATTAATAGATAATCTTGCGCAGTCGCTGACGCCCGCATTTCCGCAGGGGCCCGGCCGGTGTTTGAAATGGTGCCGGTGACAACTGTCTTATTGTGGTCGACGGAATAGTTTCGCTGCCAACACGCTGGCAGCGCCGCCGATAGGCCTATGCGGGTCGCATGCAGGTTCTTCCGGTGTAAGACCAATCAGCAGATCCAGTTGCTGTACACCCGTTTATTGGCGGCAGTTTTCCGAATTTGGCAGAGTCGCTTTGGCGTACTCGCCCAACTATGCAGAAACCGCGCTCACTTTCAGACGCCCAGATACTCCCATTGCATCCCGGCTATCGGAGCGCGGCCAGTGTTGCCCGCCAGGGCTCTAAAGCGCCGCCCTGTTGCAGGTGCGCTGCCGCCAAGGCGGTGTCGATGGCGGGTTGCGAGACATCACAGCCGGGCAGTTGCGCCCTGACCTCACTACTGATCGCCGGGTGCAGCGTCAGAACCCCTCCGATAACGGCGACGGGTCGCTCGCCCGCCCGGGCTTGCATGGCCTGGGCTAGCAGTGCCAACTCGCCCCCTGCTTCGCGCAATATCTCAAGAGCTGTCTCATCACCCAGTTCCGCTGCCTTGGCAACACCGACTGCCAAAGCGCCGATGCGGCCGCGGTCGCCGGCATAGACATGCTGACGGACATGGTGCCAGTCCGACCCACCCACCAACGCGAAGATCTGATCGGCAAGAACTTGCTGGCTGGCAAAAGATCCGGTGTGGTCGAGCGTGCGATAAAGCCGGTCGAGAGCCCTAAGGGCGATCCAGCTTCCTGAGCCGGCATCGTCGATGAGAATGCCCCTGCCCCCGACCCGGACAACATCGCCGCTGGCACCGACATGAATGCCGATCGAGCCTGTACCGGCGGAAACCAGGTGCCCGGCACCGGGCTGGAAATGGGCGGCATAGGCGAGGATGATGTCGTCCATCAGCAGGACCGCATCGCGCGGCAAGCCGAGCGCCTGTTGGGCGAGACCGGCAATTTCGACGTCGGCGGCGGCGCCGAAGCCGGTGAGGCCGCCCGAGAGCGTCATGGGCTTCAGCCCGCCTTCAGCCAGCGCACCGGCCACTTGCGAAAACACTGCCGCGAGCCTGGCGCGTTCGGCGGGGTTGAATACATGGGCAGTGGCGCCGCCGACACGACCGCGCGCTACGACGCTGCCGGCAGCATCGCAGGCGACCCAGCGGCTGGCCGTGCCGCCGACATCGAGCCCCAGATGAACCTGGCTCAACTGGGCACACCCTGATTGACAAACATTCGGGTGATTTCACGCGGATTGGTGATCATGGTACCCACAACGACGGCATGCGCCCCGGCGGCAAAGGCCTGGGCCACGAGTTCGGGCCGATTGTAGCGCCCTTCGGCCACGACCGGAATATCGAGCCGGGTAGACAAGGCTTCGAGCAGCGCCAGGTCCGGCGCATCGGGCTTGGGCTCGGTCGCCTCGGTATAGCCCGAGAGCGTGGTGGCAACATAATCGGCGCCCCAGTCGGCGGCCTTCAATCCCTCGTCCAGGGTCGAGATATCGGCGAACACCTCGGCGCCGATTTCTTCCTGAATGCGCCGGATGAGAACGCTGGGATGTTCGCCATGGCGCGGCCGTTCAGTACAATCGAGCGCAACAATCCCGGCGCCTGACGCAGCGATCGCCGCGGCGGCTTCGAAATTGGGGGTGATATAGACCGGGACATCCTCGGAAAACACCTTGTGAATGCCGATGATCGGCAGTCCTGCCGCCTGCACCGCCGCGACATCGGCCGGGCCATTGGCGCGAATGCCGACAGCGCCGCCGTCGCGGGCGGCCAGCGCCATGGCGCCCATGAACTGCGGGCCATGCAAGGGATTGTCGGCCCGCGCCTGGCAGGAGACGATGAGGCCGCCGGGCAGTTTCATTTGACGGCACCCGAGGTCATGCCGGCGATGAACTGGCGCGACAGCACGATATAGATCAGGATGATCGGCGCAGCCGAAAGCGTCAGCCCCGAAAACAGCACGCCCCAATCGGTGGTGTATTCGCCCATGAAGGTGGTGAGCCCCTGCGGCAGGGTTTTGAGATCATCGTTCTGGATGAAGACCAGCGGGAAGAAGAAGTCGTTCCAGATCGGCACGACATTCTGAATGCCGGCGATGACCATGGCCGGGCGCACCAAAGGCAGCATGATCGACCACATAATGCGCGCTTCGGAGGCGCCATCCATGCGCGCCGCATCCTCAAGCTCATTGGGCAGGGTGCGGATGAAGCCGGTCATGATGAAGACCGTCGTGGGCAGGCCCATGGCGGTATAGACGAAGATCAGCGAGAGCTGGTTGTTGAGGATGGAGAGGTCGCGCATCAGCATGAAGAGCGGGATGATGGCGAGTTTTAGGGGCAGGGTGAGGCCGGCGAGGAAGAACATCAGGATGAAGTTCGAGCCGGTGAAGGCATAGCGGCCGATGGCATAGGCAGCCATGGTGCCCAGCGTCAGGATCAGCACCATGGAGGCGCCGGTGACCACGAAGGAATTGAGCAAATAGCGCAGGAAATTGGTCTGCGTCCAGATTTTCACGAAATTTGCCACTTGGGTGAAATCGGGAATGCCGAAGGGCGACTGGAAGATCTGCGGCGTGGTCTTGAAAGCCGAAAAGACCATGATGACGATGGGCGCCAGCATGATGATGGTGTTGGCGATCAGGATGATCTGCAACAGGCCATCGCGGCCCAACGTGCCCAATATGCCCCTGCGGTCCTGATAGGCCATGGCGGAAGTGGTCGCGCTCATATCTGAATCTCCCGCGCCCTAAGGCGCACGGTGATGACCGTGGCGATGACGGCGATGAAGAGGAAGATCAGCACGGCCAGGGCCGAACCGAGGCCGAAATCCTGCTGGCCGGCGGACACATTGCCAAAGGCTGTGCGGTAGAAATAGAGCCCCAGCACGTCGGTCGAGCCAAAGGGCGATCCGTCCAGCCCGCCCATGATGTAGGGCAGCTCAAACCAGTTGAAGGCGCCCACGAACAAAAGGGTGAAGACGATGGTGGCGCTGGGCGCGACCAGTGGCCAGACGATCTTGGAGATCTTGACCCATTCGCTTTCGGTTTCCATGCGCACGGCGTCGAGGATTTCGCCGGGAATGCGCTGCATGCCGGCCAGGAACACCAGGGTGGGGAAACCGACCATGTGCCAGGCCTGGGCGGCGATGATGCTCCAGAGCGCGGTGCCGCTTTGCCCCAGCCAGGGTTGGGCAAGCCCATCGAGCCCCAGTCCGCGCAGGCTGATGTTCACCACGCCGAACAGCGGGTGATAGAACAGCTTGAAGAGATAGGCGACGATGATGGTGGAGAGCACCACGGGCAGGAACACCGCAATGCGGTGGAACCGCGCGCCGGGCAACTCGCGCCAGAGCGCATAGGCCAGGATGAAGCCCAGCCCGTTCTGCAGCACCATCAGCGCGAAAAAGACGATGATGTTGTTCTTGAAGGCGTTGAGCGTCCAGCTCCGATAGGGCTCGACGAACAGCACGGTGTGGAAGTTTTCCAATCCCACAAAATCGAGACGTTTCAGGCCCTGCCAGTCGAAGAATGCATAGGCGAAGGCCGAAATGATCGGATAGACGATGAACAGCGCCACAAAGGCCAGTGGCGGCACGATGAGGAAGGTGATCCAGAGGCCGCGGCCTGTCATCCGAAGTTTGGGCATTTGGGGCCTTTTAAGGTGTTGCTGGCGCTGGAACCCGGCGGCGATACGCCGTCCACTACCGAATAAGCCCTTCCGTCGTCATTGCCCGGCTTGTCCGGGCAATCCATCTCGCGGTGTCCATGGACCACCCGGACAAGCCGGGTGGTGACGATCGTCGGGGGGTGGGTGAGCGGGACCAAGAGCCTGGACTACTGGCCCCGCTCCACCCTTTGGGCGGAAGGGAGGCCGCCTTAGTTCTGGAAGGGCTCGTACCAGGCCGCAAGGCCGGTGGTGAGCACTTCGCCGATGGCTTCGGGCGTGGTTTCGCCAGCGAACAGCTTCTGCATCTCGCCCTGGATCAGCACCGAGCCGGAGGGCTCGCCATAACGGAAGTGCGCCAGCATCAGATAGGGGATCGAAGACTGGTTGAGTTCAGCCACTTCGCCGAGCAGCGGGTTGTCGAAGGTGACGCCCGGCACGGTCGAGATGTTGTTCAGCGTATTGGCGAAAGCCTGACCGAATTCCTGGCTGGCGAGGTAGTTAAGGAAGGTCAGGGCCGCGTCCTTGTTCGGGGTGGCGGCGTTCACCGCATAGCCGCCGTCGAAGTAGACAGCGACCAGCTTCTCGTCCTCGGCGGTTTCGCCGGGTGCGGCGAACATGCCCAGTTCGATATCGGGGTTCTGGTTCTTGAAATTGGCCAGCTCATAGGAGCCGCCGATGAACATGCCGGCCAGGCCCGAGGAGAAGAGCTGCTGGGCGGAGGGGTAGTCGAGGCCGATAAAACCGTCGGGGAAGTAGTCCGCGGCGACATCGGCAACGGCGCCGAGGGCCGAGGTGAAGCGCTCATCGGTGAAGTCGGCTTCGCCGGCGATCAGGTCTTCGTAGAAATCCTTGCCCATCAGCGAGGAGCCGAGGCCAAAGGTCACGGTCTCGTTCTGCCAGGCGGTCGCGGTGCCGTTGGCGAAGGGAATGACGCCGGCGTCCTTGAGCGACTGACCGAGGGCTTCGAGATCGGCCCAGCTCTGGGGCTCTTCGAGACCATTGGCGTCGAAAATCGCCTTGTTGTAGATGACGAACTGAGTCTGGCTGGCGAAGGGCACGGCATAGATCTGGCCGTCCGAGCGCATGCTTTCAGCGGCCAGCGAGGCCGCCGAGAAATCAGCCAGGGCGGGCACGGTTTCGGTGCTCAGGGGCTCGAGATAGCCGGCCGAAGCGACGTTCTCGAGGCCACCGTAAGCGCGCACCATGGCCAGGTCCGGACCGGTGCCGCCGGCCAGGGCGGTCGAGAGAATGGTGTTGTAATTGGTGGCTTCGAAGGTTTCGAAGTTCACCGTGATGCCCGGATTGGCCGCTTCGAAGGTTTCGATGAACTGCTCATAGGCAGCGCGGTCTTCCTGGCGCCAGCTCCACAGGGTCAGGTCCTGGGCGAAAGCGGGGGCGGCAATGAGCACGGCGCTCAGCGCCGTCCCGATGCGGATCAGATTGGTCTTCATGGAGTTCCCTCTCCTTGCGAGTTCTCTTTGGTGGTCTTGTCCCGGCGCCCGGTTCAGGGCGACAGCCGCCGGCCATCCTCGGCGGAAAAGAAATGCGCGGCGCCCGGCTCGACCGTCGCGGTCACCGTTTCGTCCGGCGAAAACAGGTTATTGGGGGTGGTGCGGGCCGAAAGCAGTGTGCCATCGGCCAGCCGGGTATAGACATAAGCGTTGTCGCCCAGATACTCGGTATAGACGACCTGAGCCGAGAGCCCGTCAGCCGCGCCGCGGGTGAGGTGCACCGCATCGGGCCGCAGCCCCAGCTTGAGCGCCTTTGCGTCCGGCACCGCACCGACAGCCACGGCCCCGCCATTGGCGACGCCCAGACGGTCGCCGTCACGGGTCACATCGACCAGGGTCATGCGCGGCGAGCCGATGAAGCTGGCGACAAAAGTATTGGCCGGGGTCTCATAGAGCTCGCGCGGCGAACCGACCTGTTCGATGCGGCCATTGTTCATCACCACGATCTTGTCGGCCAGGGTCATGGCCTCGACCTGATCATGGGTGACATAGATCATGGTGCCGCCGATTTCGCGATGCAGGCGAGCGATTTCCAGGCGCACTTCGGAGCGCAGGGCCGCGTCGAGATTGGACAGCGGCTCATCGAGCAGGAACACGTCGGGCTTGCGCACCAATGCACGGCCAATGGCGACGCGCTGGCGCTGACCACCGGAGAGTTCGCGCGGACGTCGCTTGAGCAGTTCGCCGAGCCGCAGCATATTTGCGGCATCGGCGATACGTTTCTCAACCTCGGCCTTGTCGAGCCCCATCAGGCGCGCGCCGAAGGCCATGTTTTCGTAAACGTCCATATGCGGGTAAAGCGCATAGGACTGGAACACCATGGCGATGCCGCGGCGCGAGGGCGCCACATCGTTCATGCGGCTACCATTGAGGACGAATTCGCCATCGGTGATCGGGTCGAGACCGGCGATCAGGCGCAACAGGGTGGACTTGCCGCAACCCGAAGGGCCGACGAAAACGACGAACTCGCGATGACCGATTTCCAGATCAATGCCATGCAAGACCTCGGTCTCGCGAAAGCGCTTCTTGATGCCGCGAAGCGATAGCTGAGCCAATTGCTCTCTCCGTCCATCCCGCTCGTGGCAGGTCCCCTGGGCAGGCCACCCTCAGGCCCGCAGTTTTGGAATAGTAAATTCCAGCAATTCAAAGTGTCAAGAATATTAAATTACACGCTGGCTGCAGCGACAGGAGCAGCCTACCGCGCTATTTCGGCGCCGATTGTGCAGTGGCTAGCGGGCCTTGAGCACCGTCACGGCGGTTTCGGAATTGTGGATAAAGTCGTGCGCGTCCGCCTGCATGCGGATCATCAGGATGAACAGCATGTCCATCAGCATCAATTGCGCATCGCGCGAGGTGATGGCCGAAGAGCGCACGCGCTCTTCGTCGGCAACGGTGAACAGATGAATATCGGCCAGTTCCAGCAAGGGGTTGGGCTGCAGTCCGGTCATCGAGATGACCGTGGCGCCGCGCTGCCGGGCAATCTCGGCAATCCGCAGGGTTTCGACGCTCCGGCCGGAATGGGACAGGGCGAAGAGCACATCGGCCGCGTTGAGGGCAGAGGCGTTGGAGATCTGGATATGACTGTCGCTGTCGATCAGCGCCATACGCCCCAGCTTGAGCAGCTTGTAGGAGAAATCCTTGGCCACCAAGGATGAGGCGCCAACGCCCGCAAGCTGGATTTTGCGCGCATTGGCCAGGGATTGCAGCGCCAGATCGATGGTCTGCTCATTATTGGCCGCCAGGGTTTCGCGCATCGAGAGCAGCTTGGAGCCGATCAGCTTTTGCAGGATGGTGACATAGCTGTCGCTGGCATCGATCGAACCGTGGATGACCCCGCCGGGGGCATGCCATTCCAGCGCCTTGGCCTTGTTCACGGCCAGCTTGAGCTGCTGATAGCCGGCATACCCCAGCTTCTGGCTGAACTTGACCACGCTGGACTGGCTACGCCCGGTTGCCTCCGCCAGGGCCGCTGAGGACAGGGTCAGCATCTGTTCGGGATGATCAATGATGAACTGGGCGATCTGGCGATCCGCCTGGGTCATTGTGTCCAGCTTGGCGCTGAGGACCTTGAGTATCGACATTTGCGTTCCCGTGCCGCCGGCCCACCCGCCTCGCACTGCGAGGACTAAAGCCGACCCCCCTCAAATTGCAACCTGCTTGCGCCCCGCCACACCGGACAGCTCGCCAGAGACATATCCCCAGGGCGCCATCAACTTGGAATACAATATTCCATGTCTCGTTGACACCCGGAATATTCACTTCTAGCATCGCAGCGGAATTTGAGCATAGGCACAATGGCAAAAACGACCCTGATGACTGAGCTGGAACGGCTCGTTTCCGAAGCCCGCAACCCCGAAACGCTGCAGATCGACCTGATGTCGTCGAGCGAGATCGTTGCGGCGATGAACGCCGAGGACGCGAAGGTCGCCGAGGCTGTGCGCCATGTCCTGCCGCAGGTCGCCGCCACCGTGGACTGTATCGTGGAAGCCTTCAAGGCAGGTGGACGCCTGATCTATATGGGGGCCGGCACCAGCGGGCGGCTTGGCGTGCTCGATGCGTCCGAATGCCCGCCGACCTTCGGCGTACCCGAGGGCATGGTGGTGGGCCTGATTGCCGGGGGCGACCGCGCCCTGCGCCACCCCATCGAAGGGGCCGAAGATTCGCGCGACGAAGGCCGCAGCGACCTCGAGCGGGTCAATGTGTCCGCGCGTGACGTCGTGGTGGGCATCGCGGTCAGCGGCCGGACCCCCTACGTCATTGGCGGGCTCGACTATGCCAAAAGCGTTGGCGCGGTCACCGCCGCCCTGTCCTGCAATCCGGAATCCGCCATTGCCAACATGGCCGATATCGCGATTTCCCCGCTGGTCGGCCCCGAAGCACTGACAGGTTCGACCCGCCTCAAATCGGGCACGGCGCAGAAGCTGGTGCTCAACATGCTGACCACGGCCAGCATGATACGCATCGGCAAATCCTATGAAAATCTCATGGTGGATCTTTCGGTCAGCAATGAAAAGCTGGCGGCCCGCGCCACCCGCATCCTGATTGAAGTGGCCGACTGCACAGCCGAAGAAGCCGAGGCGTTCCTTGTCGCCAGCAAGAACAATGTGAAGCTGGCGATCCTGATGGCGCTGACCGGTATGAGTGCAGCAGAGGGGGCCCATGCCCTTGAGGAGGCCGGTGGTTTCCTGCGCCGCGCCGCTGCCCAGCACCAGCCGCGCGCGGCCGGATAAACGGGCGGCAATATGGACCTGCTCGTCAATCTCTATAGCCGCAAACTTGATGCGCTTCGGGCGCGCGCCGAGCAAGTGGATGCGACCATCCGCGTTGCCCTGCCACCCGAACAGCACATCATCAAGGACTGGGTGCGCACCCATTTCTCCGAATATTGGGTCAGTGAAGTCAGCGCGGCGATAGCGCATCAGCCGCCGGGCTGCCTGATCGCCATTGTGGATGGGCAACTTGTCGGCTTTGCCTGCTACGACGCCACGGCCCGCAGTTTCTTCGGCCCCACGGGCGTGTCCGAGGATCAGCGTGGCAAGGGCATCGGGCTGGCGCTGTTCCATCACACACTGATGGCGATGAAAGCGCAGGGCTATGCCTATGCCATCATTGGGTCGGCCGGGCCGGTGGATTTTTACGTCAATGCCGCCGGCGCCATGCCGATTCCGTCCGACCAGGAAGACATCTATCAGGGCCTGCTGCGAATCCCGTCGCGGCCCGAGGACAAATCATAATGACTTCTGCGCCTCTTGCTCTTTTCGTCGGCATGCCGGGCCTTGAGCTTTCGCCCTCCGAAGTGGCGTTCTTTCGCGAAACCGATCCGTTCGGGCTGTTCCTGTTCAAGCGCAATCTGGACAATCCCGCGCAGATCAAGCGCCTCGTCGCGCAGTTCAAAGAGGCGGTCGGACGCGAGGACGCGCCGGTCTATATCGACCAGGAAGGCGGCCGCGTACAACGGCTCGACAATGGCAATTGGCCGTTGTTCCGCGCGCTGGGCGATTTCGGCGCCCTGGCACGCAAGGACCTTGAGACCGGCAAGCGGGCGCTGCGCCTGTCGAGCCTGGCCATGGGGTCCATGCTGAGCGCGCTGGGGCTGGGCAGCGGCACGACGCCGGTGGTCGATCTGGCGCGGACGGGCACCCACAATGTCATCGGCAACCGCTCCTTCGGGGACGATCCGGAACTGGTGACAGTGTTGGGACAGGTAGTGGTGGATGCCATGCTCGAAGTTGGGTCGATGCCCATCTTCAAGCACATTCCCGGCTATGGCCGGGTCAATGTCGATCCGCATTTCGACTGCCCGGTGGTCGATGCCAGTATCGAAGACATGGCGGGCAGCGATTTCCGCCCCTTCGTGGCGCTCAAGGATGCGCCATGGGCGATGGTTGCTCATCTCATCTTCTCGCAGATCGACAAGGCCCGCCCCGCCTCGGTGTCGCCCATTGTCTGCGAGATGATCCGCAAGGATCTCGGCTTTGAGGGCGTGATCGTCACCGATTGCCTCACCATGGAGGCGCTTTCAGGCACATGGCCGGAGCGGGTGCGCGCTGCGCTCGATGCCGGCTACGACATTGCCCTGCATAGCCAGGGCGATCTGGCTGCCAGCGAGGCGGCAGCCAAGGCGGCGCGGCCGCTGAGCACGGATAGCCTCGCCCGCATCGACCGCGCCCAGAAGCGGCTCGGAGCGCAACACCACGACGTGCAGGCCCTGCATGCCGAGGTCGAGGGAATTTTCAGGGAGAACGGCTTTGCCTGAGGCTGGCCGGCAACAAGGAGAGACTTTCACAATGAACAGAACTTCATGGATCACGGCTGCGTCCGTGCTGGCCCTGTTGGCCGCGGCGCCGGCCCAGGCCCAGGCCCAGGCCCAGGACGCCAGCGGCAATGTGCTGACGCTCGCTTCCGAGCAGACCACCACATTCGTGCGCAATTTCAACCCGTTCGGCCAAACCTCGGCGCGCTACACCACGCTCGACTTCATGTATGAGCCGCTGGTGGTGTTCAACCGCCTCAAGGGCAATGAGCCCCATTACCGCCTCGCCGAAAGCTTCGAGCTGGCCGACGATCTGATGTCGATCACCTTCGTGCTGCGCGAGGGTCTGAAATGGTCGGATGGCGAAGCGCTGACCGCTGACGACGTGGTCTTCACCTACGACTACATCGCCAGGTTCCCGGCGCTCGACTTCATCTCGGTCGGCGCGCAGATCGAGACCGTAGAAAAAGTCGATGAACGCACCGTCACCTTCCACCTCAAGGAAGCCAATGCGCTGATCGCCAACACCATTGTCGGCATGCCGATTGTCCCAGAACATGTCTGGGCCGAGATCGAAGACCCGGTGACCTTCGCCAATGAAGAGCCAGTCGGCTCCGGTCCGATGACCGAGATCACCCGCTTCACCCCGCAGGTCTATGAGCAGTGCGCCAACCCGCATTATTGGGACGCGGACAATCTCGACGTCGACTGCCTGCGCATGCCGCAGCTTGCCGACAATCCGCAGGTGCTGGCCGCCCTGGCCGATGGCACGCTGGACTGGGCCACGAGCTTTATTCCCGACATCGACAACACCTTTGTCGCCAAGGACCCCGAGCACCATAAATACTGGTTCACACCGTCGAGCCTGGTGTCGTTCCAGGTCAGCATGACCACCCCGAACGAGAACAACCGCAAGGCATTCACCGATGTGAACTTCCGCCGCGCGCTCTCCATGCTGATCGACCGCCAGACCATCGTGGACATTGCCGGCTATGGCTATCCGCTGGTCAATGACGATCCGGCCTCGCTGGGCGAGCTTTATGCGTCCTTCGCCAATCCTGAAGTCGATGCCGAATACGGGCAATATGGCCAGTTCGACCTTGAAGCGGGCATGGCGCTGCTCGACGAGAGCGGTTATGTCGACGCCGATGGCGACGGGTTCCGTGACAATCCCGATGGCACGCCGATTGCCATCGACATCATGGTGCCCAATGGCTGGACCGACTGGATCGATGCGGTGCAGATCGCCATGGAAAGCCTCAGCGAAGCCGGGCTCAATGTGAAGATGAGCACCCCGGAAGCGGCGGTGTGGACCTCGGGCCTGATCGCGGGTGAATACTCGATGACGCTCAATGCGCTGGCATCGGCGGCCAACCCGTATTTCCCCTATATCCGTTCGTTCAATCCGAACGATTTCGGCAAGTCGCGCTTCACCGCGCCGCATTGGGAAAACGAAGAGCTCAGCGCCTTGCTGGCCGAATACACGCAGATCAAGGACCCGGCGGAAGCCAAGGCGGTGATGGACCAGGCCCAGATGATCGTGGCCGAGAACATGCCGATCATCCCGGTCTATAACAGCCCGAGCTTCTACGAATACAACACCAGCCGCTTCACCGGCTGGGCGGATGCGGAAAATCCGAAATACTCGCCGGTGGTCTCCAACGCCAACCCGGCCCGCCTGTTGCAACTGCTCGATCTCGAGCCGGTGGAATAGGCTGCTGCCACAAAACCTGACGTCGGCACCCTCCCCCTTGCGGGGAGGGTAGCGCCGCTAGGCCGCAGGCCGTAGCAGAGCTAGGGAGGGGGTACGATCAGCCCCGGCATCGGGGTGAACCGCCACCCCCTCCCAGCCTCCCCCGTCAAGGGGGAGGTGCCGCCCGGTGGTTGCCGTCGCATCGCGCCACCCAACTGAAAAGGAACACATCACCATGGCCTTTTTGCTGCGGCGACTGGCGTTCTACCTGGCGGCATTCATTGTGGCCGCGACCATCAATTTCTTTCTGCCCCGGCTGATGCCGGGCGATCCGATCCAGATCATGTTCGCCAGTGCGGGCTCGGAGCTGAACCTGGACAATCTCAACGCGCTCAAGCTGACCTTCGGCTTTATCGATGCGCCGCTGCATGAGCAGTATTTCGCCTATCTCAAAAGCGTGTTCACCGGTGATCTGGGGCGCTCGATCAAGTTTTTCCCGCTGCCGGTCACTGAACTTTTAGGTCGGGCGCTGGTCTGGACGCTGGGCCTGATGGGCATTGCCACCATCATCGCCTTTTCCATGGGCAGCCTGCTCGGTGTGTTCGCCGCTTGGCGCCGGGGGCGATTGATCGACTCGGTGATTTCGCTGACCGCGATCTTTTCGAGCTCAGTGCCGGCGGTGGTGGTGTCGCTGATCATGCTGTTCGTCTTCGGCTACACGCTGGGCTGGTTCCCCAATGGCTATGCGGCCGATCCGCTGATCGATCCGGCCTGGAACTGGGAGTACATTTCGAGCGTGCTCTATCATGGCACCTTGCCGATGCTGACGCTGGTGTTCGTGCTGATGGGCGGTTTTGCCGTCACCATGCGCAACAACATGATCAACCTTCTGGGCGAAGACTATATCGTCATGGCCCGGGCCAAGGGTCTTTCGGACAATAATGTCATGCTCTGGTATGCGGCGCGCAATGCCTTGCTGCCGACCGTATCGAGCCTGGCCATCGCCATTGGCACCGTGCTCGGCGGCTCGCTGGTGACCGAGGTGGTGTTCAACTATCCCGGGCTCGGCAACACGCTCTACCAGGCGATCATCGCCCGCGACTATCCGGTCATTCAGGGGCAGTTGCTGATCATGACCGCCGCCATGCTGATCTCCAATTTTATCGTCGATCTGAGCTATGTGCTGCTCGATCCGCGTCTCAAGAAGGCCTGACGCGATGAAGCTGTTCAGCCAATTGCTGCATAACAAGAAGGCCATGACGGGTCTCGTCATCCTGACCATCATTATTCTCGTGGCGATCTTTGCGCCCTTGCTGACCGAGTACAGCCCGGTCAAGCGTGTCGGACGGCCGCATCAGGCACCGAGCTGGGACCATTGGCTGGGCACGACCCGGCTGGGGCATGACGTGTTCTCGCGGCTGGTGCATGGCGCCCGCGTCTCGCTGGCCGTCGGCTTCGGCGCGGGCCTGATGATCACCGTGATCGGCACGGTGCTCGGCATTATCGCCGGCTACAAAGGCGGGGTGGTCGACGAGGTCATCAACTTCTTCACCAATATGGTGCTGGTGGTGCCCAACCTGCCGCTGCTGCTGGTGCTGGCGGCCTTTATCGGCCAGGCGAGCCCGCTGGTCATTGCCATCATTCTGGGGCTGACCTCCTGGGCCTGGGGTGTGCGCGTCGCTCGCTCGGAAACGCTCTCGATCCGCCAGCGCGATTTCGTCAAGAGCGCCGAAATGCTGGGCGAGCCGGGCTGGCGCATCATGCTGTTCGAAATCTTCCCGAACCTGATTTCCATCGTCGGCATCAACTTCATCGGCTCGGTGATCTTTGCCGTGATTACCGAGGCGACGCTGGAATTCCTCGGGCTGGGCGATCCCAATACCGTTTCCTGGGGCATCATGCTCTATAATGCGCAGAATGCGGCGGCACTGGCCGTCGGCGCCTGGTGGGATATTCTGGCGCCCTGCTTTGCCCTGGCCTTCCTTGGCCTCGGGCTGGCGCTGATCAATTTCGCCATCGACGAAATTGCCAATCCGCGCCTGCGCACCGGGGGCATGCTCAATCGCTGGACCCGCATGGTCCGCATTGGGGAGGGCAAGCTATGAGCCAGCCGGTCCTTTCCGTTCGCAATCTCACTATCGACTATGTCGGTGCCGAGGGTGACTTCCAGGCGGTCAAAAATGTCAGCTTCGACATTGCGCCGGGCGAGTTCTTTGGCCTCGCCGGCGAATCCGGCTGTGGCAAGTCCACCATTGCCTTTGCCATCTCCCGGCTGCACCGGCCGCCCGCGCTGATCCGCACCGGCAGTGTCATCGAGGTCAATGGCCGCAATGTGCTCGAGCTCGATGATGCCGAGCTGCGCCGGTTCCGCTGGCGCGAAGTGGCCATGGTGTTCCAGAGCGCGATGAATTCGCTCAATCCGGTACTGACCATCGAGCGGCAGTTCTACGATGTGCTCAAGGCCCATGGCACCATCAGCCGGGCCGAAGCGCGCGAGCGGGCTGCCGAACTCCTGAAACTGGTCGATATTGCGCCTGAACGGCTCGATTCCTACCCGCATCAATGTTCGGGCGGCATGCGCCAGCGCATCGTCATCGCCATATGCCTGGCGCTCAACCCCAAACTCCTGATCATGGACGAGCCGACCACGGCGCTCGATGTGGTGGTGCAGCGCGAAATCCTGCAGCGCATCGATGTGCTGCGCAAAAAGCTCGGTTTCTCGGTGCTGTTCATCACCCACGATCTGGGGCTGATGGTGCAGGTGAGCGACCGCATCGGCATCATGCTCGAGGGCGAGCTGGTCGAGGTCAACGACGCCCAGACCATTTATCGCCAACCCCAGCACGCCTATACCAAGCGCCTCTGGGCCTCGATGCCAAAGCTGCATGGCGAACAGACCCGCGTGGAGGCCATGCCATGAGTGATTTGGGCGACCCCATCCTGGCGCTGGACAATGTTTCGAAGGTCTTTGGTCGGGCCGACAAGCCGGTCTAT
Source organism: Pelagibacterium sp. (assembly GCF_965249125.1). GTDB lineage: Bacteria > Pseudomonadota > Alphaproteobacteria > Rhizobiales > Devosiaceae > Pelagibacterium. Next base: position 2,874,094 of record NZ_OZ252217.1, read on the forward strand.
GCCGCGCGTTCGGTCAGCTTTGCGCTGCATCCGGGGCGCACGCTGGCACTGGTCGGCGAGTCCGGCTCAGGCAAGACCACGGCGGCGCGCCTCATCATGCGTGAATATGTGCCCGATGACGGTCGGCTGCTGTTCAAGGGCGCGCCCCTGGGCAAAGCGGATCACAAGGCGCTCAAGGCCTATCGCTCGGCGGTGCAGATGGTGTTCCAGGACCCGTTTGCCGCGCTCAACCCGACCCACACCATCCGCTATCACCTCGAACGGCCATTGCGCCTGCACCAGCCGGGGCTCGACGGCACACAGCGCAAGGCGGCCATTGTCGAGCTATTGGAACGCGTGAAGCTCGACCCGGGGCAGATGATGCCGAAGTTCCCGCACGAGCTTTCCGGCGGGCAACGCCAGCGCATCTCCATTGCGCGCGCGTTGGCGGTGAACCCGGAGGTCATCGTTGCCGACGAACCCACCTCCATGCTCGACGTCTCGGTGCGCCAGGGCATTCTCAACCTGCTCAACGACATGAAGGCGGAGCTCAAGCTCGCCCTACTCTACATCACCCACGATATCGCCACGGCACGCTATGTCGCCGACGACATCATGGTGATGTATGCTGGCCAGATCGTGGAATGGGGCAATGTCGACAAGGTGCTCGACGATCCGCACCATCCCTATACGCGCCTACTGCTCTCGGCGGTGCCCGATCCGGACCGGCGCTTCGATGATGTCCGTTTTGTCGATGAACTGAACCGCATCGACGATATCCGGACCCAGTCCGCTCTGCCGCAGACCGAGATCGCCCAGGCCGGTGACAACCATTTCTTCCGCCCCCTGCCCGCCTGAGTTGAGCATGACCATCCATCTTACCGCCGCCATCGAGCGCTTCCCGATTGCCGGGAGCTTCACCATTGCGCGCGGTAGTAAGACCGAGGCCGTGGTGGTCGCGGTGCAACTCGAACAGGATGGATTGGTGGGGCGCGGTGAATGCGTGCCCTATGCGCGCTATGGCGAGACGCCCGAGAGCACACTGGCCGCCATCGATGCGCTGGCCCCGGCTCTTTCGGCCGGCCTGACACGGGCCGATCTGCAAAAGGCCTTGCCGCCCGGCGCGGCGCGCAATGCGCTGGACTGCGCCATGTGGGATCTGGACGCCAGGCGCGCCGGCACCTCCGTCGCCGCATTGACGGATCTGAGCCTGCCGCAACAGATCGAAACGGCCTATACCATTAGCCTGGGTACGCCCGATGCCATGGCGGACGCCGCTGCGCGGGCCGCCCATCTGCCGCTACTGAAGGTCAAGCTGGGGGTGCCGGGCGATGTCGAGCGTCTGCACGCCGTCCGCGCCGCTGCGCCCGAAGCACGCCTGATTGTCGATGCCAATGAGGGCTGGCATGGCGATGACCTGCCAGTGCTGCTCGATATCTGCGCCCATTGCCGCGTGGAACTGGTGGAACAGCCCCTGCCCGCCGGGCAGGATGCGGCGCTAGCCGATCTCGACCACCTCGTCCCCATTTGTGCCGACGAAAGCGTGCATGCCCTTGCCGGATTGGACGAATTGGCCGGGCGCTATGACGCGATCAACATCAAGCTCGACAAAACCGGCGGCCTCACCGAAGCGCTGGCGGTCGTGCAGCGCGCCGAAGAGCTCGGGTTGCAGATCATGGTGGGCTGCATGGTCAGCACCTCGCTCTCTATGCTGCCAGCACGATTGCTGGCATCCAAGGCGCGATGGGTTGATCTCGATGGCCCGCTCTTGCTGGCCGAGGATCGGCCGGATGGGCTGGTCTATCGGGGTGGGGAAATCGGGACTGGGCCTTCAGGGCTGTGGGGCGGCTGACTATTTGGGATGCGTCACATCCCGCGTGCGCTTGAGCGCGTCCACGGTCTGTTCATAGCGCTGGCTGGCAAGGCCGAGAAACAGGCAATCGACAATGGCGAGATGGGCGATACGGCTGACCATGGCCCCGGCGCGCAGCCGGCTTTCGCGGGCGCGCGCCACCAGGCACTCGTCGGCGGCCCCGGCAAGGGGGGAATCCGGCGCACCCGTCAGGGCCACGGTCAGGGCCCCGGCGTCGCGGGCGATTTCGAGAAAGCGCACCGTATCGGCGGTGGCGCCGGAATGGGAGAAGCCCAGCGCGACCGTGCCAGCCGGCGAGAGCAGGGCCGCCGTCCAGGCCTCATGCGGATCGGCCAGCAGGAAAGCATTGCGGCCAATGCGGAACAGCTTGTGATGCAAATCCTGCGCGACGAACTGGCTGGCGCCGATGCCAAACAGAAGAATGCGCTCGGCCTGGTCGAGCGCTGCCACGACGCGCTCGAGCACCCCATAGTCGAGACCCGACACGGTTTCGTCGATGGCCAGGATTTCCAGCGACGCCACCTTGGACGCCATCTCCCGAAGGGTGTCGGACTGGGCGATCTCGGCGCCAAGGATGAGGTCATTGCCGAACTGGGCGGCTTCCTTGCCCAGCTCAGTGGCCAGGCTCATGCGCAATTGCGCATAGCCCGACAGACCAAGCGTGCGACAGAAGCGCACCACCGAGGCGACCGAGGTGCCGCAGCTTTCGGCCAATTCGGAAATGGTCTGGTCGAGCACGATGCGGGGCTGGTCGCGAATAACCGTGGCCACGCGCTGCATGGCGGGCGTGAACTTGTGTGCCGAGGCTTCGATTGTCGATTGGATACCCAAAACTGTCCCCCTTCGACCCGCAGGTCCGGAGCGCGGGCGCGAAATCGGCGCGACCCTATCCGAACCGTCTCACTCCGCCCATTGAAACAAAAGTTCAATGCATTCATCAAGTGTGAAAATTATTGACAGCCCCAAGCCCGACTTCATAGGCTGGTCACAGAGGTTGGTGCGGCTGCGCGCGAGAGCGTGCAACAGCCCCGGCACCGGACGACCTTGGCACGGCTCCCGAAAGCGGAGCCGGCTCAACTGTGAGGGAACAACGATGAACCAGTTTTCACCCAAGACGCTTCTGGCCGGCCTCGCCGTTGCCACTGCCCTGACTGCGGTTTCGGCCGCCCTGCCGGCACAGGCCGCCGAATTGCGCATGGCCTGGTCGCAGGACGCGACCGGCCTCGACCCGCACAAGCAGACCGCCTTTTCTTCGCTGCGCCTGCTTGAGCTCATCTATGAGCCTTTGGTGCGCCTCGACGCCGATCTCAATGTGGTTCCCGCCGTGGCTTCGAGCTGGGAATTTTCCGAGGACGCCAAGACCCTGACCTTCACCATCGACACCAATGCCAAATTCTCCGACGGCGCTGCGGTCACTTCGGCGGACGTCAAGGCATCGTTCGAGCGCCTGCTCGATGAAGCCACCTCGGCAGCGGCCCGGTCGAACTTCCTGTCGATCGAAAGCATCGACACGCCGGACGATGCCACCGTGGTCTTCAATCTCTCGACCGCCGATGTGCCGATCCTGGTCGCCATGGCCACCATCAATGCCGCCGTGGTTCCAGCCGCCGAAATCGAGGCCGGCACGGTGGGCACCGAAGCCATCGGCTCGGGTCCCTTCGTGCTGGAAAGCTGGGAACCCAATGCGCGTGAAGTGCTGAGCGCCAATGAGAATTGGGCCGGTGGTGACCTGGCCATTGACGGCATCACCATTTCGGTCCTGCCAGACGAAACCGCCATCCTGGCTTCGCTGCGTGCCGGGCAAACCGATTTCGCACTGATCAACGACCCGCTGGTGGCCACGCTGGTGCCGATGGAAGCCAATCTCGAGCTCAACCGGGTCGGCCAGCTCGCCTATAATGTGCTCCAGCTCAACCCTTCGCGTCCGCCCATGGATAATCTCAAGGTCCGCCAGGCCATGAGCTGCGCCATTGACCGCCAGGCCATTATCGACGCGGCCCTGGCCGGTGAAGGCAAGGTGACCGGTCCGCTGACCATGCCGGCCTTTGCCCAGGATCCCTCGAACCTGTTCTGCTATGAGCAGGATCTGGAAAGGGCCAAGGCGCTGATGGCTGAAGCCGGCGTTGACGGCTTCTCGGCCAAGGTGATCGCCGCAACCGGCGAACCGCCCGTCGCCGCCTCCGAGGCGCAGGTGCTGCAGTCCCAGCTCGCCGAAATCGGCGTCGATCTCGAAATCGAGATGATGGAACTCAATGTTTACGTCGATACCTGGCTGGCCGGCGATTTCGACATGGCCGTGGCCCTCAATGGCGGTCGTCCCGATCCCTATCCGATGTATAACCGCTACTTCACCAAGGAAGGCAATCTGGTCCATGTGTCCAACTTCCAGGATGACGAGCTGGACAGCCTGATGAAGCAGGGCCAGGCCGAAACCGACCCGGCCAAGCGGGTGGAAATCTTCCAGGCTTTCGAAAGCCGCCTGGCAGAGCAGTCCCCCTGGCTGTGGCTCTCGACCAGCTATGGTTACACCGCCCAGCTCAACACCGTTTCGGGCTTCACGCCCTCGCCGACCGGCACGCTGTTCGGCCTGGTCGATGTTTCGGTAGAATAGGCAGGGCCTACGAACAAGCGATGGACCCAAGGGTCCGTCGCCCCCTCGCCCCTCAGGGGAGAGGGCCGGGGTGAGGGGTGCAGCCGATGTGGCTTGATGCCATTCGAGCCTAGCTCTCATGGCCTTTTCACCGGAGAACGCTTCACCGAAGCGTTCTCTCTTCGGCTCAAAGCCCCTCATCGGCACTTCGGGCCACCTTCTCCCCTCAGGGGAGAAAAGTCTCCGCGACACGTCTTGGAGACAACAAGCGAACCTCTATGGAGAATGAGCCTAGATGAGTTATGTGGTTCAGCGCCTGCTGACCTTCCCGCTGATCCTTCTCGGGGTATCCATTCTGGTCTTTGTCGCCATCCGGCTGGTGCCGGGCGACGCCATCACCGCCATGCTCGGCACCGAGGCGGGCCTGTTGACCCCGGCCCAGCGCGAGGCCCTGGCGGCCTATTTCGGCATCGACCAACCCATCTGGTCGCAATATCTGCGGTGGCTGACCGGCCTGTTCCAGGGTGACCTCGGCATTTCCTCGATTTATGGCAAGCCGGTGATGGCGGTCATTCTCGAGCGCTTTCCGCTCACCCTGCAACTGTCGCTGATGTCCATGGTCATCGCGTTGAGCATCGGCGTGCCGCTGGGCGTGCTGGCCGCCTCGCGCAATGAACGCCCGAGCGATCTCATCGTGCGGGTTCTCGCCATGCTCGGCCAGTCCACCCCCAATTTCGTGGTCGGCATTCTCATCATCTACGTGCTTTCGGTGTTCTTCGGCTTTGTGCCGGCCATGGGCACGTTCACGCCGCTCTTCGTCGATCCGCTGGCCAGCATCGGGCAGTTGATCTTCCCCGCGATCACGCTCGGCTTTGCCTTTGCCGCTTCGGTGACGCGGATATCACGCTCGGCCATGCTCGATGTGCTGAGCGACGACTATGTGCGTACGGCGCGCTCCAAGGGCGCGACGCCGATGAGCGTCATCTGGCATCACGCGCTGCCCAATGCGCTCATTCCCGTGGTGACGCTGTCGGGGGTCGAATTCGGCTATTTGCTGGGCGGTGCCGTCATTGTCGAACAAATCTTCGCCCTGCCGGGCCTGGGCCGGCTGGTGCTCGATGCCATCACCCAGCGCGATTATGCGCTGGTGCAGGGCACGGTGCTGTTCATTGCCTTCAACTTCCTGGTGGTCAATCTGCTCGTCGATCTCGCTTATGTTGCCCTGGACCCGCGCATCCGGATCGGGAGGCGCTGATGGGCAAGATGATGTCTTCGCTGTTCCGTCACCCGTCCGGCCGCATTGGCCTGGTGATCATCGGGCTCTATCTGCTGGCCGCGATTCTGGGCACGCTCGGCCTCACCCCGCATGATCCGCTCAAGCTCTTCGCCATCGACCGGCTGAAGCCCCCCAGCGGCACCTATTGGTTCGGCACGGACCTGCTCGGCCGCGACGCCTTCAGCCGCCTCATGGTGGGCATACGCCAGTCCATGCTGATCGCCTTTGCCTCGGTGGCCATTGCCACGCTGGCCGGAACGATCATCGGCCTCTTGTCCGCCTGGTGGGGTGGCATCTGGGATGGCATTTTCATGCGCATCATGGATGTGCTGCTGGCCTTCCCGGCGATCCTTCTGGCGCTGCTGATCATCGCCATTGTCGGCCCCGGCACCATGACCAGCGTGGCCGCCATCGCCATCGTCTATACCCCGATCTTTGCCCGCGTGGTGCGCGGCCCGGCGCTGTCGCTCAAGCAGCGCGATTTTGTCGATGCCGCCCGTACCTTTGGCAGTTCGCAAAGCTATGTGTTGACCCGGCACTTGCTGCTCAACCTGGTCGCGCCGCTGGCCGTTCAAGTGACGTTGGCCCTGGCTTGGGCGCTGCTGACAGAAGCGGGCCTGAGCTTCCTGGGGCTCGGCACCCAGCCACCCACGCCATCGCTCGGGCTGATGCTGGCGGAAAGTCGGAACCTGATGACACACGCGCCCTGGCTGATGATCTTCCCGGCCCTCACCATCATGCTCGGCATTCTCGGCTTCAACCTGACCGGCGATGCCTTGCGCGACATTCTCGATCCGCGCACCCAGAGGAGGGAAGCATGACCGGTTTGCTTTCAGTCCGCGACCTGCGCGTCGGCTTCGGCCAGGACGCCAAAGCCAATGAAGTGGTCAAGGGCGTCAGCTTCGATCTGGCGCCCGGCGAGACGCTGGCCATTGTGGGCGAAAGTGGTTCGGGCAAGTCCGTGACCGCGCTGTCGGTCAACCGGCTGGTGGATTTCGGCGGCGGCCGGATCACCCATGGCACAATCGAACTCACCCGGTCCGACGGTTCGGTGCTCGATGTGGCCGGGGCCGACGAAAAGACCCTGCTGGGTTCTCGCGGCCGCGATGTCGGGATGATCTTCCAGGAGCCGATGACCTCGCTCAACCCGGTGCATACGGTCGGGGCGCAGATCGAGGAGGCGTTCCGCCTCTCCAAGGGCCTTACTGGCGCCGAGGCGCACAAGGCGACCTTGGACGTCCTGGCGCGCGTCCGCATCCCCGATGCGCAATCCCGGCTCGGCTATTATCCGCACCAGCTTTCGGGCGGCATGCGGCAGCGTATCATGATCGCCATGGCTTTGGCCGCCAGCCCGCGTCTTCTTATTGCCGACGAACCAACTACGGCGCTCGACGTCACCGTGCAGGCGCAGATCATGGCGCTACTGGCCGAATTGCGCGAAGAAACCGGCATGGCGATGATTTTCATCACCCATGACATTGGCCTTGTCGCCGGCATCGCCGACCGCATCATGGTGATGCAGAACGGCGTGGCGGTCGAACAGGGTGAGGCCGATGCCGTGCTGGACGACCCGCAGCATGAATACACCAAGCACCTGCTGCGCGCCGTGCCGCATTTCACCTCGGGCAAGGCGGTGCGCAACGACAGCACACGCCCCACGGCGCCTGAGCCCATCGTCAAGGTCGATGACCTCGTCGTCCGCTTTCCCGTCGGCAAGGCCTGGTTCAAGCCCAAGGGCGCCATTCACGCCGTTGATGGGGTGAGCTTTGACCTGGTGCCCGGCGAAACGCTGGGCATTGTGGGGGAAAGCGGCTGCGGGAAATCCACCACGGCCCGCGCCCTCTTGGGCCTCAACAGCACGACCCGGGGCGACATCACCGTCACCTCGGGCCGATCGGGACGCCCGGTGCAGATGGTGTTCCAGGACCCGTTTGCCTCGCTCAATCCGCGTCTCAATGTCGAGGCCCTTCTGGCCGAGCCGGCCATTGCCAATGGCCAGCGGCCCGATGAAAAGCTGCGCGAGCGCATGGCCTTTCTGCTTGAGCGGGTTGGCCTGCCCAAGGACGCACTCACCCGTTATCCGCATCAGTTTTCCGGCGGGCAGCGGCAGCGCCTCTGCATTGCCCGCGCCCTGATGCTCAATCCCGATGTGGTGGTGCTGGACGAAGCGGTGTCGGCACTCGACGTGTCGGTGCAGGCCAAGGTGCTCGAATTGCTGGTGGATTTGCAGCGCGAGTTCGGCCTGGCCTATCTCTTCATCTCCCACGACATGGCCGTGGTCGAGCGCATCGCGCATCGGATTGCGGTGATGTTTGCCGGTCAGATCGTGGAAATGGGCGAAGCGCGCGCCGTGCTGTCTGACCCGCGGCACAGCTACACCAAGCGCCTGATTGCGGCCGTGCCGGCCATTGAGCGGCGCAAGCAGCGTTTCGCCGTCGACATGACGCAGGTGCCATCCCTGGTGCGCCCGCCGGGCTATGAACCGCCGCCCGCACAATGGCGCGAGGCCGGGCATGATCACCGCGTACGCATTGAGGACAAGGTATGACGACAATCGAGGCACAATTGGACCGCGCCTTTGTCCCCTTGGCCGCTGCCATTGAGGCCGGCCGCATTCCGGGTGGGGTGCTCGGCATTGTCGACAACAACGGCAATCGCGCCGTCCGGGCGATGGGGCAGGCGCAAACCGTACCCACCGGCCGCCCCATGACCGAGGACACCTGGTTTGACCTGGCGTCCCTCACCAAGGTGCTGTTCACCACCGAGCGCATCCTGGCGCTGGCCGAGACGGGGCGCATCGACCTCGACGCGCCGCTGACGAGCGTGCTTCCTGATTTCCGGCACTACAATCTGGACAATTGGGAACGCAAGATCACCTTCCGGCAGTGCCTCGGGCACCAGACGCCATTCCCGGCTGTGTTCCCGCTCTATACCTATGGCCGCGACCCGGACCTGTTGCGGACCTTCCTCTTGCAGCATGAATTCGCCGCCGGTCCCGCTGTCTACTCGGACATCAATTTCATCCTCCTGGGCCTCGCGCTTGAGCGCATCGAGGGCAAATGGATCCGCGAGCACAATCCGGGCGCGGGCTTTGCCTGGTCGGCCGATCCGGACACCGCCGCCGCGTCTGAGGATTGCTATTGGCGCCACCGGGTGCTGGTGGGCGAAGTGCATGACGACAATTGTTCGGCCCTGCAAGGCGCCGGGCATGCCGGGCTGTTCGGCACGGTTGCATCCGTCCTGGATTTCGCCGCCGAGAAGCTCAGCGCCGCCGGGCCGGACGCGCTGATCCGGGCGCCCCTTTCCGGCCGCCGCACCCATGGCTGGGAGCGCCCCTATGAGGGCTGGTCGGGCGGCGAGCGATGTTCCGCCCAGACCATCGGCCATACCGGCTTCACCGGCACCGGCCTCTGGATCGATTTCGAACGCGGTCACGCCTGGACCCTGCTGACCAATCGCGTTCACCCCACCCGCCATTTCGACAGCGGCATCATCCCGCTCCGTCGCGCCGTAGGAGACCTCATCAATGCCGACTGACAACCAAGGTGAGCCGATCTGGTCGGTCGGGCTGATGACCGGCACCGTGCTCGATGGCAATATCGATGTGGCCCTGCTGCGCACCGATGGCGACACTATCGAACAGTTCGGCGCCTATACGTTGGCGCCCTATCCGCAATCCATCCGCGATACCCTTGAGGAAGCGCTGGCGCAGGCGCGCCAATGGAATTTTGACGGCCCGGAACCAGCCATTTTTGCCGAGGCTGAAGAGGCGCTGACCCGCGCCCAGTCCGCCGCCGTGCTCGATCTGGTGAAAGAGGCCGGGCTCACGCCCGAGGATATCGGCATTATCGGCTTTCATGGCCAGTCGGTGCTGCATCGCGCCCCGCAACCGGGCCGGATCGGCGCGACGCGCCAGCTTGGCAATGGTGCGCTGATGCGCGAATTGACCGGCATCAAGACGGCCTATGATTTCCGCTCCGCCGATGTCCGCGCCGGGGGACAAGGCGCCCCGCTGGCCGCACTCTATCATCGCGCGCTCTTGCGCCGGATCGATGCGACCGATGGCAAGACGGCGGTGCTCAATCTTGGTGGGGTGGCCAATGTCACCTATTGGGACGGCGCCGATACGCTGATCGCTTTCGACACCGGCCCGGCCAACGCGCCGATCAATGATTTCGTCAAAGGCCTGGGCCTCGGGGACATGGACCACAATGGCGCAATGGCTTTGCGCGGTACGGTCGATGAAGCGCGGCTGGCACAATTGCTCACCCATCCATATCTTTCCGCCCCCTACCCCAAATCGCTCGACCGGTTCGACTTCCTCTCGACCATGGCCGATGGCCTGGGCGCGGAAGATGGCGCAGCGACCCTGACCGCCTTCACCACCGGCGCCGTGGGCAAGGCGCTCGATCTGTTGCCGCAGCGCCCGGAAAAGCTGATCGTCTGCGGTGGCGGCCGGCACAATCCGGCCATCATGGCGATGCTGCAAACGCGCGCGCGCGTCGAGGCTGTCCCCGCCGAAACCGTTGGCTGGCGCGGCGATGCGGTGGAGGCGGAGTGCTTTGCCCTGTTGGCCGTACGCGTGCTGCGCGGCCTGCCGATCAGCTTCCCCACCACGACAGGCGCGCCGCATCCGCTGACCGGCGGCATACTGGCCGCCTGACCGATGAGCGACCTGACCCTCGAGGTGACGGATGCGCCCGAACCGGAAGATATCGACGTCATCGGCAGGTCGCTCACGGCCTTCAACGATGGGGATGTCGGCCCGTCCGAGCGGCGGCCCCTTGCCGTCCTGATGCGGGACGAGGCCGGCGCCATCGTCGCCGGCATTTCCGGCTACACCGCCTGGGGCTGGCTCTATGTGCAATGGCTCTGGGTCGCCGAAAATCAGCGAGGCCGAAGGCTGGCCGCGACGATGCTGGCGGCGGCGGAGGCAGAAGCGCGCCGTCGCGGTTGCCACGGAGCTTACATCGACACCTTCAATCCGCATGCCCTTCAAGCCTATCAGCGAACCGGCTACGAGCCCTTCGGCCGTTTATCGAACTTCCCACCAGGGCGCACGCGGACCTTCCTGCACAAGGTGCTGGGCACTCCCGCCCCATGAGCTAAGGCTAGAGCGGTTCAGATTTTGAGTGAATCGATTTGGGATTCCGTTGAAGGCGCAAATCTGATTCAAGCTGTCTGCTGGGCCAAGGAGGCCAGCAGGCATGACGCGGGCTTATTCGAACGATCTTGGTGAGCGTGTTGTTGCGGCGGTTTCGGCTGGTGAGAGCACTCGGGCAATAGCTGAGCGGTTTGGGATTGCAGTGTCTTCGGTGGTGAAGTGGCACCAGCGTTACCGGGCCACCGGCTCGGTTGCGCCGGGCAAGATGGGTGGGCACCGCAAGCGGGTTCTGGAGCCACATCGGGGGTTCATCGTGGAGCGGATCAATCAGACGCCGCACCTGACGCTGCACGGGCTGAAGACAGAGCTTGCGGCGCGTGGGGTGAAGGTCTCGCACGACACAGTGTGGCACTTCCTTCGGCGCGAAGGGCTCAGATTCAAAAAAAACGCTGTTCGCCCTTGAGCAGGCCCGAAGGGACATCGCCCCAAGACGTGAGCGCTGGAAGGCTTGGCAGCCTTATCTGGACCCAAATCGGCTGGTGTTCATCGATGAAACCTGGATTAAAACCAACATGGCGCCGGTCCGGGGATGGGGCTCAAGGGCAAAAAGCTGCGCGGCTATGCTCCGCATGGCCACTGGAAAACACTGACTTTTCTGGCCGCCCTCAGGCACGACGGAATCGTCGCGCCCTGCGTCTTCGATGGGCCGATCAACGGCCAATGCTTCCGCGCATGGGTCAACCAGCAACTGCTCGATACCCTTCGCCCAGGCGATATCGTGATCATGGACAATCTGGGATCTCACAAATCGATCGAGATCGGCCGCGCCATCCGCGCCCGTGGCGCAAGGCTATGGTACCTGCCGCCCTATTCTCCCGACCTCAACCCCATTGAGCAGGCCTTCTCAAAGATCAAGCACTGGATGCGCATGGCACAAAAGCGCTCAATCCAAGACACTTGGCGCCATATCGGAACTCTTGTTCAAACAATCCAGCCAGGCGAATGCGCAAACTACATCGCAAACGCCGGGTTTGATGGTCGTGACGAGGTGGCCGAGCTGGCGCCATGTCTCCTCGATGGTCCGCTTCTGGGCGTGGCGCATCCAGTGCTTGATCTTGGCGAAGGCCTGCTCGATTGATGTGATGGATGGCTCCTGCTCCCGGCGCCGCATTGCGCCATAGTTGGGGAAGTCATCATCCCATATAGAGGAGCCATCCATGTCCGAGCTTACCGTAGTTGGTGTCGACCTCGCAAAAAGTGTCTTCCAGATCCATGGTGTCGATGAGAATGGTCGAGTTCTCGTGCGCCGCCAGCTTCGCCGCAACCAATTGCTCGCGTTTTTCCAGAAGCGTCCACGCTGCCTGATCGGCATGGAGGCTTGCGCTGGTTCCCACGATTGGGGGCGCAGGCTGCAGGAGATGGGGCATGAGGTCGGGTTGATGCCGCCGTCTTATGTGAAGCCTTACGTCAAGCGCGGCAAGACGGATGCTGCGGATGCAGCCGCTATCTGTGAAGCCGTGACGCGTCCTTCCATGCGGTTTGTCGCCATCAAGAGCGAAGCCTGTTCGTCGGTTCTGGTTGTTCACCGCACGCGGGACTTTCTGGTTCGCCAGCGCACCCAGATCGGCAACGCGATCCGGGCGCATATGACGGAGTTCGGCATAATTGCCGCAAAGGGCGCGCAGAATGTTGATCGATTGAAGGAGCATCTGGATCGGTTGCCGGAAGCGGCCCGAACACCTGTAAGCTTGCTTTTCGATCAACTGGCCGAGACGGACAAACGTATCGAGCAGTTGACGGACGAGATCGCGGAGACCCACGCGCATGACGAGACGAGCCAGCGTCTGGCTACGATCCCCGGTGTGGGAATGCTGACGGCGACGATCATTGCGGCAACGACGCCGGATGTCGATAATTTCGACTGCGCCAGGGACTATGCCGCCTGGCTCGGCCTCACCCCCAAACCGCACTCCACCGGCGGCAAGCAGAGGGTGGGCCGGATATCGAAGATGGGCAATCGATACATTCGACGATTGTTGTATCTGGGTGCCATGGCGCAGATCATGCTCAGATGCAGGCTCAAGCGCGAGCCGGGATCGGACTGGCTATCGTCCATGCTGATGCGGAAGAAGACGAAGCTCGTCGCCATCGCCCTTGCGCATCGCATGGCGAGAACAATCTTCGCCGTCCTGCGCGACGGCACACGTTACCAGCCGCAGGCCGCTGCCGCCTGAGGGGCTCAACGAATGGTCAGGGCAAAGTGAGGTGATGGCGAACAAACGGAGACGAAGAACCGGGACACCCCGATCAATCCGAAGCGCCTCGAGCGCGCTCGATTGAGTGGGACCTGTTCTCCAGGCGGATATTCATCAGGGCGCGCAACGATCCCGTTGCACATTCAGACGCCGTATACATGGCCGCAACCGACCTGTTTGCCAAACCCGATCCAAAACCCTTGACCCGCAGGAGCCATCCATACACGGGTCGAGGTCGGGCGAATAGGGCGGCAGATACCAGAGCCTGGCGCCGGCTGCCCGGATCATCTGTTTGATGGCGGCCGATTTGTGGGAGCCGAGATTGTCCATGACGATGTCAAACAGCATGCAAAATTGACCCCCGATCGGCGCCCAAAAATGACCCCCACTTGATGCTGTTTTGGAGCGGGGCAACCGGCGTAGCTGGTCAGGGTTGCGCAGCCGGTTGACGCGCGGGGCACCGAGCCGGGTTCAAGCGCAGTTCTTGAATCTCCAGCTGTCATTGCCGGTCTCGACGATGTCGCAGTGGTGCGTGAGCCGATCGAGAAGTGCCGTTGTCATCTTCGCGTCACCAAAGACGGTTGGCCACTCGCCGAAGGTGAGGTTGGTGGTGACGATGACCGAAGTCATTTCGTAAAGCCTGCTGATGAGGTGGAAGAGAAGCTGCCCACCGGATTGCGCGACGGGCAGATAACCAAGCTCGTCGAGAATGATGAAGTCCTTACGGCCCATATATTCTGCCAGTCGTCCCTGCCTCCCGGCACGTGTCTCGGTCTCCAGCTTGTTGACGAGATCCACAACGTTGAAGAAGCGCCCTCGGACGCCATTGCGGATGCAGGCTCGAGCGATTGCGGTCGAGAGATGGGTCTTTCCCGTTCCTGTGCCCCCGATCAGCACCACATTGCGCTGCATGGTCAGGAAGTTTCCTGCCGCAAGATCGCGCACAAGGGTCTCATTGATGCCGGTATCGATGAAGTCGAAGTCGTCGATGTCCCTGGCCAGGGGCAGTTTGGCGATGGTCATCTGATACTTGATCGAGCGGGCCTGCTTCTCCGCGATCTCGGAGGTGAGCAGATCCGATACCACCCGGTCTGGTTGATGTTCGCGCTTGATCGCCGTGGCGATGACCTCGTCATAGGCATTCTTCATGCCGTAGAGCTTGAGCGCATTCATCGTTGAAAGGATCTCGCTGCGATCCATCATATGGCCCTCCTCAGGCTGTCGTAACGGGAGCAGTCAGCCACCGGCTCGATGTGCAGCTTCAGGGCCTGTGGGGTTGTCAGGATGGTAACCGGCGCTTTGGGTTCGCGTTGGCGGGCCAGAATGTTGAGAACGATATCGGCAGAACCCAATCCTTGAAGGGCGCACCATTGCGAAGCGCTCCGGGCTTGCGCGCCAGGACCGGAACGTAATGCCAGGGGTCGTAGATGGTTTGGTCCCGGCCAAAGGATCGGGGATGCTTGCCGACCACGACGCCGTCTTGGCGCAGCTCGATCCGCTCGGCGTAAGCTCTGATCTCGACGGGGCGACCGATGGCATGGGCGGCCACAGAATATCTGTTGTTATCAAAGCGCACCAAACAGGTGCGCGATACTGAGGCCGTTACGGCATGGAAGCCATCGAAGGGTCCGGCAAAGGGAACGAGGCTGGGCCGCTCGAGCTCAAAAGCTTCCCAGACCGTGCGGTCCCTGAACTCGGGATGGCGATGTGCTCTGGAGTAGGCGATGGTCTTGTCGACCAGCCAGGCGTTCAGCTCATCGTAATCCTTGAAGCGCAGACGCGGGGTAAAGAAGCGCTCCCGCACCAGCCCCACCTGGTTCTCGACCTGACCCTTCTCCCATCCCGAGGCCGGCGTGCATGCCACCGGGTCAACCAGATGATGCCCGCACATCTGCAGAAAACGGCGGTTGTAGAGGCGGTCTTTGCCGACAAAAATCGTCTCGACCGCCGTCTTCATGTTGTCGTAGATGCCCCGGGTGCAGGCGCCCTTGAAGAAAGCGAAAGCCCGGTCATGGGCATCGAGCACCATCTCCAGGATTTCACGCGGATAGGCTCGAATATAAAACATCCGGCTGTGACACAGCCGAACATGGGCGACCTTGACGGTGACCGTCACCCCATTGAGCAGCACAACTTCGTGGCTCCAGTCGAACTGATAAGCTTCCCCTGGCGCAAAGCTGAGCGGCACGAAGGCGCCCGCAACCGTTGCCGAGCGCAAACGCCGCCAGCCGCGGGCATAGCGGCGCACCGCGTCATAGCCGCCCTCATAGCCAAGGCCCCGAAGCTCCTCGAATATCCGGATATGGGTCAGGCGCTCGCGCGCAGCCTTGCTCTCATTGGATTCAAGAAGCCGATCCAGTTCAGCCTGGAATGGGCCAACCCTTGGCAGAGGCTGACGCTCCCTTTGGTAGGAAAAAGCGGTCTCGCCCGACCGCAAAACCTTGCGAACCGTATTGCGCGAAACGTGCAGCTCTCGAACGATCTCCTTGATCGTCTTGCCCTGCACAAAATGGGCACGCCGTATGCGCGCGATCGTATCCACGCCCTTCATCCCCCAACCACCCATCCTCACCAAAGGAAAGGCGGTCTGTTCTCACCTCAACACAGCGGGTCAATATTGGATGCCGATAACCCCCAAACCGGGGTCAATATTCCATGCCGAATGACACCTGCCCACCCACATACCCATTGAAATGGCAGGAGAGGTGCTGGACTTCACCGACACCGATGCTATGGGCCTTGATCTTGCCGATGGGACCGAAACCATTACCATTTTTGCCCCCCAAGAGGGCGGTCAGCAATTTGCCGAGGCGAACGATTAAGAAATCTTGCCATCGCAAGACTAAAGCTCCGCCCCACAGATTGACCATTTCAACGAGCTCGACACCGCCCCGGCATTGCTGGGCGGATGGCGAGCCGCCTCTCAACGTCGCGATCCCTGCAAATCTGCGATTGTTCGATTACAATGGCGAGTTTCGGGCCACTGATATTGTTCCAGGAACGGCGGTATGGGTCAAGGTTTGCGGGTGCCGGCAGGCGTACGAAAGCCCCTCATGCAGGGACCCGCGATCGACACGCTTTGGCTATGGGGTTTTGTGTTCTGGCGCTGCCAGGGGGTGAACGGCATGAGCGGCGTTTATCAGCCCTGTCGGGTCGATATCGTTGCTTGCAGGCTGGATTTCATAGCGTTTCGTGGCGTTCTGGTGTGCGCATGTACGACCGGGAGCGATCGCCATTCGACACGGCGCACGCCACCCCGTTGGCCGCCGCTGTTTTGAAGAGGCCGTATGGCTGACCGAGCCATGCCGGGTCATGGCGCATTCTCCCGGTTCGTTGCCATCGTGCGGCTATCGGCGAATCGTAAGCGCAACCTCCACGGCGGGAATGCAGGCGCTAAGCTGCCGTCAATTCCCACGGACCAGTAGCAAAATGACTTCAAAAACGGATCAACCACGTCATTCTCCGCCAATGTTCCACAGAAGGCAATTCGACTTGGAGCGTGGAGCGTTTGCCAGAGCGGGCGATAAGCTCATTGAGGCGATACCGCATCCTGCCAGTCATCGAGGAACTGTCGGCGCTTAGCCTGGTCGAGTGTGACAAGGAGCGACGGCCCAAGCACGATGGGCCGATAAAAGGTTGCGCCTTGAGCCGCGTCTGCTGCCAGAACACCCTCGGGCGGAGGGCTATCGAAGCGGAAAAAGAACGCCGATCGTGCCGATACCGTCTGCCCGCGTTCCGAAAGCAAATAGTCGAGAAATCGCTCGCCCGCCGCGCGGTTCTCGGCATGTGGCGGGATCAGAACCGCGCGTGAGAGCACGATTGTATAGTCATGGGGCAGGACGATTCCGATGGGTGCGCCAGCGGCCAGCCGTGCATAGGCGTAAGAACCGAGCAAATTGTAGCCGATCAGGACTTCCCCGGTTTCAATGGCGTCGAGAATCGCGCCGGTCGTCGAGGCCAAAACGGCATCGGCGCGCCCGAATCCTTCGAGCAGGCGCCCGAACACCGATGACTGCTCGGCATCGAAAAAGGCATAGAGATAGCCGATGCCCGACTGGGTAATGTCATAGGTGCCAACCCTGCCATTATAGACATCGGGTTGCTGTCGCAGCAGTTCGACAAGCCCATTGCGGGTCAGCGGCACGTTCTCTTGCGGCACGAGGTCACGATTGAAGACGATGACCGCAGGCTCGAAGGTGAACCCGAACGCCTCGTTGCGCCAATTGGCCCAATCGGGAACCTGTTGAGTCAACGCCGATTCATGGCGCTGCGCGCAGCCGTCATTTGTCAGTTTGGCCACATGATCCACCGATGATGTGATCATCAAATCGGCAAACACCTCGCCACTGCGACAGGCCCGGAGTGCTGCAGCAAAGACATCGTTGGTCAAGGAATCGGCAAAGTGTACCGAGACCGTGGGTTCGAGCACCTGGAAGTCGCGGATCAGGGGCTCCATGGCGCTCAGATCGGCCGACGCCTCGATCGTCAGCACCTCGCTTTCGCCATTCGGCGCGGGAAAGGTATAGACCTCGCGCGGCAGGGCGGGTCCTACAAGTCCGGCAAGCCCGAACGCAATGGCAAAGAGGATACGCTTCATCATTTCTCCGATGTTGGCAGGGTCAGGCTTATACCGAAATCACCGCCCGGCGTCTCGATAGCGTCAAGGCGCGCGCCATGAGTGCGGGCGACGTCGCCGACGATGGCCAGCCCGAGGCCCGAGCCCGTGCCATCCATCTCGCCACGCACATATCGGGCCCGCAAACGCTCCCAGTCCGCCGGTGCGATACCCGGACCATCATCGATGACCGAAAGCGTTGCGCTGCCCTGATCGCGGGCCAGGCGAACCTCGAGCCGCGAGGGCGCTCCATAGGCCAGGGCATTTTCCACGAGATTACGCAGTGCCTCCCGGAGCGCTATGGCATCACCCAGGACGAGGACGGGAGTATCGGGCACATCCAATCGGACGGTGAGGTCGCGTTCGATGGTTTCCAGCGTTGCATCGGAAATCGCCGTGCGCGCAATCTGGGCAAGATCGACGCTTTCGGCAAGGACGGCCTCGGCGCGATGGATGATAGTTGCATGGCTCAGGAGCTGGTTGGCAAGACGCCCCACTTCGCCCACGCGGCGGCGCAGACGTGCCGTTGCCGCAGAACGGGCCTGGTCGTCATGCGCCCTATCGAGCAATTCGACTTGCGCGGAAATTCCGGTCAGGGGCGTTCTCAACTGGTGTGCCGCCGTTTCGATGTAGCGCTGCATGGACCCAAGCCGTTCCGACAGACGAGCCATGAACCTGTTGATGGTTCCCACAAGCGCATCGACCTCCAAAGGCGTTTCGACCTCGAGCGGCCGAAGGTCGTTGGGGTCGCGCCGGGCCAGTTCGTCCTGCAGGAGCCGCAAGGGCCGCAGGCCGAGCCGCACGGCACCCATCAGCGCGGCGAGCGCAAGAATGCTCATACCGGCAACGGCGAGAAAGCCGCTCAGTGCAAGTTCGAGCGAGAGGGCGTTGCGCGCCTCGCGCGTCTGGGCAACCGTAATGCGGACCCAGCCTGTCGCACCCTGTTCGGCAAGATAGCGCCAGACCGATGCCGTGCGGATGGCATGACCGAGAAATTCGCCGTCGCCGACGACCGCCGCATCGGAAGGTGCCCCGGCTGTGTCGGGCAAGGGCAGGTCGGGATAGCCGGTTATGACGGCGCCATCGGGCGCGGCCACCTGGTAGTAAACCCGGTCGGACCGGGAAATCGAAAGGGTTTCGAGAGCGGAGGTCGGCACATCGACGGTGACGGCCCCGGCATCGGCGGAAACGGTTTCACTGATCTGGCGCGCCGCACCGACGAGCAATCGGTCATAGGCATTGTCGGCGGCAACGCGGGCATAGGACCATGCGGCAAACGTCAGCGCCGCTGCGCCCGCCAGCAACACGAGCGAAATGATGCCGGTCAGCCGCCAGAACAGCGAAAAGTGGCGTTTGGCCCCTGCAACCTCTATCATCGGCCCGATGCCTTTGGTGGCAGGATCTGGTAGCCCATGCCGCGCAATGTGCGGATTTGGGTTTCCGCATCGGCGAGTTTCTTGCGCAGTCTGCCGATATAGAGTTCGATGGCGTTGGGCCCTGCCTCGCTTTCAAATCCGTAGAGCTGGTCGAGCAGTTCGGATTTGGAAAAAACCCGTTCGGGATGGCCCATCAGCACTTCGAGAAGGGCGATTTCACGCCGGGTCAACTCGACCGGGTCCCCCGAGAGGGTTACTGCGCGCGATTTGGGATCGAGCGTTATGTCGCCCACCGCAAGCGTGGCCAGGGCACTGCCCTTGCTCCGGCGCAACAGGGCGCGGGCACGAGCCTCAAGCTCGCGAAAGTCGAAGGGTTTGACGAGATAATCATCGGCGCCGGTGTCCAGAGCGTCGACCCTGTCATCGACAAGTGCGCGCGCCGTCAGGACGAGCACCGGCGTTTCGATCCGCCGCGCGCGCAAACTGGCCAGGATGTCGAATCCGGAGCCGTCTGGCAGGTTCACGTCTAGCACGACAAGCGCATAGTCCTGGACCGCGAGCGCGTCCATCGACCCGGCATGAGTGCGCCGCCAGTCGACGGCGTGGCCCATATGTTCAAAGGCCCCCACGACGGCTTCTCCGACATCCTCGGTGTCCTCCACCACGAGAATTCGCAAAACCCGCCCTCCCTGACAGGTTGATGACAGTTGACGCTCCTAAAGTGCGCAGCGGAGCTTGCCAAGTATTCGATCGCCAAGTGTGCTGTCGAACCCATAGCTTGGCAAGAGGGAGAACCGGGAGAAAGCCTTGCAACTCAAGGCTTGAGGCTCGTCCTAAAGGCATGCGCCAATGGACCGGCCGGAGGTGTTTTTCCTCTGTTGGCTTCTCACAGTCCGGCCCGCTGGCCGGCAACAACAGGAACATTGAGGAGGAAGCTGTGAACTATCTTAATTCTCTTAAACTGGCGGGCGCCGTGCTTGCGGGCACTGCCCTGATCTCGGCCCCGGCAATGGCCATCGACAGCCTGTCGATTATGGCCCCAGCGGGCCCCGGTGGCGGCTGGGACCAGACGGCCCGTACAATTCAGTCGACATTGCAGTCCGAGGGGCTCGTCTCCAACATCCAGGTCAGCAATGTTGCTGGCGCCGGCGGCACGATCGGGCTTCAGCAGTTCATCAATCAGTCTTCGGGCGACCCTGCGGCAACCATCGTTGGCGGCTATGTGATGGTGGGCGCCGTCATCGCCAACGCCTCGCCCGTGGGGCTCGACGACATCACGCCGCTGGCCCGCCTGACGGGCGAGTATGTGGTTGTTGTGGTTCCGGCCAACAGCGAGATCGAAACCGCCCAGGACCTTGCGGCAATGCTTGAGGCCGATCCCGGTGGCGTAACCTGGGCCGGCGGTTCGGCGGGCGGCGTCGACCACATCGCAGTCGGACGGTTTGCCCAGGAAGCAGGCGTTGATCCCGCTGCGATCAACTACATCCCCTATTCGGGCGGCGGTGAAGCGCTGGCGGCCATCCTAGGCGGACAGGTGACGGCAGGGGTTTCGGGCTATTCGGAATTTTCCGCCCAGATCGAAGCTGGTGAACTGCGCGTGATCGGGATTACCGCTCCGGAAGCCCAGGAATACACCGATGCTCCGACATTTGTCGAACAGGGCTACAATCTCGATATCCAGAACTGGCGCATGATTGCCGGGGCACCCGACATCACCGACGAGGAAAAGGCCGAGCTGATTTCAGTCATTCAGGAAATGGCAGGGTCGGACGCCTGGAACGATGAGTTGCGCAATCGCGGCTGGGTTAACACCTATATGGATGGCGCAGCCTTCGAAGAGTATCTCGCCAACGAAATCGAGTCGACGACGGCAATCCTCCAGGATCTGGGAATTTCCCAGTGAGCCAGATCGATGACCGCAATGGAGGGGCCGGCGAACGCCGGCCTCTGATCAATTACAGCGCGCGGGACCTTGGTGGCCTAGCGATTGCCGTTGGCCTGTTTCTGTTTGCCGCGTTGATAGCCTGGGACGGCTCGACCTATCCCGAACGCCGCTCCTACGCCCAGTTCGGCCCTGAAATCTTTCCCTATCTGATTGCGGCCGGGCTTGCCTTCTTTGGCGTCGCAACAGTCGTTATGGCGCTCAGAAACAGTTTTCCAGAGCGCGAGAAAATGAACATTCCAGCCGTTGCCTGGGTGACCGGCGCCGTGGTGGCCGAAACTGTGCTGCTCTATGCGGGCGCCGGATTCATCATCGGTTCGGGCGCCCTGTTCGGGCTGGCAGCGCGCGGCATGGGCCGCAAGCCGCTCTGGCTCACCATTCTTGTCGGGCTTGGCGTTTCGGCACTGCTTTACGTGCTCTTCAAGCACGGGTTGAGCCTGTCGCTGCCCGCGGGCCCGATCGAACGCGTCATAGACGGCGCGCTGCGCTAATCGAGAAGGTCAGATTTCATGGATACCTTCGCACTTCTGCTCGACGGTTTGATGGTTGCAGCCCAGCCGATGAACCTGGCCTTTGCCCTGATCGGGGTTCTGCTTGGCACCGCCGTCGGGGTCATGCCCGGCATCGGCCCGGCCCTTACTGTCGCTCTTCTGCTCCCCATTTCTCTTTCCTTTGGCGCCACCGGCTCGCTGATCATGTTTGCGGGTATCTACTATGGCGGCATGTATGGCGGGGCGATCTCCTCGATCCTGCTCAATACGCCAGGTGAGACGGCGTCGATCATGACGGCTGTCGAGGGCAACAAGATGGCCCGCAACGGCCGTGGCGGCAAGGCGCTGGGCGCCGCCGCCATCGGCTCTTTCGTTGGAGGAACGATCGGCACTCTTGGGCTGGCCCTTGTGTCACCCTTCATGGTGCGGGTCGCGCTCTCGTTTGGCCCTGCCGAGTATTTCGCGCTGATGGTTCTTTCGTTCGTAACGGTTTCGGCAGCATTCGGCGGGTCCGTGGCCCGTGGGCTGACGGCGCTTTTCGTTGGGCTTGCCATCGGACTCGTCGGTATCGACAAATTGACGGGCCAGCCTCGCCTCGCTTTCGGCATTCCCGAACTGCGCGACAATATCTCGATCGCCATTGTGGCCGTCGGTCTGTTCGCGATCGGGGAAACCCTCTATATCGCGTCGCGCAAAACTGATGTTGAAGACAAGGTGGAAGCGATCCGCGGCTCGATCTGGCTTTCACTCAAGGATTTCAAGCGGATCATCCCGTCCTATTTCCGCGGCGCGGGACTGGGTTTCATGTTTGGGCCGCTTCCAACGGGCGGCGCCGAGATTCCGACCTTCCTGTCCTATTCGGCCGAACGCAAAGGGGCCAAAGGCATCGCCAAGGAGGAGTTCGAATCCGAAAAAGGCGCCATTGAAGGGGTTGCGGGACCAGAAGCCGCCAATAACGCTTCGGCGGCAGGTACTCTCATACCTCTGCTGACCCTAGGGCTGCCGACATCAGCGACGGCGGCAATGATGCTTGCGGGCTTCCAGCAATACGGGCTGCAGCCCGGCCCGCTGCTGTTCACCAACGACCCCGGACTGGTCTGGGGCCTCGTGGCGTCGCTGTTTATTGCCAATCTGATGCTTGTGGTCCTCAACCTGCCGTTCGTAGGCGTCTGGGTGCGGCTTTTGATGATCCCGCGCCCCTGGCTCTATGCCGGCATCCTGACTTTTGCCACTCTGGGTACCATCGGTGCGCAAGGAAATGTGTTTGCCCTTGTGCTGCTGCTGTTCTTTGGTCTGCTTGGCTTTGTCATGCGCCGGTTCGGCTATCCCCTGGCCCCTGTACTGGTTGGCGCCATCCTGGGTCCGCTCGCGGAAGAGCAACTGCGGCGTGGCCTGATGATCAATCGGGGTGACTGGATGTTCTTGCTGACGTCTCCGATCGCGCTCACTATCTACGCCATCGCCGCGATAGCGGTTTTTGGACCAATCGTCTGGCGACTCGTGGCGACAGACAAGTCCAAGACAGTTTTTGCCATGGACGGCGACTGATGAGAGAAATCCGATGCGAGGACAGCGGGTCACCTCGGAAATGCCCGTCTTGCGGCAGCCCCGGGCCTGCGCAACCGGCGACGCGGAGGGCACCGTGGAAAGCTTCAAGAAGCGCAAAAAATCCGAATAATATCGCCAACAGTTAGCAGTCACGCCGGCGTGTCGGGCTCCACCCTATCGGAGCCCCGCACAGGCGGGCAGCATGATCGCCCCGATCGCGGCATAGGCAATGGCCAGCAGCGACAGTGCTGACAGGGCCCGCATCACAAAAGCCAAAAAACCCCACTGTTCACCGGCGGGAGAGACGCCGGTGAACACCGCATATGTATGTTTCGTCCAGACCAATCCGGCAATGCAGGCAAGCCCTGTCACGGCGCTGACGATCAGCACCCAGCCCCGAATAAGGCTTAGCTCGACCCCCCCAAATGCACAGAAGGCTGACTGTCCCCCATACATGGCGGTAAGTTGAAGGGCCCAGCAGATTGGGCCGGAGATTAGAAACACCAAGGTGGCGACCATGCGCCGGGATGAAGACACGTCACTCATGGCTCTATCCAATCAGGCGCGGGAAACCGTGGATCAGCAATAGCCCCACGAGCCCCTGGCCCACAGTGTAATAGTAAAGAAGCGCAGCGTTATCGAAGGTTACCCGTCGGACGCTGTCGAGCTGGCCGGTTACATGTCGCGCTGCCGCGAACAGGCACATGATGATGGCGGCTGCGCCAGCCTGGCCCGTCAGGATCGGTGCCATATAAACCATCGCGCCATAGGACGATGCTGTTGGGTCCAGTCCGCTGAGCAAATGCCCCCATATCTCGAGCCCCACCCCGGCTGCCATAGCGAGGGCCGCCAGCACCATCGCTGCAATAACCGAAACGCTGCGCCGCCCTTCGGGTGGGATGACCCGACCGGCCCAAAAAACAATAGCTGCCCCACCGACAAGCAGGAGAGCACTGCCCAGTGGGAAGAAGAGGGATGGCGGTGCCGGTGAACCTGTCGGCGCCCAGACGTCTGGTGAAACCGTCCAAAGGTAGAGGTACGAAAAGATATAGGACACGTAGAGCGAGGCCGAGACCAGCATCAGAACGACCATGGCCCACCAACTGTGGGACAACGGGCCGGTAACATAGGTCGGCACCCTGATGCCGCCGCCGATATCAACCTCGCCGATACCGGGTCTATCAAGTTGCCAGGTCCAGACAATGCACGCGGCGATGGCGAGCACACCGCAGGCCAGAGCGACTTCGACCTGCTTTATTGTCAGGAGAAGGAAAAACGCTGCGGTCATCGCCGCCGCCGCCACCTGCGACCAGCCGGCTCCGGGCATCTGCAACACATATTGCGGCTTGGCATCAACAGCCGAGGTGACCAAGGTTTCGCGCCCCCCGGTCGGGGCATTGGGGAGGTAATGAAGTCCCTCATCGACCTCCTTGGCCAGGTTGGGATTATCCCATACCGGCTCGCGGCTGGTGACGTGGGGGATCGAGCGCATGGCGTAAACGTCGTTGGGCAGGAATTCGAGCGTACCGGCCCCCCAGGGGTTTTCCGGCCCGCCTTCGCCAATACGGAAATTGCGGATGAGGTCGATGATGAACACCAGAACCCCCGCCGCGATCACAAAGGCGCCAACCGTCGAGATCATATTGAGCACATCCCAGCCCAGATTGGATGGATAGGTCCATACCCGCCGCGGCATTCCGGCAAGTCCGGTGATGTGCATGGGAAAAAAGGTGACGTTAAAGCCGATGAACATCAGCCAGAACGCCCATGTGCCAAGGCGCTCTGACAGCATGGTCCTGCTTACGATCGGCGCCCAGTAATAGAAGGTCGCAAACAGCGGGAACACCATGCCGCCCACGAGCACGTAGTGAAAATGGGCGACGACGAAATAGCTGTCATGGGCCTGGAGATCGAAGGGAACGACAGCGACCATGACACCGGTCAAACCACCCAGGGTGAAAATGAACAGAAAGCCCAGGATGAACAAAGAGGGCACATTGAGCCGGAAGCGCTTGCGGCCGGCCGCGATGGTGGCAATCCAGGAAAACACCTGAATGCCTGATGGAATGGCGACCGCCATGCTGGCAGCGGAAAAGAAAGCAAGGCTCAGCCCTGGAATGCCGGTCGTAAACATGTGGTGAACCCACAGACCGAACGAAAAGAACCCCGTTGCAATCAGGGCCACAACGATGAGCCGATAACCCACCAATGGCGTTTGGGCCATCGTGGGAATCATCATGGAGACCAGCCCGGCGGCGGGCAAAAAGATAATGTAGACCTCCGGGTGCCCGAAGAACCAGAACAGATGCTGCCAGAGCAGGGAATCGCCACCCAGTTCGGCCGAAAAGAACGGCCAGCCGAAGGCACGTTCGATCTCAAGCAGCATTGTAGCGAGGATAACCGCGGGAAAAGCAAAAACGATCATCGCCGCAAAGATCAGCATGGCCCAGCAAAAGATCGGCATTTTCGCCAGCGTCATTCCAGGCGGTCGTGTCCGCAGCACGCCGACGATGATTTCTATTGCTCCGGCAATCGCTGAAATCTCGATGAAACCGATGCCCAAGAGCCAGAAATCTTCGCTGCTGCCAGGCGAGAATTCGGGCAGCGTATTTGGCGGATACATGAACCATCCGCCCCTCGGCGCCAGGTCGTAAAAAATTGTCGAAAAGAACACCAACCCGCCAATGACATAGGCCCAGATCGCAAAGGCCGACAATCGAGGAAACGGCAGGTCGCGGGCCGCCAGCATTTGCGGTAACAAAAGGACCCCCAGCGCTTCGACGGCCGGCACGGCGAACAGGAACATCATCGTCGTGCCATGGACGGTAAAGAGCTGGTTGTAGAGGTCCTGGTTGACCAACGTATTGTCACCGACGGCCAGTTGGGTGCGCATGACCAACGCCAGGATGCCCGCCAGTATAAAGAACAGGAAGGCCACCCCGATATAGAGCGTGCCGATCACCGTATTGTTGACTGCGGTCGGCAGCCGCCAGCCCTTCGGCGTCGCCCAGATCCGCTTGAGGTCTTCAAGCTCGCCTTCGGGGCGAGGCCCCTTGTTGGGCAGTTGTTCCAGTCTATCGCTCATCGCTCACCGCAGGAAAAACATGACGGCAAGGCCCGCCGTGTAACAAAGAAAGACAGCAGCGGAGTCCAGCCCCATGCGCAGAACCGTCTTGTCCTCACGTTCGGCCATCCCGATGACGAACAAAGCAGTCACTGCGATGCCCAGCAGCGCGCCAAAGGTGGTGAATGTGTCCGCTTGTGAGAGGACCGGCTCTCCCTGCGCGACAAGATCAACCACAAAGACCAGCCCGACATTGATCAGATTGGTGCCCAGGATGTCAGATACCGCAAGGGTATAAAGGCCCTCCCTGGCTGCGGTAACAGTTGTCGAAAACTCGGGCAGCGAGGTCGCAAAAGCCAGAAGGATGAACCCCATAGCGCTACCGCCCAGACCACTCTGGCTGGCCAGCGCATCCCCTGTCCGCGCAAGAAGATAGCCGGCAACAAGAATGGCCAGGGCCAGGCCTGCCGTCCGCCAGATCAGCCCGCGCAAAGAATGTTGACCGTGCCGTTTGCTGGCCTTTTTTTCCGCGGCGGCCTGCTGATCGAGCAGCCTTTCATCGACATGTCCGGCATGAGCCGCGACCCAGGATTTTCGCCCTTGAGAGTTGGCCAGGATATAGACGGCGAAAGCGTAGGCTGCGCCACAGATCCAGGCCCAGGCGCCAATACCGAGAATGGGGAAATCGCCGACCACCATGCCGGCCGCAACAATCGAGATAAGCAACACGTTCAACCCGCCCTGCAGAATGACCATGGGGTCGGGAATCGAAGAGGTCAGCGCCCTGCGCCCGATGACCAGATCGACGATGGCCAGGATAACCACCTGGGCCGCAATCGAGCCGAACAGATTGTTGATGGCCATCGCCGAGGCGCCTGTTGCGGCCGAAGTGACTGTGGCGCCGATTTCGGGCAGCGAGGTAACACCGGCCAGCAGCAGCAAGCCGATGGCAGCCTGGCCGATGCCGGTCTTGTCGCTTATGGCGTTGGCGTAATGGGTGATCCGTGCGCCCGCCAGCCAGACAATGATGGCGGCGACCGCAAAGACCGCAAGATTGATCCAGATGGAAAACCCTGAAAAATCGATCATCATTGAAGGCCCTCGAGATAGACTGCAAGGGCTTCGATCTGGCGTTCGGACAGAATTTCGTAGTCTGGCATCTTGTTGTCCGGTTTGATGTGCTGGTTGTCGTCGATCCACCGCGCAAAGGCTTGGGCTGTGTTGGGAAGCGTTGCCGCGGCAAGCGAATGCCGGCTTCCCACATGGGTGAGATCGGGCCCGATGGTTCCGCGCGCTCTGGTGCCGCGCACGGCGTGGCAAGCCCCGCATCCGGACTGGGCGAAAAGGGTTTGCCCCTCGCTGGCCATATCGGTCTGGGGCTCAGCCGCCACGTTCGCCTCTGCCTCGAGCCACGCGCCGAACTCTTCGGGCGCTTGCGCCACAAGATGGAACGCCATCAGGGCATGGGCCCCGCCGCAATATTCGGCGCATTGTCCCCGGCTGATCCCCTCCTCTGTCGCCGTTACGGTCAACGTGTTGGTGCGCCCGGGGATCATGTCCAGCTTTCCGGCCAGTTGAGGTGCCC